>JAFYCU010000001.1 GCA_017545095.1 Muribaculaceae bacterium | reverse complement strand
TCTCGGCCATCCGGCCAGCACATGAGTAACCCAACATGCATCGCCCATCACCCACACTGGAAAGCCATCTCGCAAGATTTATCAGCGAGATAACGTTTTGCCAATAGCTCCAAATCTATCACTCCGAATATCGGATGACCCTTATTAGTTCGTTAATTTAACCGTTAGAACCATGAAGAATGTTTTAATTGCGATTCTGGCTTTTTTGCTGCTGTTTTTTTATTGCAAAAATGAGTCCAACGACAAGGAGTCCATCATGGGATGCCATTCCGAGAATGTGGATTCCGTTGAGGTGGACCCGATTAAGTGTGTAGGGGATATCCCGACATGGAATGACCACATGCGCGATTCGGTGGCGCCGGGGTCGTTTGCCGAGTATCTGCGCAACTTGCCGCTGAAGCCCAAGGGTTATCCCACGCATCTTTACGATGGCCGTGAGAAACCAAACCAGCGTGCGGCTTATCGTGTGGTGGACATGGACATCGACACCGAGGACCTGCAGCAATGCGCCGACGCCTGCATTCGCCTCTACAGCGAATATTTGTGGCAGAGCAAACAGTATGACAAGATCAAGTTCCATTTTGTGAGCGGTTTTCTGGCCGACTATGAGCGGTGGGCGCACGGCGAGCGTATCCAGGTGAATGGCAACCATGCCTCGTGGTACCGTATCAACAATCAGGAAGACTATACCTATCCCACGTTCCGCCAGTATCTGCTGATGGTGTTCACCTACGCCGGAACAGCCTCGCTGCCGATGGATATGGAAATGGACACGGTTTATGATGATTATTCGTTGCCAGTTCCTCTCCATATCGGAGATGTGATCATTCAACCTGGTTCGCCCGGGCATGCTGTGATTGTGGTGGACAAAGCGAAAAGCGCTTTTATTCTAGCCCAAAGCTATATGCCGGCACAAGAGATTGAGATATTAAATAGTATGAAAGGTGGTGACGCATGGAGCACAATCAACAATTACTACATTATAACACCCGAATGGACTTTTGACTTGAGCAGGGATGCCAAAATCATGCGTTTCAAGAGTGTCGAGTGACGGGTCAAGAGTTCTCATCACTCGTCACTCATCACTATAGCAACCTTATCGAGCACTGCTTCACGTTGGTGCCGGTGATTTCGACGACTGGTGTGGTGCCTCGCGCATCGGCGGCATTCCATTCGATGGTGATGGTGCGACTTTCGCCGGGCAACAGGTGCAGGTAGTTGTCGCTGTAGACGACAGGCAGAATCTGTTCGCCGTCATCGCCCTTGAGGTTCAGGCGCAGCATCATCGCCGGCACGGAGCTGGTGTTGGTGATGGTGACGCGTGCTTGCGTGCCGTCCACTGACGCTGTGGCCTGCATGGTGACGGTTGGCATCAAGCGCAGCGCACGGCGGTCATGGCCGGTGGTGCTGCGCACATAGTCGTTGACCGACAGCGATTTCCCTTTCTCGTCCCTGAGTTCCAAACGCATGATGTACACCCCTTCATAGTCGGGTGGAGTGGTTCTCAGACTCAGGTTGACGGTGGTGTCTTCCTTGCAAGTGAAGGGCTGCTCGGCAATCCGCAACACTGTGCCGTCGATGCCGATGAAGGTGGCCGATGCAGCGCCCCGCCGAAAACCTGCAGAGCGGTTCACTACCTCCACGCGGTCGCTGACGGGGTTCCACTGCACATGCAGCGGCTCGCAGGCGTGCTTCACGCCGAAGTAGGCGGCGGTGGGTTCCAGGTAGTAGTCGTAGGTCTGCCACACCATCGAGGGCCAGCAGGGGTGGCTCATCCAGATGAGCAGTCCCATGCGGTCGCGGCTACCGCTCTCGTACATGGCGCGGTAGCCCTCGAAGTTGACCCATTGTGCCCATTGGGTGAACTCCTCGGCCGACTGCGGTGTGCCGAAGCTTTCCTCAATCAGCAGGTTGAATGCTTCGCCGCGTTGTGCCCCCTCGCGGGTGAAGTCGTGGCGGCCCCAATACTCGTTTTGCGGCCACAGGTGCGCGTCGTCGAGTGTGCGGCGCAACCCCTCGATGGTCATCACGCAGGGCATGCCGCGCTCGGTGTGCAGCTTGCCGGTTTGGCGGGTGAAATACTCCTCGGGATGTAGCGCGTGGTAGGGGCCGTGGCCGCTCACCCCGTCGTCGGCCGAGCTAGAGATGTAGTCCAGGCCCGGATGCAGCGTGGCCACCAAGTGCCGCAATGCGCTGTCGAGGCTTGGCGGCGGATAGCCCTCGTTGCGACCGCAGTAGATGGTGAGGCAGGGGTGTCGGCGTATTTTCAGCATCAGGTCGCGGGCGTTGTCGGTGAACATTGCCTCATCGGCGGGGTCGGGGCCGTCGGCGGGATTGGCGAGCCAGAAGTCCTGCCACACCATGATGCCATGGCGGTCGCAGGCTTCGTAAAACTCGCGGTCGGCGGTCATGCCCACCCAGTTGCGAATCATGTTGCAGTTCATCTCGCGGTGATGCCGCACGGCGGCGTCGTATTCGCGACCGCGGTAGTTGAGGTTGTTCTCGCTGAAGGCCCAGTTGCCGCCCAGCGACACCACGCGGCGGTGGTTCACATAGATACGCAGACACGAGTCCTTGCCAGTGGTGGTGACCTCGCGGATGCCGGCTCGGTAGTGGAGACTATCGCCCGGTTGTCCATCGGCGACAAACATAAAGGAGGCATCGTAAAGATACGGTTCGCCATAACCGTTGGGCCACCACAGGCGCATTGTCTGGCCGCATAGTTCGGGAAATGCTTCGGGTGAGAACACGGCTTCGATGGTGGTGTCGGGCGGAATGGCGACCAGACGTTGGAAATGGATGTCGCCGATGCTACCTCGCAGCAAGCCGGTGACGGAGCGATGGGCATCGTGGTTGGTGAGGCGTACGGCGGGGGTCATTGTGGCCAAGGTGTCGCTCGCGCCGAGTGTGGTGGTCACCACGGGGTCGCTGAGGGTGACATCGCCCGAGGCGGTGAGGTACATGTCGTCCCAGATGCCGATGTCGCGGCCGCGGATGGTCGAGATCCAGTCCCAGCCCACGGTGGCGTGGAAGGTGGGGTTGTCGGCACCAAGGATGCCGCCGTTGTAGTCGGTGTTGCGCTCGGTCTTGAGTTTCACGCCGCCAGGATGGGCGTTGGCGATGATGCGTATGGCAAGCACGTTGTCGGTGTCGTGCAAGTGGCGTGTGATGTCGCACAGGCCGCGTTTGAAGGCTCCGTCGATGCGGTCGACCAGCGTCCCGTTGAGCCACACCTCGGCTTTCCAGTTGATGCCGTCGAGGTGGAGTATCACACGGCGATGCATAAACTCCTCGGGCAGGTCAAAGGTGCGGCGGTACCAGAAATCACCCCCGAAAAACGACTCCGAAGCCAGCAGCAGGTTGTCGTCGTGGTTCATGTCGGGCAAGGCACCGGCATTAACAAAACTCGACAACACCGTAGCAGGCACCGTGGCTGTAAACCACCCCGTGGTGTCGAAACCTGACGAGGAAACTTGTGCCCCGTCATCGGTCACCTGCGAGGCGCGTTGCAGCCGCCAATCGCCGCCATCGAGCAACCACTGCCGGCCCTGCCATCCGCCGGAAGCGTGAGGCTGCACCCTCACGCCGCCGGTGCCCAGCACCTCGATTTCGGTCAGGCACATCGGTTCGCCATCGCGGCTCTCGCTCATCGTCACACGCACGTAGCGGCATGATGCGTACCCCAGCGTGACTTCCTGAGCATGCTGCATATTGCTGGGCAGCGTGGCCGCTGTTTTCCAGTTCGCATTATCATCACTGACTAGGATGTGCCCCTTTGCCGGTGTGCCAAGCCAGTGCAGCCGCACTTTGTCGACGATGCTTGTACCGCCCAGGTCGATGGTCACCCACTCGCCGCTGGTGCCCGCGCTGCGCCACGCACTGGTGAACCGTGTGGCGGGCAGGATGCCGGCGGCAGGTGAGCCGCCTCGGTGCATCTTCAGCTCGGTGATGGTCCAGTGTGCTGCGGCAGGGGCACGTAATGCCATGCGCAGATGCGAGAAGCGGCTGTGGCTGATGTGGAATGTGTGCCGGATGCTGCGTGTGGGCAGCAGGTCGCTGTCATCATCGGAGTTCTTGTTCGGGTCGCTGTGTGCGCGGCGGCGCGAGGCGTTGCCAGGCAACGTGTCGCCCTGCCACTGGTCGGCCACCTGCCATTGTAGGCCATCGGTCGAGGTGTGCAGCCGCAGCTCAAATCCTTGAGGGCTGTCGGGCCGATAGGCCATGCTGCACACCATCTCCACCTCGTCCACGTCGACGCTCATGCCCTGCCAGTCGTATTGCAGCCACGTGTCGCCACCCATGACGATGTTGCACGTCCAGTCGTTGCCGTCGATGGCGCTCTCGCGCTGGTGTACTGGCCGTTCGCCGTTGGGCGTGGTGACGCGCAGCCAGGCCGCCTCGCCGTGGTGGATGATGCCGTCGGTGAGCAGATGCGAGGTGAGGTTGAAGTCGCAGGCACTCGATTGCCACACCATGCGGTGCAGGGCCAGGTTGCGGTAACCACCGCCTTCCACCAGCGCGGGGCCGAAGTATTCGTCAGGATTACCGGGGTAGGTGCCTATAGGGCGGTTATGCGTTGGCTGGGCTTCTACCATCAGGGTCAGCACAGCCATAACGGCAACGATAGAACGGAGTAGGGGAAGGAAACGCATAGAGCAAATGGCGCTTAGAGATTTCGACATGCAAATTTCATCAAAATTTCTGAATTGTGCAAGCGCACTGTGAGATGAAGCGTGCATGAATTGACTCCAGCAATGTCCATTCTTCCAGGTTCACGCGTGAAGTTCTGCTGCTTTATTTGCAAAATCCATACAGTTTTTCTAATTTTGCAAAATGAAAATAATTACTTATTCAAGTTTCGCAGGTTGCATAGCTTTGACAATGAGCGAATTGTTCGTTTGTTGGCCCTCTACGAGGCCCGTCACAGAGTGTGACCGCCATCCCCACGGCACCCGAAGGTGTATCAAAAGTGTGGAACATTGGATTCATACCACTGATAGCGGTAGGCAT
>JAFYCU010000259.1 GCA_017545095.1 Muribaculaceae bacterium | reverse complement strand
CGGTGAGCATGAGCAAGGCGTCGGCCCCCTTGACGGCATCATACATGTCGATGCCGCAATAGACGTCGGCCCATCGCTGCTTGGTGCCGTTCATGGCCACGGGGTCGTAGACCCGCACCTTGGCCCCGGCTTCGAGCAGGAGGTCGATGGTGATCACGCTGGGAGCCTCGCGCAGGTCGTCGGTGCCTGGTTTGAACGAGAGTCCCCAAATGGCGACCGTTTTGTTGTTGAGGTCTCCATCGAAGAATCGAGACACCTTATTAAAAGGTATTCGTTTCTGCCGCATATTCACATCGTCCACGGCCTTGAGCACCGTCATGTCGAATTGATGGGAATCGGCAATCTTCACCAAGTCTTTGATGTCCTGCGGGAACAGCGTGCCTCCATAGCCACACCCTGGGAAGATGTATTTGGGTCCAATGCGGCTATCGGTTCCCACGCCGTGACGCACAGTGTTGACATCGGCTCCCACGAGCTCGCACAGGTTAGCGATTTCGTTCATGAAACTCACGCGTGTGGCGAGCATCGACGTGGCGGCATACTTGATCATCTCGGCCGTGCGGGTGTCGGTGTAGATCACGTGGCGGTTGCTGTGGAGGAGGATGGTGCGATAGACCTTGGCCATCGACTCGCGGGCGCTCTCGGTCTCGACACCGATGACGATGCGGTCGGGCTTCATGAAGTCCTTCACGGCATTGCCCTCGGTGAGGAAGTCGGGGTTGCTGGCGATGTCGAACTTCACATCCACCTTGCGCTCATCAATCTCGTGCTGGATTATCTCCCTCACTTTGTGTGCGGTGCCAACTGGCACCGTGCTCTTGAGCACAAAGGTGCAATAGCGGTCGATGCGCTGTCCGAAGATGCGCGCAATGTTCAGCACCGACTCGATGTCGGTGGCCCCCTCATCGTCGGCCATGGCATCGACGGTGCAGAACACATAGTCAACATTCTCAAAACCCTTGTTGAAGTCGGTGGAGAAATGGAGACGCTTGTCGTTGACATTATGCGTCATCAAGTTCTCCAGCTCAGGCTCATAGATGGGGATGGCGCCATAGACCAAGCGGTTGATTTTCTGCATATCGGGATCGACGCAAGTGACATCGATACCGAGTTCCGAAAAGCAGGCTGCGGTGACCAATCCCACATAGCCCGTTCCTACTATAGAGATGTTCATATCGGTAGTGTTTTAAATCCTGCATTTGAAATGCGAGGGCAAATTTACGAACTTTTTTTGGGACAAAAGTTGCAGTTTCGCGAAAAAAGTCGTATTTTTGCAAAATAAAGTTGAAACGCTTCAAATCATCAACTAATTTAATAACTTTAAACTCATTCATTATGAAGAAGTATTTAGCTGAGTTAGTGGGCACTTTCGTGCTTACGTTTCTGGGATGTGGCGCAGCCGTGAGCCTTGGTTGCGACACGGCACACATTGCCGGCACACCTGCTGTGCTTGGCACGGCCATCGCTTTCGGTCTGGCTGTTGTGGCCATGGCCTACACCATTGGCGGTATCAGTGGCTGCCACATCAACCCGGCCATCTCGTTTGGCGTGTTCCTGAATGGGAAGATGAGTGCCAAGGACTTCGGCATGTATGTGATTTTCCAGGTGATTGGAGCCATCCTTGCGGCCGGTGTGCTGTGTGTGATTGCCGGTTGCGACAGCGGCTTGGGAGCCAACGGCTTGCAGACGCTTAACGAGATTGGCCCTGCCGGCACGGTGTCGGTGACCACGGGCTTGACGGTCGAGATTGTGCTCACCGCCCTGTTTGTGCTTGTGGTGCTTGGCTCGACGAGCAAGACCAACGGAGCCACCAACAACCTGGCTGGTCTGGCCATCGGTCTGTCGCTGATACTGATTCATCTGGTGGGCATCCACTACACCGGCACGAGCGTGAACCCCGCCCGTTCCATCGGTCCGGCTCTGCTGGCTGGTGGCGACGCGCTGAGCCAGCTGTGGATCTTCATCGTGGGCCCGTTCTGCGGCGGTGCCATCGCCGCTGGCCTCTGGAAGATCATCGAGGTCGATAACAAAACCGAAGACTAACGTTTTTATCAGCATTGCGAAAAAGATATAAGTTGGTGATTCAGCTACAAGCTGCAAGCTATTCCGCTGAGCTGATTATAGTCTGAAAAAACGTACCAAGTTATTTTTTGCAATCACTTCATGCACGGGTATAATGCATAATGCACAATCCACCTTGAGCTTCAAGAACCCGCATTCGCTGGTTCCGAAATCATATAGCGCATTGCGAAATTGTGCATTATGCATTGTGCTTTGTGCATTGATTTTCGCTGCCTCGTGCAGCGGCCACGAAGAAACGGCTGGCCATATATCGCCAGCCGCAGCCACCGTGGAACAGGCTGAGTTGTGGGGCGTGGAAGCCGCTCACACGATAGCCAAGAGCAACCATGCCGACACGCTCGACCTGCAGCACAGCATCATCGATGCCCATGCCACCCGCAGCGAGATGGTGCTTGCCGGCAACAACGATGCCGCCGAAGCCTTCGACCAAGCCCTGCGCGATGAGCTACGGCAGATTGACCCCGCCGTGGCTGCTGAATTGTTTCCGTAACCCCCTCTTACATCAACCATGAGACATCTCCTGCTCAACATCCTCGCCATGCTGGTCATGGTGTGGGCCCTGATGGGCTGCACCGAGGTGAGCCAGCGCGGTGAACGTGCGGGCCAAGCCCTGCTGCAAGCGTGGGGCGACACGGCAGCCATGCGCCGCGTCGACAGCGCCTACCAAACGATGGCCGACAGTCTGCAAATTCCCGGCACCGCCCGGCAGATGGCCAATGCCTTCCTGCGCACGGTGGGCGACCGCGACTCGGTGCTGGCCATGGCGCAGGCCATCGCCTACGATGCCGAAGACTTTGCGCACGAGCAAGGTCAACCGCTCGTTGACGCGCTGCTCGACGGCAGTATGGATGCCCGCCAAGCCACCGACCGCCTGTTCACCCTGCACTGGGCCGCCGACCTGCTCGGCAAGACCGACCACATCGCCCGCCTCGATGCCGCCATCGACGACGCTGCCAACCGCTTAAGCCCCGAACGGCAGATGCTTCTGTTTAGTCGCGCTGCAACACCAACGGCCTTGGGCAAACAGATGCGCATAGAGCGCGAGCAGCCAGGTGCCGACACAACCGACCTCGATCGCCGTGCCGCTATGCTTAAGCAATACTACAACGAGCAACAACTCGTTGAGTTCCAAAATGAGTACAAAATTCCATAACACAACATCCCACTCATTTATCCCTTATCCTCCCCAAAATGCTCTCCTACAACGATTATCTGGCAATTGTCAACCAGGCCATTGCGTCTATCGCTTATCCCTCCACGCCATCGCGGCTGTATGACCCCATTGCCTATACCATGTCGCTTGGCGGCAAGCGTCTGCGTCCTGTGCTGACGCTAATGTCGTGCGCGGCGATGGGCGGCAACGTTGAGGATGCCCTTCCGGCAGCAGTTGGATTGGAGCTGTTCCACAACTTCACGCTGCTTCACGACGATGTGATGGACCGTGCCGATGTGCGTCGCGGCCAGCCCACGGTACATCGCCGCTGGAACGATAACGTGGCCATCCTGAGCGGCGATGCCATGCTCACCCTTGCCACACAGCATATTGCCCGCGTGGGCAACCGCCATCGGTCACCAGCCATCGACCTATTCAACCGCACGGCGATGGAAATCTATGAGGGTCAACAATACGACATGGACTTTGAGTGCCGCGATGATGTGAGTGTGGACGAATACATCGAGATGATACGCCTGAAGACCTCGGTGCTGCTGGGTTGCGCCTGCCGCATGGGTGGCCTTGTGGCCGATGCCCCAGAAGGAGCCTGCACCGCACTCTATGAGATGGGCGTGAACCTGGGTTTGGCCTTCCAGCTGCAAGACGATGCGCTCGACGTGTGGGGCGACCCCGCGACCTTCGGCAAAGCCATCGGCGGCGACATCATGAACAACAAGAAAACCTACCTGCTCATCCATGCCATGCATCTTGCTCAAGGCGATGATGCGCAGGAACTGCGCCGATGGCTCACCGACACCACGGTCCCTCGCGACAGCAAAGTGGCCGCCGTCACCGCCCTCTACGAACGACTGGGATTGCGACAGCTCAGCGACCAAGCCATAGCCCGCTATAACCAGTTTGCCCTCGAAGCCCTTGGCCGCACTCATATGAGCGATGAAGCCCGCCAAGCATTTGCCTCGCTCATCAACCAGCTCACCTCGCGGCAATCTTAAGAATAGCCACAAGAGTGTAGCAAAATTACATACAAACAAAAGAATCCAATGAAGAAACATCTCCTTACCATCCTGTTCGCGGCACTGTCGATGACGGCCGTTCACAGCGAGACGCTCGCTCCCGGCGTGAGCCGCGT
>JAFYCU010000258.1 GCA_017545095.1 Muribaculaceae bacterium | reverse complement strand
AGTTCTTCCGCCAGAACGCCGACTCGTGGATCGGCCAGCTTGACTATGCCGAGGCCGGTCCGCAGCTGCTGTTGCAGGCGTTCCTCCAGCGTGTGGTAAACGGCGGCGGGTACATCGACCGCGAGTACGGCCTGGGCCGATGCCGCACCGACCTGCTCATCCGCAAACCGCTCACCGACGGCTACGGAGGTCCCGTGCAGCGCGTGGTGATGCAGCTGAAAATCCTGCGCGGCAGCCTAGAGGCGATGATTGCCGACGGACTGCGCCAAACGGCCAAGTATATGGACTACGTGGGCAACGTGGACGAGGGACACCTCATCATCTTCGACCGCACGGGCAAGCTCTCGTGGGATGACCGCATCTGGCACCGCACCGAGCACTATCAGGGACGCGACATCACCGTGTGGGGGATGTAGAGCTTTTGTCCTCATGTCCACTTTTCCTAACTTAATTTTTACACAGCATCCATCATGTTCACCGACGAGTTACACGAAATGATGCATCAAGCCACTACTGTGGCACAGCAGGCGGGGGCCTATCAGCTCGCCCACTGGCGCAAAGGCGACTTTGCCGTTGCCGAGAAAGGCCGCGCATCCGATATTGTTACGCAAGTCGATAAGACCAGCGAGGCCTTGATTATCGCCCATGCTCACGCCATGGACCTCCCCGCCAGTGTGCTCTCGGAGGAAAGCGGACGCGACAGCGTGGACGCCGAGTGGCAGTGGGTGGTGGACCCGCTCGACGGCACCACCAACTACAACGCCGGCCTGCCGATGTTTAACATCTCGATTGGCATTCAATATCGCGGTGCCACGGTGGGCGCAGTGGTCTATGCACCCGCCCTGAACGAACTCTTCACCGCCACCCAAGGCGGTGGTGCTTTCCTCAACGGAGATAAGCCGTTGCACCCCAGCGCCGTGACCGACCTGGCGCATGCCGTGGTGGCCACCGGCTTCCCCGTTGACAAAGACGTCAACCCCGACAACAACCTCGCCGAGCTGTCGCGCGTGCTGCCGCGTGTGCGTGGCATGCGGCGGCTGGGCAGCGCGGCCCTCGACATCTGCTATGTGGCAGCGGGATTTCTCGATGCTTACTGGGAGATGAACCTGCACGAGTGGGACGTGTGCGCCGCCGAGCTCATCGCCGCCGAAGCGGGAGCCGTCACCTGCCGCTACAAGTCGGGACGTGGCATCTCGCTCATGGCAGCAAACCCCACCATAGCCCCACTACTGAGAGAATTGTTATAAAAGATGCAAGATGCGAGATGCGAGATGCAAGATGCGAGATGCAAGAGCCGCAATGCGCCTTGTAGCTCGTAGCTCGTAGTTCGTGGCCAAAAATGCTTGTTTACTCGTCTACTCATCACTCAACTATGATTTCCTTCCCCAACGCTAAAATCAACCTTGGACTGAACATCGTGTCGAAACGCCCCGACGGCTACCATAATCTCGAAACGGTGTTCTACCCCATTCCCCTGACCGATATTCTGGAGATTGTGCCGTCGGCCGATGGCGAGCCACACCTGCACTGCTATGGCCGCCCGGTGGACTGCCCAGCAGAGAAAAACCTCGTCATGCGAGCCTATCGCCTGCTGCAACAGGAGTTTCACCTGCCTGGAGTGGATATCCACCTCTATAAGCACATCCCCGACGGTGCCGGGCTGGGCGGCGGGTCGAGCGATGCCGCCCACACGCTCACCATGCTCAACGAGATGTTTGAGCTGGAACTGTCGCAGCAGCGGCTGGCCACAGTGGCAGCACGCTTGGGAGCCGACTGCCCGTTTTTCATCTACAATCGCCCCATGCTCGCCCATGGCATCGGCGATGAGTTCCAGCCCATCGACCTGTCGCTGGCCGGCCATACGCTGCTACTGGTGAAACCCGCCGTGAGCGTGTCGACGGCCGAGGCCTATGTGCGTGTCACCCCCACCCCACCGGCCACACCCGTGGAGGAAATCACCTCATGGCCCATCGAGATGTGGGACGGACAGCTTGTCAACGACTTCGAGCCATCGGTGTTTGCCCTGCATCCCGAGCTGTGGGCCATCAAGCTCCTGCTGCTGGAGGCTGGTGCCGAATATGCTGCCATGTCGGGCAGCGGCTCTGCCATTTTTGGTATATTCAAAACTGACAACATGACACCCGACACCTCCAATTTGTCAGCCTACGGCGAATTATTCACCCTCGCCCTGGAATAGAAATAGAAAACATGCCAGGGGAAAAAACAGGCATAAGAACATACGATAATTGGTTCGAAGGTTGTCGCATGGGTATGTAGAGCCGCACCCTGGTGCGGCTGATGGCCGAGGGGGGCGATGTTTCACGGCATAGGGATATTGCATCGGAGGAGCCGCAGCAGCTGATGGCCGAGGGGGGGCGATGTTTCACGGCATGGGGATATTGCATCGGGGGAGCCGCAGCGGGGGCTGATGGCCGAGTGGGGGCGAATCTTCCCTTCCCATATGGCAAGGTTTTTGCATAGTATTGCTCAGTAAAAAAACAAGCATCATGAGCAAGAAAGACAACAAACGCATAAAGGCCGAAGAAGAATTGCAAGACCCTGAACTGAACACGGCACCCGAAGCCGACACCGAGCAAGCACAGCAAGAGGAGCCTCAGGAGCAACCCACCGGCGATGAGGCAACCGAGGAAAAGCAGGAGGAAACCCCTGAAACCATCATCGAGAAACTCCAGGAGCAGGTGGCGCACGAGAAGAAGGAATACCTCTTCCTGATGGCGGAGTTTGACAACTACCGCAAGCGCACCCTGCAAGAGAAAGCTGACCTCATCAAGAGTGCCGCCGGACGCGCCTTGGTAGACCTGCTTCCCGTGGTCGACGATTTCGAGCGCGCCGTCGACGCCATGGAGAAAACCGACGACATTCAAAGCATGAAAGAGGGCATCATGCTCATCTATAACAAATTCATCAAATACCTTGAGAGCCAGCATGTGAAACCCATCGAGAGCACCGGCCAGCCCTTCGACACCGACCTGCACGAGGCCATCACCATGTTCCCCGCTCCCAGCGACGACATGAAAGGCAAGGTGGTCGACACCACACTCAAGGGGTATATGATCAACGACAAAGTGTTGCGACACGCCAAGGTGGTCGTGGGACAGTGAAAACCTATTAACTATGGCTAACAAGAGAGATTACTACGAGGTGCTCGGGGTCGACAAAAAGGCCTCGGACGAGGAAATCAAAAAGGCCTACCGCAAACTGGCCATCAAATACCACCCCGACCGGCAGCACGACAAATCCGAAGCCGAGAAGAAAGAAGCCGAGGAGAAATTCAAAGAGGCCGCCGAGGCCTACAGCGTGCTCAGCGATCACGACAAGCGTGCACGCTACGACCAGTTTGGCTTTGCCGCCGAAAACATGGGTGGCGGCGGAGCCGGGTTCGGTGGGTTCGACATCAACGACATCTTGAACCAAGTGTTCGGCGGTGGGTTCAACTTCGGCGGGTTCAGCGGCTTTGGCGGCGGCTTTGGCGGCGGCTTTGGCGGCGGACAGCAGGTGAACCAAGGCACCGACCTGCGCGTGCGCGTGAAGGTCACACTGGCCGAGGTGGCTCACGGCGTGGAAAAAAAGCTCAAAATTCCACGTCAGGTTTCGTGCCAAGCGTGCCGAGGCACAGGCGCCAAAAACGGCACCGCTCTGGAAACCTGCTCCACATGCCACGGCACGGGCGTGGAGGTGCGAACACGTCGCACCATGTTTGGCATGATGCAGCAGCAAGCCGCTTGCCACTCCTGCGGCGGCAGCGGGAAAATCATCAAGGAACGCTGTCCCGAATGTGGCGGACATGGGTTGAAACGAAAAGAGGAAATCGTGTCGGTCAACATTCCTGCAGGCGTGGCCCAGGGAATGATGTTCAAGATGAGCGGCCGCGGCAACGACGCTCCGGGCGGCGGCATTCCCGGCGACCTGATTGTTGTGATTGAGGAGATTCCCGATGCACAGCTCGTGCGCGTCAAAAACGACATCGTCTACAACCTGATGCTCGACATCCCCACCGCCGTGTTTGGCGGCAAGGTGGAAGTCCCCACCATCGACAAACAAGCTCGCGTCACCATCAATCCTGGCACGCAACCAGGCACTGTGCTCCGCCTGCGAGGCAAAGGGTTGCCCAGCCCCGACCAGTATGGCAAAGGCGACGAACTGATCAACGTGATGGTGTATATGCCCGAAGCGCTCAATGCCGAGGAGCGACGAGCCATCGAGCTACTGCGCGACTCGCGATCGGGCAACATAACCCCTACCGAGAGCACACGTAGCCGAATCTTCAGCCGACTGAAAAAAATATTTGATTAAGTAGACGAGTAAACAAGCATTTTTGGCTACAAGCCACAAGCCACGAGCTACAAGCGGCGCATTGCGGCTCTTGCATCTCGCATCTTGCATCTCGCATCTCGCAGCATCTCGCATCTCCACATTATGAATCGCAACCACAACCACAAGGTGCCTCGAGCCACCAACCGCTCGACAGTTTTCACCGCCCGCGAAGCGTGCGGTCTGCTCGACTATGTGATGCGCTGCCTCGACGGCATCAGCCGCAACAAGGCGAAGAGTATCCTCACCAAAGGCGGTGTCACCGTCGACGGACGCGTGCAGACCCACCACGAGTTCACCGTGCAGCCGGGCAACGTGGTCACCATCAGCCGGCACCCGCAACGCATGGCCGAGAAAACGCCGCACTTCACCATCGTGTATGAAGACCCCTATCTGGTGGTAGTCGACAAAGCCCCGGGCGTGCTCTCGATGGGCGTGGGAGCCGGCAGCCTGAACATGAAGTCGCTGCTCGACCGCCACTTCGCCGAGACCCACCAGCGGTGCACCGCCCATGTGGTCCATCGCCTCGACTGCCGCACCTCGGGACTGATGGTCTATGCCAAAAGTGTGGACGTGCAGCAGCAGTTCACCAACGACTGGCGCGGCATTGTCACCGACAGGCGCTATGTGGCCGTGGTCGACGGCGTGATCACCGACAACGAGGGACGTGTGGAGAGTTGGCTCAAAGACACACCCAACATGAAGGTCATCAGTAGCCGCACCAACAATGGCGGCAAGCACGCCATCACCACCTGGCGCGTGATGCAACGCGCACAAGCGCACACCCTCATCGAGCTCAAACTCTTCACCGGGCGCAAAAACCAAATCCGCGTCCACATGGCCGACATCGGCCACCCCGTGACCGGCGACGGCAAATATGGCCGGCAAACAGAACCCGGAACACGCCACTGCCTCCACGCCATCAAAATCGCCTTCACACACCCCGTGACCGGCGAACAGCTGCAATTCGAAACCCCCATCCCCAAGCACTTCCTGCGACAGCTCACTTAACGGCCAAGGCCTCCCCAACCCCCGTGGAAGTGAACGGGGGAAACTGCATCGGGGGAGCCGCATCGATGCGGCTCTACTTTTTTCGCCGAGTCATGTTGAGCCGCACCCTGGTGCGGCTGATGGCCAAAGCAAGTGGGGCCTACACACGTGCTGGCAGGATGGCTGTGTGGGGTGATTCCCATCGTGAACGGGGGAAACTGCATCGGGGGAGCCGCATCACGATGCGGTTCTACTTTTTTCGCTGAGTCATGTAGAGCCGCACCCTGGTGCGGCTGATGGCCGAAGCAAGTGGGGCCCACACATGTGCTGGTCGGATGGCTGTGTGGAGTGATACCCATCGTGAACGGGGAAAACGGCATCGGGGGAGGCCACGAACCCATCTCTCGTCACTGATAACTCGTCACTCGCTCATCAGTTCGGTGATGGGGATGTCGGCGGCTTGTTGCCGGTCGTTGCGCAGTTGGTCGAGGCGGGTTAGCACGGCGGCAAAACGCTCATCGGCTTTGGCGATGAAGTGGGTTTGCCCTAAGTCGGACAAGCGGTTGATGGCCTCGCCAGCGGTAAGTGTGCTCAGGTCGAAGGCGGGTTGATAGGCCGTTTGGGTGTCCTCCTGCACCGGCACCAGCATTCCCGCCCGGCACAGCTGGTCGAGCAGCTGCGCGGCCAGCGGACCGGGAATGTCAAGGGTGTCGACCACTTCGCTTTGTGTGAGCGGCGGCTCGCGACGCGCAAAGCGCTGCGCCGCCTCGGCGAGCAAGGCCACGGCAAGGTGGGTGGCATAGGTGTGCGACACATCGGCGGCACGATGGCGATGGGCAAAGTTGCGGACATTCTGGCGGGCATAGGTGAGCACCACTCCCGACAGCGCGATGAGCCACGACAGTTGCAGCCACACCAACAGCAACGGCAGGAAAGCAAAGCTGCCGTAGATGGCATTATACTTCGACACATACACCTGCCCCGTGACAAACAGCCATTGCAACCCCTGGAACAGCGTGCCGCACAGCACACCGACCCACAACGCACCGCGAAACTCAACATGGGTGTTGGGCACCATATAGTAGGCCGCCACAAAAATCATCCACGTGATGACCAGCGGCATGAGTCCGAGCAGCACGCGCGCCACGGGCGATAGGCTCGCCGACCCGAACACATCCCGCACGGCATCGCTCATATAGATGGAGATGCCCGCCGAGCACACCATGAGCACGGGAATCAGGAGCAACAGGGCGGTGTAGTCGGTGAACTTACGCTTGACCGAGCGGCTGGTGGTGAGCCCCCACACATAGTTGAACGTGTCCTCCACATTGCTCAGCAACGAGTAGAGGGTCCACAGCAGCACCACCAGCCCCACGCCCACAAAGGCTCCCTGCGAGGTCTGCGCGAGGTAGTTGTCGACATAGGTGAGGGCCGACTCCAACACCTGCCGCTGCGCGGGAAGCGAGTGCAGCAGCTGACCCTGCATCAGGTGCTGGAAACCGAAGCCTCGCGCAATGGCAAAGAGCATGGCCAGCGCCGGCACCAGGGCCAGCACGGTGCTGAAGGTAAGCGCACAAGCCCGCATCTGCAAGTCGCGGTCGAGAAACGAGCGCACACTCAGGTTGAGCACCCTCACCACGCGCACCCACCACATGGGGCGACGGTCGCTCCACACATCATCCACACAGTAGTCGATGGCTCGCTGCACCTTGTCCCACAGTCCGGCGGGGGCAGCTGGCGGCTGGTGATTGTCGGCGGTGTTCATCGGGCGGTTAGTTGTCTATATACAGGATGTTGCCCTCGCTGTGGGCGGTGACCTCGGGAGCCTGCTGGCTCTGGATGGTGGCCACACCGCTGCTGAAGCGACCTGGAGCGGTGACAAACACATCGTAGGTGATCACATGGGTGCCTTTCGACAGACGGCTGAAGAAGATATTGGTGCCGGCATCGCGTGTCTCGCGGTACTGCCCCACCCCGTCGCCATAGCGGTAGCCGCTGGTGCGGTCCACCGGCTCGAAGCACGATGCACGTTCGTCGACGAGCGTGAGGTAGTCCATGTCGCGGTCGCAAGTGATGGTGAGGCGCACCTGCACCTTGTCGCCCACACGCAACGCCCCCTCCTGTGGCTTGCCGCTGGGGGTGAGCACGTAGAAGTCCTTGTGGATGCTGATGTCGTGGGTGCTGGCGGGCTGCACCTCGCTCATGGGCTGGCTGTATTGCCAGTACACGGCTCCCCATGCGGGGTTGCTGCCGCTGTGCTCAATGTGCAGCTCGCTGCCGCCGTGAGCCTCCACACTCTTGCGGCAGTAGCCCATATAGGCATCGAAGCGGTCCATCTCCACGGGTTGCCCGTCAATGGTAATCACTGGAGCCTGCGCACGATCGAGCCACTGGCTGCCTGTTGACAGCAGGGCATAGCTGGCATCGGCCGCCAAACTACCACCGCCCCAGTCGGTGGTCTGCTTGCTGAGCAGCATCCACTTGCGCACCTGGTCGAGCTCCTCGGCCTTGGGGTCAACGGCGTGCAGGGCCTGCAGCACGATGCTCGTGGCTCCCACCTGCGACGGGCTGTACCAGTAGCCGCTCAGGTAGCTGTCCCAATACATGCCCCGCGTCGCGTCGGTGAGCGCAAACTCACGTATCGACTGCACGATGGGCAGGGCCTGCTTGTGCATCCCCGCACGCTCCAGCGTGAGGGCGTAGAACGCTTTCTCGCTCAGCGACAGGCTCATCTTTTTCCACTCCTTGCCCATGGCATTGAGGGTTTTGTTCACGAGCTTGCGGCTGGCCTTGCTCTGCTCCACCTCGGGGAACAGGCCGCGCACATAGGCGTAGTTGGCAAACACCGCCTTCTTGTTCTCTTTCTTCTTCGAGGCTGCTACGTAGGCGTTGTCGTAGTAGTTTAGGGCCCGCTCCACCATCTGGTTCAGCTTGGTGTCGTCGGGCAGATAGCCCAGGTTGCGGATTTCGCCTATCAGCTCCAGCACCTCACCAGTGGTCCATCGCGACGACTCGCAGCCGTTGTAGCGGTACCAGGTGAAGCCGCCGTCGGGCAGCTGCAGGTCGGCCAAGGCCTTGACCAGACGGTCGTGCTCGGCGCGCGCCGTGGCGGGGTCGAGCCAGGCGGCAAGCTGCTGCATCTGCAACGTCTGCCGCTCGCTGGCATTGAGCCACGGCGACGCGATGAGGTTGCCGATTTTCAGGTCGCTGTTGCGGCTCAGAGCCGACACGAGCATCGAGTCCTGACAGTTCTCCTGCCAATAGTTCACGGCCTCGCGGATGATGGGCTGCGCCTTGGCCACACCCTGAGTCACATCCACGGCATAGAGGCTGTGGGCAATGCTGGTGGCCACGTGGCTGTTGGTGCTGGCCACGCTGGGCAGTGCGGTCACGGTGTACCACACGGGGTTGTCGCAGTACTCCAGCGTGTAGCGTGCGGGCTGCGGCGTGTGGGGCAGGCGGGCGTCAAAGGAGCTTTGGTCGGCGTTGACAAACACCGGCAGCGACTCCACAATGGGCGACACTGCGGTGAGCACCGGCAGCATGGTCTGCTCGCCATCGCTGAAGTCGGCGTTGGCGGCACGCACGCGGAAGCCCACATAGGGGATGGTGTCGGGAACGGTCCACCCGATGGTGAGAGCCTGGGTGGCCTGCCCGGCGAGCGTGGGCTTGAAGGTCTGCGAGGCATACACCTCCAGGGTGCGCGGGTCGAACAGCTCCACGATGGCGTCGCACTGCTGCGTATCGCTGGTGGCATTCTGCAGGGTGGCTGCCAGCGTCACCTGGTCGCCCTGCCGCACAAAGCGCGGCAGCGAGGGCTTGACCATGATGGGTTTGGTGGTGAGCACGTTCTGCGCCCAGCGGGCGGTGCTCAGCTCGCCGGTGAACGCCAAGGCCTGCACCAGCCAGGTGGTGTTGAAGTCGGGAGCGTTGAATTCCAGCGTCACGTTGCCTTGTGCATCGGTCTCGAGCAGGGGTTCCCACAGAGCAGTCTTCACATCGGCCATGCGCAGCTGCACCTGGTCGAGGCGGGCCATATCCACAGCGGGCTGGGCTTCCTCGGGAGCTCCCTCCGCTTCCCCCATGTTCGGTGCCGGGGACGCCGCACTCTTGTAGCGAGCACCTCCCATGGCAGCCCCCAGACGGTCGAGGTGGTGCACCACAAAGGCGCATCCACTCCACAACGGGGTGCTGTAGTCGATGAGTTCGGGCAAATCGTAGTCACTCTTCGAGTCCTGATAGGTGTCGTGCCACGAGGTGCCGTTCTGCCGCGACGAGTCGAAGCGCATGCGCCACGAGAGCATGGGCGTGCAGTTCAGGAATCCAGGGGCAAACGACCAGTTGTTGTTCTTCAGGTCGTGGATGGCGTGGTCGATCATCTCGAGCATCAACGCGCCCTGCTGGGGCTTGTCGCCGCCACCCAACAGCTGTAGCTGCCAGCGCTCGGGCTTGCCGGGGGTGAGGCGGTCGCGGAAGGCGGTGGCCTTCACACGCAGCGGACGTGCATTCACCGGCGAGGTCATCTCCACCGACTGGCTATAGAACTTGGCACGATACATGCTGGTGAAGTTCACGCTCAGATTCTCGTGAGCCACATCGGGCACCTTGAAGGTGAACTCGGTGATGCCGCGCTTCACGTCGAGCCAGCCCTGACCGAGCACTTTCTCGCGGCCATAGGCCACATAATAGACGTGTCCCACATCCACGCTGGCCCCAATGGTGACGTGCGCCACATTACGCTCGTCAATGTGGTAGCCGTCGCTGGCCACCCACAGCGGTGCCTCCTTCACGGGAGCCTCGCCATCGGTGGGGCGGTAGAGGCGCAGCGTGGTGCTTGCGCGTTCGCTGTAGGTGTCGGCTCCGGGTATCTGCATGCGCAGGGTGTATTCGCCCGAGGGCACACTGGCGAGGTCAAGCACCGGCTCGGCCACGGGCGTGGTTCCGGCGGCCACCGTGTCGCTGTAGTTACGGCACAAGGCCCACTCCAGATGCGTGGGCATGATGGTGCTGTCGGAGCAGTTCACCGTCGCAGGAACGCGCACGGGACGCGTGGCGTTGGCATCGGTGAACGTGCCATCGATTTTCAGTTCCCGCTTGCTGCCAATGCGGAACGAGCCGTCGGCCTGCTGACTCTCGCCGCCGGCATTGGTCACCTGCACATGAGTGTCGTAGAGGTAGTGGCAGTAGCTGCGGTGCTGGTTCTCGTAAAAGCGGTCGGGGGCGAAAGCCACGGTGAAACGTCCGTCAGCATCGGTGCGCACGGTGGTGTCGGCCACCTGCGTATCGTGCACGCGGCGGGGACGCATATAGTGCACTGGGCCGCGCCACCACAGCCAGTCCCACTCGCGCTGACGCAGCGAGAGCTTCACCTCGGCATCGGCCACGGGCAGGTCGGTATAGGTGCGTGCCGTGCCGGTCACCACGATGGGCTCGCCGGGCTGGTAGGTGAGGTCGTTCGACGCCAGATCCACGTGGAAGGTGGGTGTCTTGTACTCGCTCACCTCCACATCGTGGTAAGCAATGGCCGATGTCGGCATGTGCTCCAGCTGGGGTGTCATGCGCAGGGAATAGGTGCCCAGCAGACGGCCGGTGGGGATGTCGAAGGTGCCCTCCACGCGGCCATAGCGGTCGGTGGTGAGCGTCTGTCGGCCTATCTCCTTGCCGTTGGCATCGGAGAAGGTCACCAGCACCTCCACATCGGGCATCACGCGACGCGCCACCACCGAGGTCATATACACCACCCCGGCGAAGTGCATCGTCTCGCCGGGTCGGTAGATGGCCAGGTCGGTGAACAGCCGGCTGCCGTTGGTGGCCGACTCGCGGTTGTCCACGCGGCGGAAGTCGGTCGACGGCGCAAAGCGGTCGTCGCCCTTGCTCACGGTGTAGGTCATCGAGGCGTAGCCCTTGTTGTCGGGCAGCTTCACGATGCCATCGCGGCCAGTGGTGGCGCTCCACTCCTTGCTGGTCACTGTGGCCCCGGCCACCGGTGCTCCCGTCACCACGTCCACCACGATGATGCGGTCGTCGTGTCCATTGTCGGCCACGGCAAACGTAGCGAGGTCGTACACCGACAGCACATTGCTCTTGCCCACCTCCACGAGCGTGGTGGTCTCGCCCTTGGCGTTCTTGTAACGCGGCACCACCACATATTTGCCATAGGGCAGCGCGGCCAGCTTGATGTCGAACACCGTGTCGTAGGGCACCTTGCCCGGCGCAGCCACCAGCTGCGAGGCCACGCGGGTCATCTCGGCCACCTTGTAACGGTCGCCTTTCCACTGTGGCGAGCACATGTCATCGGTCAGGCGGTACACATCCACGTCGAAGCTGTTCACGTTGCGCACCTTCACATGGGCGGGCAGCGGCTCACGCGAGTTCCACTGCCCGTCGTGGGTGACGCTCACACTGCTGCGCTCGATATAGGCGATGTTGTTGCGCACCTCGGGGGTATAGATCGACTTCGGGTAGTGCTTGGCATAGTCGCACAGCATGGCATAGTCGCGGTCCTCCTTCATGTTGTCCATGAGCAGGCCATTGATTTCGGCATCGGGATGCTCGGCCATGATTTTCAGGAACTCGTCGCGGTTGCCCCATCGGCCGCCAGCCTCGATGATGGTCTTGCGTGTCCACACGTTGGCCACGATATTGCCGGCGGTGGAAGCCTCCCACTGCCGCTGCAAGCGCCGCTCCTCGTCACCATCGACCAGCGGCAGATTCTCCTTAATCAAGAACTGGTAGAGCGTGGGCACATAGGTGGCCCCGAGCTTGTCGCAGGCAATGATGCGCGGGTAGTTGGTCACCGGGCAGGCACACAGGGCCGCCGAGTCGGCCAGCGACAGCCGCACCAGCTCCTGGATGCGGTTCTGGAACTGCTGCCGCGTCCACTTGGCATAGGGGTCGCGTTTGGTGGCCTCCGGGTCGGGGTCCACGATGCGGATATCATCGTCGCCCAATCGGTCGATAGGGATAAATGCCTCGCTGTAGCTGCGCATCACCACAGCTTCGAAGTGCCGCAGCAGCGCATGCGTGTCCACGTTCTTCTCGCTGCTTGCCGTGCGCTCGATGCGGTCGATGATGTTGCTCATCTTCTCGCGCGAAAGCTGACTCTCGGCAATTGATGCGCGCACGATGGCGTCGAGCACCATCTGTCCGTCGCCGCTCGCCAACGCCTTCTTCAGGTCGGCCTCGGCCTGAGCAGTTACCTGCTTGGGGTAATTGAAGTCCGGCTCACTGCTGCGGCACCAGCCACTCAGAGCCACAAGGGCTGTCACCACCCATAACGCTATACGTCTCATTGTAGTGCATGTATTGGTTTTATGCCGACAAAGATAGTGCAAACTCCACAAAACGCCAAATCATAGGGAATTTTTTTTAGCAACCACCTATTTGTAGTCCCCGCCAAGCCCTGAAAGACCCCTCCTTCACTCTTGTTTACTCGACCATCAGCCGCCCAGAGTGCGGCTCCACATGACTCGGTATTCAATGGAAAGCCACTCCTAAGAAGGGGGTATGCCACTTCACACACAGTGTGTGTTTCCAGCTCTCGAGATGACAATTGAGACAAATGACTTGGAATTTATTTACTGGTAAAAGCGAATACTCATAAAAAAATCTATTGCTGTCCGATAAACCATCTCGCTCTATTCGCAATCACCTGATAATAAATAGCTAAGTGTTGTTATGGAATAATCGGGGCTTATGTTTGCAGAAGGTTTTTCAGCCGGAGGCTGGCATTTGAGTAACCCCGTATGGCT
>JAFYCU010000257.1 GCA_017545095.1 Muribaculaceae bacterium | reverse complement strand
TGTGGCCTCCCCAAACCCCTCCTTAGGAGGGGCTTTTCGTTGATGCCTCTTGATTGAAAATCCTACGCAATCAAATTCCTATATTCCTGATAAAATAACCACCCGTGCCGCCTGTTCCGTTTTTCGGGGCGGTACACGTCGGTACATGGCGTACCCCATCCAGTGTGTCATTATTCCTGCAGTAACGCAGGCCGGCAGCTTGCGGTCACGCCAGCGGCGTGAAGCTGCGCTAAACCTCAGGTGGGTATGGCCGGAGGCTACGCCCACCTGAGGAGTGCGACCTCCCCACAACACCGACCCCAGCGGGGTCGCGCCACACCCAACATATCGGCATAACTGTTTCGGCTTGCCCGAACCTAATCCATCCTACCGAAACTGATGATACAAAATTTCAGCCGATAATAAATGTTGTTAAATATGCCATCAAATAATTGTTGTATTCAACAATTCTATATAATTTTGCAATCCGAAATTTAAAGTGGGGTTCACCACGCTAAAACACGATTATTGATTATGGCAACAAAAGTTGAATTCCTTGACCCGAAAAGGGTTCGTGTCGAAACAACGGAAGGGGATGTCTATATCTTAGGTTTTCCCAGTTCAATGAACTATCAGGTCGACAAACAATGGGATGGGTGGTTCACTAAATGCGTAGTCGCTCTTTTTGACAAGTATTACAAGGGAGATGAGGAAGTCATTCATGGGCCAATTGCTACAGGATTCTTTCGTAATAGACTAAACCCATTTATCTGGGTTATGAAAGACCGGAATAAAGAACGCGAACGCATTGGTAAACGCATTAAGGAATTGCGTAAAGAACAAGAAATGGATGCCAAAACCCTCGCTCAACGAGTGGGAATCGACCCAGGCAATCTCAGCCGAATTGAGCAAGGAAAGTTTTCTGTCGGTATTGATACGCTCTGCAAAATAGCGAGTGCATTGAATATGCGCATAGATTTTGTCCCACCAATAACTCCTGAACCATGATTACTGTAGAAGATTATTTCAAAGAAGAGAGAGAATGCACCTATAAAGGTGAGGTGTATTCAGTTCGAGACAATGGTGCAGTAATGCGTCATTCTCGAGAAGGAAAACGTTTACGAAAGAATGATGATGTTTGGACTTTCGGTAAAACAGATGAAAGAACAGGTTATAATATCATTGGAACAGAGCGTGTTCATCTTATTGTGGCCTATGCGTTTCTTGGCGAGCCTCCAACAAATCAGCATGTTGTTGACCATATTGACACGAATCGACAAAACAACAGGCCGGAAAACTTACGTTGGTTGACACGATTGGAGAATGCGTTGCTTAATCCAATTACACGCGCCAAAATTGAAAACATATGTGGGAGTATTGAGGCTTTCATTAATGACCCTACAATTTTGCCTCTTCCGAAATTTGGAGTGATGGCTGTGATTGAGGAAGGTATGACCTATCATGCGTCGGCCCTTAAACACCTAAAAATCATCTCGCGAGATTTATCGGCGAGATAACGTTTTGCCGAAAGCTTCAGATTTATCACTCCAAATTTCGGAAGAACCACAATTTTAAGTGGACATGAGAAGAATGACACAAATTTCAAGTGGATGAGAACTGTTTCTCCCGATGAAGCCAAAGTATCTTATGAGAATCTCAAGAAATGGGCGGCTTCGAACTCCAATCCTAAAGGGAAAGGTTTTGACGAGAGGGTGTTTCAAAAAACACCTGATTCAGTTTTCACTAGTAAGGATTCTATTAATCATTGTTTAGGTGAAAGTGCATCGCTTACACCCCATGCTGTGCAAGTCGCTTGGACAACTCCTACTGAGTTTCCTTTATGTCCACAAAAACAGTGTGAAAAGCCTCTTGATGAATACATGAAACGATTAATTCCTGGTCAAATTTTTTGTCACAATCAATTCCAAGACTCCATAGTTATAGACACGGCTATAGATGCGAATGGTTCGGCTTTGTATGTCATGTGCAAGTTCTCTGATGTAAAAGCTGTGAAGCCATGGTCATTGGCAAAAGTAACTTACAGAAATGGCGTTTATTATCACGAAGGCGGCACTTATTTTGAAGAAATCGGAGCACGGAAGTATTTCACACTTGCGAAAGGTGAAGAATGGACTGGCGGTGATGTACTTGATGATTTTTGCTGATACTCACGCGACTCCCCGGTTTTCGGCCATTGGAGCAGCCATATGTGACGAATCAACAGGAAAGCCCCTCCGGAGGGGCTTGGGGAGGCTTTTTTCGGTTCTTGGTTCTCGCCTCTCGCCTCACTTGCGGCGGTGGGCGATGAGGTATTGGCCGATTTGCACGGCGTTGAGGGCGGCTCCTTTTTTGATTTGGTCGCCCACGACCCAGAAGGTGAGCCCGTAGTCGCTGCTGAGGTCCTCGCGGATGCGGCCCACATACACGGGGTCTTTGCTGGTGCAGTCCTTGGGCATGGGATAGACGTTGGCGCGCGGCTCGTCCATCACCACGACGCCGGGGGCGAGCTGCAGGGCGGCACGGGCCTGGTCGGGTGTGATGGGGTCTTCGCACTCAATCCAGATGGCCTCGCTGTGGGCGCGCATCACGGGCACGCGCACGCAGGTGGCGCTCACGCGGATGTCGCTGTGCATGATCTTGCGCGTCTCGTAGTACATCTTCGCCTCCTCGCGGGTGTAGTTGTTGTCGAGGAACATGTCGATGTGGGGAATCACATTGTAGGCCAGCTGGTGCTGGAAGTGCTTGACGGTGGTTTCGAGTTTGCCGTGCGCAATCTCGCTCTGTTGCAGTGCCAGCTCGTCCATGGCCTCGAGGCCGGCGCCGCTGGCGGCCTGGTAGCTCGCCACCTGCACGTTTTTGATGTGCGACAGGTTGTCGAGCGGCTGCAGGGCCACCACCATCCGGATGGTGGTGCAGTTGGGGTTGGCGATGATGTGCTTGGGTGCGTGCAGGGCGTCGTCGCCGTTCACCTCGGGCACCACCAGGGGCACGTCGTCATCGAGGCGGAAGGCGCTGGAGTTGTCGATCATCGTGCAGCCATACTTGGTGATGGTGGGGGCGAACTCCACGGCGGTCTTGGCCCCGGCCGACACAAAGGCGATGTCGATGTCGCGGAAGTCGTCGTTGTGCTGCAGCAGCTGCACCACATAGTCTTCGCCACGGAAGGTGAAGATGCGCCCCGCGCTGCGCTTCGACCCGAAGAGCACCAGCTCATCGACCGGGAAGTTCTGCTCGTCGAGCACACGCATGAACTCTTGTCCCACAGCGCCACTGGCGCCCACAATTGCTACTTTCATTTTCGTTTGTTTATTTTTAAGAACCATGTAAGATGCGAGATGCGAGATGCAAGATGCAAGAGCCGCATTGCGCCGCTTTGTGGCTCGTAGCTTGTTTACTCGTTTACTCGTTTACTCCAGACTCATCACTCCTATTAGATTCCCTTTGTGTCTATTGGTTTATTTGTGCATTAATCGTTTGGTATAGTGCCACTGGACCTAGGTGCCACAACTTGGTGGATTCGTTTTCAAGTTGTCGGTAAGTTTCCGACAAATAAATATGTCTCAGCGCATCTATCAGGTTGCAATTCTTGTCTTGCGTGAGCATTTCGGCTATCCAAGCCACTTTGGATGGGAGGAGCAGATACAGGTTGTCCTGTGTGATTCTGTCAGTCATCATATTGTTATTATTTTTGCTTCGATAAATGATAAATGTTCAAGCGATTTGGTGGTGTGGAAAAGATACTGATCTACCAATCTGTAGGTTCGCAGCTCATTGATGAGAGCTTGTTTGCTGATTAAATGCCCCTCGTAGAGTGCAAAAGCGGCGTAAACACGGTCGTTGGCTACTGGCCCAATAACGATGTCATAGTAATGGGTGAAATCTTTTTGTAGTCGATTGGCCATCACGAAATCCACCCATTCCTCGCTTGGAGAGTCGAACGACAATGTGTTGAGTGCAAGCATGGCTTGTGTGTCAAACCCATAAATATTGAGATATCCTATCTCAGTTTTTGCCTCTTGGATCTTGCGATTGACCCATTTTTCGGCTTGGCTCATAGAACTGGTGGTGTAAAAGCCTGCACCATAGTCAAGTGTGCGTCCCGATTGTCGTATTTCGGGCATCCGTACTATTTCAAGACTACCGTGATATAGATTCATGGCATCTAAGCTTTTTGACGTGAATTAATGAACTCATCAATGTCTTCGGCAATCCAGTGATGGTTTTGAGAGTGAAGAATCTCATAATTTTCAACAAGATATACCAAAACACCATGTCTTTCGAAAAGCTCATAGGCTTCTGCTCCAGTCATGTGCTTATGATGTTTGTATTGCTCGATGCAGAACGAAACAAAATAGGCTGTGTCTTGTAGCTCAGTCTTTGTAATCGAATTGTTCATGAATTGAGTTATGTGAAAAAAGAGATTGCTTTGGTCGGGCTAGTTCATCGTCTCTTACCACTTATCCCCTTATTCCCTTGTTACCTGATGTGTGTGCCCAGGTTGGGTTTGGCGAGCTGGGTGGCGTTGGTGATGATGACCTCGCTCACGCCGTGGTCGATGGCGCTGAAGGCATTGTCAAGTTTGTTCACAAACCAGTCTTTGATTATGTCCATCTCTCGCATGGCTTTGTAGCGCGTGCGCTTGAGCTCGGCGACCACCGAGTCGGGGTCGTCGATGTTGAGCAGCACACCTTTCTCCTTGAAGCAGTAGATGAGCGTGACGTTGTAGCGGTGTGCCAGGGCCTTGGCCACCTCGGCGGCCATGGCATCGGTTTCGTTGAAGAGCAGATTGCCCTTGCCGTCGTGGGTGAGCGGGGCTATCACGGGTGTGACGCCGCCGTCGATAAGCCGCGACAGGGCTTGCGCGTTCACCTGCCGCACCTCGCCGGTGCTGCCCATGTCGGTGCCGCCCAGCAGCGGTTGCTTCACGCTGGTGATGATGTTGAGGTCGGCCCCGGTGATGCCCAGCGCGTTCACCTTGCGGCCTTGCAGCAGTGCCACGAGCTGCTTGTTCACCAGGCCGGCATACACCATGGTGAGCACGTCGAGCGTGCCGCTGTCAACGATGGGGCGGCTGTCGAAGGTCTTGATGCGCACGTTGATGCGGTCGGCCACCGTCGATGCCAGATCCGACCCGCTGTGGATCACCAGTCGGTGCCCCGACAGGCTGGTGAAGCTCTTGATAAACACTTTGAGCGCCTCGGGCGATTCGATGATCTTGCCCGAAACTTTCACGATCGTCAGTTTTTCTTTCATGCTGTGGGGAATGAAGAGGTGCTATGGGGAACAATAGGGAACGGGGGTGAACTGAGGGATTCGGTGGCTTAATCTCCGGCAAACTCCATGAGGTAGGCTTTGATGAAGCCGTCGAGGTCGCCGTCCATCACGCCACCCACGTCGCTGGTCTGGTGTCCGGTGCGGTGGTCTTTCACGCGGCGGTCGTCCATGACGTAGCTGCGGATTTGACTGCCCCATTCGATTTTTTTCTTCGAGTCCTCGATTTTGCGCTGCTCCTCGCGCCGGTGCTCGAGCTCTTTGTTGTAGAGGATCGACTTCAGGTTGCGCAGGGCGTTCTCGCGGTTCTTGGGCTGGTCGCGCGTCTCGGTGTTCTCGACGAGGATTTCCTCCTCCTCGCCGGTGTAGGGGTCTTTGAACTGGTAACGCACGCGCACGCCGCTCTCCACTTTGTTCACGTTCTGTCCGCCGGCGCCGCTGCTGCGGAAGGTGTCCCACGAGATGCGAGCCGGGTCGAGGGTGATTTCGATGGTGTCGTCGACGAGCGGGGTCACAAACACCGAGGCAAACGAGGTCATGCGTTTTCCTTGGGCGTTATAGGGCGACACGCGCACCAGGCGGTGCACGCCGTTCTCGCTCTTGAGGTAGCCGTAGGCAAAGTCGCCCTCGATGC
>JAFYCU010000256.1 GCA_017545095.1 Muribaculaceae bacterium | reverse complement strand
TTGCAGGCGTTCCTCCAGCGTGTGGTAAACGGCGGCGGGTACATCGACCGCGAGTACGGCCTGGGTCGCTGCCGCACCGACCTGCTCATCCGAAAGCCGCTCACCGACAGCTACGGCGGACCCGTGCAGCGCGTGGTGATGGAGCTGAAAATCCTGCGCGGCAGCCTGAAGACCGTGATTGCCGACGGACTGGAGCAGACGGCCAAGTATATGGACTACGTGGGCAATGTGGACGAGGGACACCTCATCATCTTCGACCGCACGGGCAAACTGTCGTGGGAGAAGCGCATCTGGCACCGCGTGGAGCACTGCGATGGCCGCGACATCACTGTGTGGGGAATGTAGGGCTTGCCACGCCGAAGCGACTAAGTGGCGACCTTGCGGGCAAGAGGAGCCGACAAATCACCAAGAAGCATCACTTGGTGTACGAAATTCGCGACACCGAGGTGGTTGTGCTAGTACTTGTCGCCTACGGACACTACGACGACAAGTGAACGGATGGGGGCGAAAGACTGTTTCAATTTCATAAATAGTCAACAAAACTGCGAAAACTTTTGCCGTTTCAAAAGTTTTCCACTAATTTTGCAGCCGATTTCTGAGAAGACAACGCGAAATGGAGTTGAAAGACCATATCATCAGCGAAGCCGCACAGCTGCTCCAGCGCATCGGCCCCACGTCAATGACGATGGACATGGTGGCACGCACCTGCGGCATCTCGAAGCGCACACTCTACGAGAAGTTTCCCGACAAGCGCACGCTGGTCAAGGAATGTCTTGACATGGAGCACCGGCGCCAAGATGCCGATGTGAAGCGCATTTTTGAGCAGTCGGAGAATCGCCTTGTGGCTTTATTTAATGTTTACGCGCACGTGCGCGAGGCGATGCGAAGCCGCTCGATGGCCTTTGTGGCCGACCTCAAGCGGCTCTACCCCGAACTGTTTGCCCAGCAGCGCGAGCAGGAGCGACATTTCATCGACACGCTGGCGCAGGTGCTCACCCATGCACAGGCCGAGGGCCACGTGCTGCCCGATGTCAATACGCGCATCGCAGCTTTCCTGTTCCTGTCCACGATGCGCAACCTGCACGAGAGCGACCGCCTCGAGGAGTATGGCCTGCCGCGCATCGAGGTCTTCGACAGTGCGTTTCTTAATTTCCTGCGCGGCATAGCCACCAGCGAGGGGCTGCAAGTGCTAAATGCTCACGTGGACGAACTGCGCAAGCAACGCAAACAATGATTCTAAAAGCAACCTAACAATATGAGAAAAACAGCTTTCATCGGGATGATGCTCTTGTTGGCCATTGGCATCCGCGCCCAGCAGGCACCACTGCGCCTGACCCTGGACCAGTGCATCCGCATCGCCCTGAACGACAACCCCACCATCAAGGTCGATTCGATGGAAATCAAGCGCGTGAACTATGCCCTCAAGGAAGTCAAGGGGCAGTTGCTGCCACAAGTGAGCGCCTCGGGACAGTACACCCGCAACCTGGCCTTGCAGACAATGTATATGGACACCGGCGACGGCAACTCGGTGGGCATCAAGATGGGCCGCGACAACACCTACACGGCCGGCTTCTCGGCCTCGCTGCCCCTGGTGGTGCCCCAGCTGTGGCGAACCATCAAGCTCAACGAGAACCAGATTTTGCAAAACATCGAGGCCGCCCGCGCCAACAAGCTCTCGCTGGTGAACCAGGTGAAAAACACCTACTACGCCCTGCTGCTGGCCGACGACAGCCGCCGAGTGATTGAGGCCAGCCACGCCACCGCCCAGCAACATGCCGAAATCTACCAGAAGCAGTTTGAGCTGGGCACGGCAAGTGAATATGATGTGCTGCGCGCCAATGTGGCTGTGACCAACCTGGAGCCGTCGATTCTCGAGGCCGAAAACAGCGTGAATCTGCTCAAGCTGCAACTCAAGGTGCTCATGGGCATGAACGTGCAGCAAGACATAGAGCCCAGCCAGCACCTCGACGAGTTCAAGAACTTGATGTACGACCACACGCTCGGCATCGACACCTCGCTCGTGCGCAACACCACGCTGAAGACCATCGACTTGCAAACCGACTACCTGAACAAGGTGGTAGACGTGCAACGCGCCGCCTGGTATCCCACGCTGAGCGCCACCGGCAGCTTGATGTGGCACTCGATGGGCAACGGCAACCCACTGAAAAACTTCATGTGGAACCGCTCGTCGGCTGTGGGGTTCACCCTCTCCTGGCCCGTGTTCACCGGTTTCCAGCGCAAAAACAAAATCAAGCAGGCCGAGATTCAGGCCGGCGAGATGCGCTGGCAGCGCGAGAACATAGAGCGTTCGCTGCACACCCAAGTGCAAAGCCAAATCGACAACATCCACAAGAGCCTAAAACAAATCGAAAGCAACGCAGCCGGAGTAACCCAGGCCGAGAAAGCCAACGACATCATCCAGCAGAGCTTCAAAGTGGGTGCCGCCTCGTTCATACAACTGCGCGACACCGACGATGCCCTGATGAGCGCTCGCTTGAGCTACTATCAGGCCATCTACACCTACCTCGTGGCCGAGAGCGACCTGGAACTCGTGCTCGGAAACAGCAGCTATGCAAATTGATAATTTACTATAAACGAGTAGACAAGTAAACGAGCGCAGCAATGCGGAACACATTTGATTCCATTCTCCCTATTGCACCCCATAGCTCCCTATTAATCCCCATTGATTTTCCATTAGCCAAATAAAATCTCACGATAATGAAAGCAAAAATCTTTTTCAGCCTTGTTCTGGCGGCGGCTGTTCTGGCGGCCTGCTCGGGCAAGAAAGACCAACAGAAAGGCCCCCAGGAGGAACTGCCCCAGGTGAAGGTGCAAACCGTGTATGAGGAGCAGGTGACGCAGAAAAGCGAATACACCGCCACGGTGGAAGCCTTCAAGACCAACAACATCTCGTCGAACTCGGGAGCCCGCATCAAGCGTCTGCTGGTGGATGTGGGCAGCCACGTGCGGGCCGGACAGAGCGTGGTCATCCTCGATGACGTGAACGTGAGCCAGCAACGCATGGCCATCGACCAGCAGCGCATTGCCCTGGCCAACCTGAAGCGCGAACTGGACCGTGCCAAAGAGCTGGTGCGCATCGGCGGCGGCACGCAACAGGCCGTTGACCAGCTCCAAGCCCAATACGACGCGCAGGCTCGCGCCATCGACTCCAGCACGCGCTCGCTGGCCACTATGCAGGAGAACACCGTGCTCACCTCGCCCGTGAGCGGAGTGGTCACCGCCAAGAACTACGACGCCGGCGACCTGCCGGCAGGACCTATTTTGGTCATCGAGCAGCAGCAGCCGCTCAAAGTGGTGGTGAACGTGAACGAGAGCGACTTCCCCAAGGTAAAGACGGGCATGGCCGTGGATGTGAAACTCGACACCTACGGCGACAAGGCGTTCCCCGGACGCGTACACATCATCCATCCCACCATCGACGCCGGCAGCCGCACCTTCCAAGTCGAGGTCACCATCAACAACGCCAGCAACCGGGTCCACACGGGCATGTTTGCCCGCGTAACCTTCAACTTCGGCACCACCCACAGCGTGGTGGTCCCCGACCGTGCCATTCAAAAGCAAACCGGTTCGGGGGTGCGATATGTGTGGGTCAACAACGGCGGCACCGTGGAGTTCCGCGAGGTGCAGCTGGGGCAGCGGCTTGGCAACCGATATGAGGTGATTGGCGGACTCACCAACGGCACCGAAGTGGTGACCGAGGGACAGTCGCGACTCACCAACGGAGCACGCGTGCAAGTGATGAAATAGATGCCAAAAAGGCCCCTAAATCCCCCTAAAGGGGGACTTGCCTTAGCGAGAAACGAGTAGCGAGTTTGAGATTGATTGTAGGTGTATGGCGAGATGCAGTTTCGCCCACCACTACCAACTACCCACTACCAACCACCAACTACCAACCATCAACTTGATTAAGATATGAGTCTATATTCCAGTGCAGTGAAGCGACCGGTGACCACAATCCTCATCTTTGTGGCCATTGCCATCATCGGCCTGTTCTCGCTGCAAAAACTGCCCATCGACCTCTATCCCGACATCGACACCAACACCATCATGGTGATGACCTCGTATCAGGGAGCAAGTGCGCAAGACATTGAGCAAAACCTGACCCGACCGCTCGAGAACACGCTCAACTCGGTGGAGCACCTGAAGCACATCACAAGCAACTCGCGTGAGAACATCTCCATCATCACGCTCGAGTTTGAGTATGGCTACGACATCGACGCTCTCACCAACGATGTGCGCGACAAGCTCGACATGGTGTCGAGCATGCTCCCCGACGATGCCAACACGCCCATCATCTTCAAGTTTTCGAGCGACATGATTCCCATCGCATTGCTCTCGGCACAGGCTGGCGAGAGCATGCCGGGACTGTACAAAATCCTTGACGAAAACGTGGCTAACCCCCTGGCTCGTGTCGATGGTGTGGGCTCGGTGTCGATTGCCGGTGCTCCCAAGCGCGAGGTGCACGTCTATCTCGACCCCATACGCATGGAGGCCTACAACCTGAGTGTGGAGGCTGTGGCCTCGCTCATCGGTGCCGAGAACCGCAACATTCCCG
>JAFYCU010000255.1 GCA_017545095.1 Muribaculaceae bacterium | reverse complement strand
TATACCCACAGCCTCGTGCTCAACACAGCCTATAAATGGGCCAATCTCACCCTTAACTATGGCCGCATCAAGGACTGCGAGACCATGTCGACCGAGCCTTTCCCCGGCTCCGACGATCCACTGGTGAGCCTTGTGCGCCCCATCAACAGTGCTGAGGACTACGACCAGTTATCTATCATTCTTGCCGCGAGCCCAACCATTGGCTGCTGGCATCCACAGTGGAACGTCTTTGCCGTGTTCCAGAACTATAAGACCCCTTGTGCCTACGGTTCAATCCGCACTCTCAACCACCCCTACATGAACCTCGTGTGGCGGAACGACATCTATCTGCCCAAGGACTTCCGTCTGAGTGCCGCAGTTGTATGGGCTTCGCGTGGCGACTACAACAATTTCAGCCTTACCAAAGCACACTTCAACACAAGTCTGGGCGTGCAACGCGACTTCAGCTTGGGACACTTGGGTACACTGACCGCCGACCTGCGCTGCAACGATATCTTCAACACCAACAAGACCGGTGCCATCATCTACGGCTTGCGCGAAATCTCATCTTACAACCCTGCCCGCCGCACCTTCATGATCGACCTCACATGGAAGTTCAACACTGCACGCAGCAAGTACCGTGGCTCAGGCGCCGGCGAAAAGCAGAAAGCGAGAATGTAACCTAGCTTCATAATAATACATTCAATGGTAATTCACGGAAAATCATTTTTCCGTGGATTACCTACATTTAGTAGAAACAGTTTGCTGGCAATATTATTTTTCTTTAATTTTGCAATTAAAACAAGCGACAATGAAGATAAGATTAGAACAACCCTGTGACTACCGTGAGGTGGAAGTCCTGACGCGAGAGGCGTTTTGGAACGTATATCGCCCTGGTTGCACCGAGCATTTTGTGCTCAACCAGTTCAGGAGCAACCCCGATTTCATTCCCGAACTCGACCTCGTGATGGAGGAGGACGGCAAGATAATGGGCCACATCATGTTCTCGAAAGCCGAACTTGTGCTCGACGACGGCACGCGATGCCCATCGTGGACCTTTGGACCCATCAGCATTCATCCCGATTATAAGCGCAAAGGATATGGCCTAAAACTGCTAAACTACACCCTTAACAAAGCCCGCGAGATGGGCATAGGCTTCCTGTGCATGGAGGGAAATATCGATTTCTATAAGCATGCAGGTTTCGGTCTTGCAAGCAAGATGGGCATCCACTACCATGCCGAGCCTCGAGATGCCGAAGCACCCTATTTCCTTGCACAAGAGTTGATTCCAGGCTGGCTGAAAAACAACGGTATAAGCGAAGCCACCTACAACCCGCCAAAGGGCTATTTCGTTGCCGAAGCTAATCCTGAGGCCTTTGCCGCCTACGAAGCCACATTTCCCAAAATGGAAAAACTATGCTCACCAGGGCAGTTGACCTATGATGGCATCATGGAGAACAAGAGGCTACTGCTGCGGCCATGGCGTGAGAGCGATGCCGAGGTTCTTTTCACTCTTGCCAGCAACCCCGATGTGGGGCCACGCGCCGGATGGCCGCCGCACAAAAGCGTGGAGGAGAGTCGAGAGATTATACGCACCATCTTCAACAACGACAGCACGTGGGCTGTTGTGCTAAAAGAAACTGGTGAGGTCGTCGGCGCAATAGGCTACGGGCCCTCGTGCGACTGCAACCTGCCAGCACGTGAAGGCGAACCTCTCACAGGCTACTGGGTGGGAAAACCTTATTGGAATCAAGGCATCTGCACCGAGGCGCTGCGACTGATGCTGGAACACATTGCAAAGACCACCAATTTCCCATCGCTCATCAGCGGCCACTTCATCGACAACCCCGCCTCGGGCCGCGTGATGGAGAAATGCGGCTTCACCGCCACCGGCGAGACATGCATCGACCCCAACCAATATCAAGGCGACAACCGCCCAATTCGCGTGCTGAGACTGGAATTGAAACGATAGAAAACGATTTTTAATTTACCAAAAAATGAGACTCGGTGCCTGATTCCAAGTCTCATTTTCTCACTAAAGCCCCTTGAAAATCGCTTGAAAAAGTGTGGCATTCCTCATAAAAGTTCGTCGAAAAGGTGTAATTATTCAGTTTTTTTGTACCTTTGTAATTTGAAAGTATGTTTCAGAAGGAAATAGACCGTTATGAGCGCGTGCGCGCCGATTACGAGGAACGCATTGTGAGCAAGATGTCGAGCAAGGACTATCTTGACTGGCACGAAGTGCTGTTCTCGTGCCACTCATGCGCCATCGAGGGTAACTCTTTTACCCTTGACGACACTCGTGTGCTTCAAGAGAAAGGGTTAGGCATGATTCCTGTGGGCAGGTCGCTGCTGGAATGTACCGAGATTGCCGACCATTTTAGAGCCTTCCGCTATATCACACATCACATTGATGCGCCTTTTGACGAGACACTCCTCAAAGAGACCAACCGCTTAGTTACCGAGAACACACTCGCCTATCGTGTGCCTGACGCCGTGCCTGGTGAATACACCACTTGCGACATGGCGGCTGGCGACACCATATTTGGTGACCACGAGAAGCTCATCTCTCGTGTGCCAGGGGTGATGAGATCAACAGCCCTGGCATTGACACGCGACATCCATCCAGTGATTGTGGCAGCGCGATTTCACGGATTTTTTGAATATCTGCACCCATTTCGTGACGGCAATGGACGCACGGGGCGCCTTCTCTCAAACTGGATTATGCTGTATTGCGGTCATCCTCTCATCATTATAGACATTAAGGACCGAGCAACCTATATTGACTCTCTTCGCAAAATTCGCAGCGAAGGAACCGACGAATACCTCATCTCGTTCTTCTTTGCCGCTATCACATCGCGCATGGAAAGCGAACTTAAACAAAAAAGCATAAACACCAACTTAGGAGCTTTCCTATTTTAATAATACATAACCGATGAAACACTACCTGAAGACTTTAGAGAACACTATCCACAATCATTGGAACCTGAAAGCGCTCTGCGACTACGGAGGCGAGTCGTTCACCTATGGCCAGCTTGCCACTCATGTTGAGCAGATGCGCCTGTTCTTTGAAGCTACAGGCATCAAGAAAGGCGACAAAATCGCCATCTGCGCACGCAACTCGGCACGCTGGGCGATGACCTTCTGGGGCATCAACGCCAACGAGTGCGTGGCCGTTCCCATCCTTGCCGATTTCCACCCCGACAGCGTGGCAAAGCTCACCAACCATTCAGATAGCGTGCTCCTCTTCACCAACGACGACATCTGGAAAAAGATGAACCCCGATGATATGCCCAACCTTAAGGCAGCCATCAACGTGAAGGACAACAGCGTGTTGTGGCACCGCGACGATGCCGTGGCCCAGGCATGGGAGAAACGCGAAGAGATTTTTAATGAAAAATATCCCGGCGGAATGATGCCTGGCGACGTGACTTATCCCGGCGACAACTTCTATGACCTGGCTATTATCAACTACACATCGGGCACCACCGGCAATCCCAAGGGCGTGATGCTCACCTACGGTGCCATGAGCGACACCGACGAGTTTGCCAACCACCATTTTCCCAACACCCCTGGCGAGACCATCGTCTCAATGCTTCCCATGGCGCACATGTATGGCCTGGCTATTGAATTCATTCACCCCAACGTGGATGGCGTCACCGTCTATTTCCTGGGCAAGACCCCCTCGCCCACAACCCTGCTCAAAGCTATGCAGGAGGTGCGCCCCTACATGGTAATCACCGTGCCCCTGGTAATGGAGAAGATTTATTCCAACTCCATCAAGCCCGCATTGGAGAAAAGGAAGAAGCTGTTCGTCATTCCCGGCATGAAGAAGCTCGTCTACAGCATGGCACGCAAAACAATAATGAAGGTGTTTGGCGGGCAAGTGCAATGTTTCATCATGGGCGGTGCGGCTCTCAACCCCGAGGCCGAGCGGTGCTTCAAGAAGATGAAACTGCCGTTTACCGTGGGCTATGGAATGACCGAGGCATGTCCGCTGCTGGCCTACTCGTGGTGGAAAGAGTTTGTGCCAGGCTCGTGCGGCAAACCGGTGCATGAAGTGCGCATCGACAGCGAAGACCCGCAACACAAGGCAGGAGAGATACAAGCACGCGGAGCCAACCTCACCATAGGCTACTACAAGAACCCCGAGGCCACCGCCGCCTCGTTCACCAGCGACGGATGGTTCCGCACAGGCGACCTGGGCATCATGGACCGCAACGGCAACATCTTCATCCGTGGACGCATCAAGTCGATGATTCTCAACTCCTCAGGACAGAACATCTACCCCGAAGAGGTGGAGGCTGTAGTCTCTAACTGCCAGCATGTTGACGAATGTCTTGTTGTGGACCGTGGCGGCAAGATAGTAGCTCTTGTCTATACCGAGCTGCCCGAAGACATGGAC
>JAFYCU010000254.1 GCA_017545095.1 Muribaculaceae bacterium | reverse complement strand
GGCCCTCTCCGAGGAGGAGTCACGCCACTGCGTGAAGGTGTTGCGCCTCGCCGAGGGCGACACCATCGAGGTGGTGGACGGGTGCGGCACGCTTTGTGAATGCCGCATCACGCAGGCTCATGCCAAGCGATGCGCTGTCGATATCATTCACACGCACCAGTTGTCGCCACATTGGCGACACCAGCTTGTGCTGGCCGTGGCCCCCACCAAGCACCTCGACCGCATGGAGTGGATGGTGGAGAAATGTGTCGAGATGGGTGTGGACCGAATCGTGCCCTTGCGCTGCCACAACAGCGAGCGCACCGAGCTGAAGGTCGAGCGGTTACGCAAAATAGCCGTGGCCGCCATGAAGCAATCGCAGAAAGCCACGTTGCCGATCATCAACGACATCACCCCGCTGGCCGCACTCCTTACCGAGCCGTGGCAGGGGCAACGCTTCATCGCCTACTGCGACGCCGAGTTGCCGCGTGAGCAGCGGATGCCGCTGGCGCGTTGCTTCAAACCGGGCGACGATGTGATGGTGCTCATTGGACCCGAGGGCGACTTCAGCCCCGATGAGGTGAACGATGCGTTGGCTCGAGGATGTGTGCCCGTGACACTGGGCCAGAGCCGACTGAGAACCGAGACGGCCGCCGTGATGGCTTGCGCTGCACTGCACACGGTGAATCAACTTAACGAAACAACGAAATGACACAAATAAACACCATAGAGCAACTCACCCATAACCCCGATGGGCAATTCTTCCTGCTGGCAGGTCCGTGCGTGATCGAAGGCGAAGAAATGGCACTCCACATTGCCGAGCACGTGTGTGGTGTCGCTCAGCGTTTGGGCATACCCTATGTGTTCAAGGGTAGTTACCGCAAGGCCAACCGCTCGCGCATTGACTCGTTCACTGGCATCGGCGACGAGAAAGCCCTGTGCATCCTGCGCAAGGTGGGCGAGACGTTCCAAGTGCCAGTGGTGACCGACATCCACACACCCGGTGAAGCCGAAATGGCGGCACAATATGTGGATGTGCTCCAGATTCCGGCGTTCCTGTGCCGACAGACCGACCTGCTCGTGGCTGCCGCACGCACTGGACGCATGGTGAACATCAAAAAGGGCCAGTTCCTCTCGCCTCAAGCCATGCAGCACGCTGTGCAAAAGGTTCGTGATGCCGGAGGCAACAAGGTGGCCGTCACCGAGCGAGGAACAACCTTTGGCTACCAAGACCTGGTGGTGGATTTCCGTGGCATTCAGGTGATGAGGCGGTTTGCACCCGTGATTATGGATATCACCCACTCGCTGCAGCAGCCCAACCAGAGTGCCGGTGTCACCGGCGGGCAACCCGAGTTTATCGAGCTGATTGCGCGAGCTGCCATCGCGGCTGGGGCCGACGGCTTGTTCATGGAAACCCATCCACAGCCCGAATTGGCCAAAAGCGACGGCGCCAACATGTTGCGCCTCGATCTGGTGGAGGGGCTCCTCACACGACTGGCCGAACTGAGAAAGACAATCAATAGTATTAATGCTCAAATCTAATAGTCATCCCCTCAGAAAACTGACTAAGAAAAAAACTGATAACTGACAACTGACTACTGATAACTGAAAACTGAAAACTCTAACAAGATATGAAGAAATTCTACATCATGAAGTGTGCCGTGTTCCTGCTGCTTGCGCTGTCGTCGATGACGCTGCGTGCGCAGATGTCGGACGATGATGCCCGGCTTCGGGAACGCATCAACGCAGCTGTCATGGAGGTCTATGACAAGGCTCTGGACAAGGACCCCAACGACTACTTCACGCGCTTCTCGCGCGCCAACCAGCTTTTCCTCAATGGCGACTACGACCGCGCCATCACCGATGCCAAGCAGGTGATTGCCGCCATCCCCAACAAGGAGAAAGAGCTGCGTTTTGACAGCTACCTGCTGCTGGCTCAGCTCTACGATGCCAAGGGCGACTATCAGGAGGAGATTGCCAGCCTTAAGAAGGCTGCCGCCATCAACCCCAGCTCGCTCGCGTGCACCGACCTTATGGCCAAGGTGAGCTACAAGGTCAACGACCTGGATGCTGCCGAGAAGAACTTCCAAATCATCCTGCGCGACTCGCCCATGAACTACGATGCCCTCTATGGCATGGCTCGCGTGGAGGTGAAGCGGGGCAACTTTGAGAAAGCCGCCGACTATGTCGACCGCGCAGTGGCGTTGTTCACCGCCGAGCCGCAGGTCTATATCAACCGCGCCGATGTGCTGAACATGATGCAGCAGTATGAACCCGCTGCGCAAGACCTGATCTCGGCTCTGAGCGTGGGCAACGACAGCCACAAGGCTTTCGAGGCACTGTTTGCCATGAGCGACACGCAATACGATGCCGTGATGGCTGCGCTTGCTTCGAGCTACGAGAAAGCTCCCCGCGTGGGCATGTTCTATTATGTGCGCGCCATGATTGCCATTCGGCACTTCCACTATGGTCAAGCGCTTAAAGACCTCAAGACCATCATCGCAGGCAACCTGTATGACTACCACAGTATTTACTATTATGCTGCCAAGTGCCAGATGGAGCTGTGCCAGTGGGACGATGCGCTCGACAACGTGAACAAGGCCATCGCCATGTGTCCCACCGAGATGGACTACTACGTGACCAAGGCTGTTGCCGTGCGTCACCGTGGCCGTGGCAACAACCTTGATGCTGCTCTGGCTGTGCTCAACGAGGCCCTGGCGGTGAATGCCGCTTCGCCTGCCGTGCTGCTGGCCAAGGCTCGACTGCTGCTCGACAAGCGGCAGGACCCCGAGGCTATGGAGTGCGTGAGCTCCGTGCTCGCCAACTATTCTGCCGATGCCGAGGCGTTGCTGCTGCGTGGCTGGATCAACAAGTACCGCCTCAACTATCCCGAGGTGGCTAAGGTGGATTTTAACCGTGTGGCTGAGATGGGAGCCGACCTGCATCATTATGCCGGCTTTGCCCTGCATGAGCTGGGCCGCGACGACGAGGCACGTCAATGGGCCGACCAGGTGATTCAAGACGGCATTCTGCCCGGTGGCGAGAGCTACGTCTATGCCGCTGCTTTGCTCAGCTGCATCGGCGACTTTGAGAAGG
>JAFYCU010000253.1 GCA_017545095.1 Muribaculaceae bacterium | reverse complement strand
TGCTACTTCATCCCCGCGCTGATCGACAAATGGCATGCCGAGGGCACGAACAAGGACTTCGTGAACTTCGACGAGCTGGAGAAATGGAAGGACTTCGGAGGCATCCGCATTGAGGACGACGTCCTGGTGACCGAGACCGGCGCCCGCGTGCTGGGCAAGCCGATACCCAAGACGGTGAAGGAGATTGAGGAGACAATGGCGCAGTAAAGAGGCAGAAGGGTCGACGTGGGAGCGAGGGGCGCCCCGCAGGGGCGCAAGAACTTAGGCGGGGGCATCGCCCCCGAACAGGAGACTTCGCTCCCACCCTATCGCCCCGCAGGGGCATAAGAAAACGATTGCCATGGCCGACAGTTTTGCTCAGATCATAATACACATCACTTTCCACACCAAGTCGGGAGGAGTGACGATACGCGAAGAGCACCTTCCGCGAGTGTACGAGTATGTTGGAGGCGAGATTCGTTCCCTGAAAGGGACGCCCATGTGCATCGGAGGAAGACCCGACCACCTGCACATACTCTGCACCCTGCCCAAGACCATTGCGCTATCGGATTTCCTCATGAACATCAAGAAAGGCTGCAGCAAATGGATACCCGCCTATCGTCTTTTTGCATGGCAGGATGGATATGGAGCATTTTCGGTCAGCTACTCAATGGTTGAGAAGACAGTCAATTATATTGCCCATCAAGCAGAGCACCATAAAAAGAAAGGATTCAAAGATGAGTTCAAGGCTTTTTTGGCAGCGAACGGCATAGAGTACGACGAAAAATACTTATGATTCTTTTGCCCCTGCGGGGCGCAAAAATCATGGTATTCTCTATCGGGGGCGATGCCCCCGCCTAAGATCCCAAGCCCCTGCGGGGCTACAGACAAAAAAAATCAGAAAGAATATGAACCAAGTGGAAATAGTGCTTGCCAATACGGGCGAGCGGAAGATGGTGGAGCAGGGGACGAAGGTCGCCGAGCTGGCCGCCGAATACGTAAAGAAGAAAACCGCCGAGGACGGCAAGGCCCCGTGGCCGATACTGGGCGCCCTGGTGAACAACAAGGTGGAGCCGCTGCAATACCGCATCTACAATCCCAAGGTGATCCGCCTGCTGGACATCACCGACAGGCAGGGATTCCGCATGTACCGCAACGCGCTGTGCATGATGCTGTACACGGCAGTGCACGACTGCTACCCGAAGTCGGTACTGAGCATCGACCATTCGTTGCAGAACGGTTTCTACTGCCGCATCGAGAGCGCGGTGGAAGGCTACGAGCTGCCGGACAAGATGGAGGTGTGCCGCACAGTCAGAGAGCACATGATAGAGCTGCAGGAGCAGGACATTCCCTTCACTGCAAAGACCATGCTTCTGAGCGATGCCGTGGAGCTGGTGCGTCCGCGCCACATGCCGAAGACCACCGACCTGCTGGAGCACCTGAACCAGCTGTACATAGAGATGAACTTCCTGGGCGACACGGTGCACAAAATCAACGGCAAACTGGCTCCCAGCACGGGTTGCCTGACGACGTGGGATTTCCGCCAGTACGAGGATGGATACATGCTCCAGTGCGCCGACCCCGAGCATCCCGACAAGCTGTCGCTCTTCCAGGAGACGCCCAAGCTCTTCGCCATTTTCCGCGAGCACCACCAGTGGGTGGACCTGCTGCACACGCCGACGGTGAGCGACTACAACCGCATCGTGCACGACAAGGGCGGGCAGCACCTGATACTGCTTGCCGAGGCGCTGCACGAGAAAAAGTATGCCGAGATTGCCGACCAGGTGCGCCAGAGCGGTGCCAAGATGGTGCTGCTGGCAGGCCCCAGCAGCAGTGGCAAGACAACGTCGTGCCGCAGGCTGAGCGTGCAGCTGAGCGTGCTGGGATACGACGTAAACCAGATGTCGCTAGACGACTACTTCCTGGGCCGTGAGCGCACCCCCAAGCTGCCCAACGGCGAATACGACTTCGAAGGCGTCGACGCCCTCGACATACCGCTGCTCAACGAGCACCTGCTGGCCCTGTTCCGCGGCGAGGAGGTGAAGATACCGACCTACGACTTCAAGAAAGGCGAGCCTTTCTACAGCGGCAAGACACTGAAGATGGGGCCGCGAAGCATCCTGGTGGTGGAGGGCATCCACGCCCTGAACCCCAAGCTGACGGCGGAAATCGACGAAGGGCTGAAGTTCAAAGTGTACGTCAGCGCCCTGACCCAGCTGGCCATTGACGGACAGAACATTATCCACGGCACGGACAACCGCCTAGTGCGCCGCATTGTGAGGGACAACAATTTCCGTGGCTGGAATGCCAAGGAGACCCTGCACCGCTGGCCCGAAGTGGTGCGCGGCGAAAGGAAACACATCTTCCCGTATCAGGAGAACGCCAACGTGATGTTCAACTCGGCCCTGCTGTACGAGCTGGGAGTGCTGAAACGCTATGCCGAACCGTTGCTGAAGCAGGTGCCGGAGAACTGCGAGGAATTCTCGATGGCCAAGCAGCTGCTTGACTTCTCGGAGCTGGTGGAGCCGATTGACGACAAGTTCATCCCCCACAACAGCATTATGAGGGAATTCCTGGGAGGAAGTGCGTTTGAGTATTGAGGGATGGTGCGAAACGCAAGCGTTTCGCCATGGGACAAAGCCGTCCTCGGCATTTGTATAAAACTAAAGAAACGGCTAAAAAGCGACGGTTGGATTGAGGC
>JAFYCU010000252.1 GCA_017545095.1 Muribaculaceae bacterium | reverse complement strand
AGTTTTGATATACTTTCAGGTTTCAGATAATTCAAGGCCGCTGGCCTTGTTGTGGTCTTCGACCACCAACGAGCACGACTGCTCTTGTGCAAAAAAATCTACTTGCGAAACTTGAATGAAGGATACTAAAACCCCGCTTTAACCATCCCCACAACCTATCAATGCCTTATACATAGACAAACAACTATTCAAAACAATACCTGACCCTGCGACGGCCTGTATATTACAACAACACAGGCGCGAGGGTCAGAATACAATATATTTTCGATGGATACGGAGCGCGAGCGAAGAGTTTGCGCCACCGACCATCACCTGAGCGCTATCATCCCTTTCATGACTTTCAGCCTTAAGCCGCTGATGACCTTGACTGGGAGAGCTCGAAAGAAGATTGAGATTGACATCGAAGAGGTGTCAGTCTCCTCTTCTTTTTTCACCACGGATAACAGTGATGTCGGTGCAACGGTGGCAATCGAAGTCGGGATTATATTATTTTTGGCAAATTATTTTTATATTTGCCATTTTTGTTATACCTTTGCGGCTGATTAAAAAAGTATGCGATGAGAATAGCTGAACGAATATTGGAATACGCTTCAAGGAGAGCGGGGTCGTTCCATAGGCGAGAGCTGATGAGCGATTTGGCGGCAGCGGATGTATCGGTGGCATCAGCGCAGATGCAACTGAACAGGTTGGTTGCCAGTGGCCGCTTGTCGAGAACAAGCTATGGAACGTATGAGCTTTCGGCCAACATCAAGATGGATTATCATTATCAGTCGACGGACGAAGAGATTGCGCTGTCCCGGCTTATCAGGGGCAAATTCCCATTTGTGGACTTCTGTGTCTGGAAGCCGTCGGCCTTGGTGCCGTTCATGCAACACATACCGGCATTGAGCATGGTGCTGGTTGACGTGGAACGGGTAGCGATGGAATCGGTTTTCCATTTCATGCAGAGCCAACAGCATTACCGCCCCGTGCTGCTGAACCCATCGCCCCAAGAGTGTGACCGCTACATTACCACGGAGCGCATCTTCATTGTTCGTCCATTGATCAGCGAATCCCCATTGGAGGATATTGATGGGGTCCGCGTGCCCACACTTGAGAAAATGCTTGTTGATGCAGCAGGCGACAAGGAACTGGCATTTGCACAAGGGGCTGAACTGTACACCATCTGCAGTAACGCCCATGCAGCGCACCATGTCAGCACTCGTCGCTTGCTGCGCTATGCATCGCGCCGGAATCGCAAACAGCTAATGCTCAAGATACTCAAAACTATAACACCCCGACAACATGATACACCCCGACAGTAGAACCACGGAATGGATAAAGGCCGCCGCCCAAGCGAACAATGTCAAGGCGGGATGTTGAATGTGACCGATGTGCTTGCCGACATATTCAACACTTCACTATGCCTTTCACTTCGTGGACTGATGGAGCCGAATGAATACAGACTGCTTCAAGGCGGAGTTGGTAAAGTGCGAGGTTTCATCCACAGCGAGAACTACAATCTGGACAATGCCATCGTCAACGCCTCCAAAGCCGCCTACCTGAGCAAACTGATAGAGCACGGCATCACAGAGGTCAAACACTTCAATCCGGCGAAAGTGGCATCATTGGCCGATGAGGTGATAATCGCGCCGCTGAGCACCAAACTCAGCAAGCTAAAGAAAAGCAACATCGAGGCTTTCTTCTATTGGACTGAGGTACAGAAACTGATGTAAGAATTTTTGAGAATGGGAGAGCTCGAAGAAAAACGGAACCACGGCCGAAGAGGTCATGATTCCGTTCTTCTTTTTTCTTTCTTGCTGCTTCAGTTTCAACCGGCTATAGCTGGCTTTTTCTCCCTTCTCGAGGTGAGTGGAGACTAAAGGGCGAGACGGAAACCGAGGTTGCGGCTGAGGACGCCAGCGTCGTCGCCGTCGCGGACCGACACGCGGCATCGCCCAGCGCTGCTGTGGCCGCCCGCGCCAAGAGCATCGACGAGGTGAACGCCCTCACCGTCGACGGCAAGAACGTGCCCGACGCCATCACCGCTCTGAGCGGTATCACCGGCGAGAAGATGGAACTCGGCGCCTATGAGTGCCTCGAGGCTCCCAGCACCGTGTGCTACAACCACTTCAACGGCATGCTCGCCGCACTGGTTGCCTTCAACCAGGCCGAAGTCGACACCGATGTGGCCAAGGGCATCGCCATGCAGGTGTCTTCGATGAACCCCATCAAGGCCACTCGCGAGCAGATTCCGCAAGAGACCATCGACAACGAGCTTCGCCTCGCCATCGACAAGAGCCGCGCCGAGCAGGTGCAGAAGGCTGTGGAAGTCGCCCTGAAGAAGGCTGGCTTCAACCCCTACTACTGCGCCACCGAGGAGCACCAGGAAGAGGCCGTGCGCAAGGGCTTCATGACCGAGGAGCAACTCGCCGAGGCCAAGAAGATCATGGCCGACACCGCCGCCGAGAAGGAGGCCAACATGCCCGAGCAGATGATTCAGAACATCGCCAAGGGTCGTCTCAACAAGTTCTACCAGGAGAACGTGCTCATGGAGCAGGTCTACGAAGCTGGTGAGAACAAGGAGACGGTGGCCCAATTCCTGGCCAAGAGCAACAAGGACCTCAAGGCCATCGACCTGAAGCGCGTCAATTTGAACGTAGATTAATAAATAAGAAGGAGTAAAAAGTAAAATTGTTTCTAATTGACAGGAGCCGCTCATCACGAGCGGCTCCTGTTGTTTCATTCCATATCCGTATAGAAACGAACCTTCAGCACAAACCCAGCAGGATGCTGATTAGCCGGTTCACATCGTCGATGTCCACGCCACCGCTGCCGTCTAAATCGGCCCGAGCTGCATTGCCAGCATCGCTGTCACGGTCGAGGATGATGTTAATCAACAGATTGAGGTCGTCGATATCCACGTTGCCATCATGGTTGACGTCGCCGGCAGGCATATCGTCTTTGTACTCAATCTTGAGTCCATCAAAATAGAGGTAATTGTTTGTCTTGCTGGTGGTGACGGTTATCCTGTAGAGGACAGGCTCCGACTCTTCGAGACTCCAACCTATGCGTGTGACATCGCCAGGCCGAACTTCATTGTATTGATAGCCCGTGATGGCACGTGCCGTCGCCCAATTCTTGCCGTCGGTGGAGTAGCTGAGCGTGACGCGGGCACTGACCCTGTTGGACTGGGGACTGACCACGCCGATGCTCAGTTGATACACATTATGCCCTACGTAGTTGCTTGTCTCGACCTTGCTGGGCAAGGACATTTTGAGCGATCTGTCACCCAAATTACTGACCACCAAACTGTCGTCGCACTCAACCACACCAGCTGCATAGAAATCCCAAACGAAGTTTTGTCCCTGCCACTGCTTCTCGGCCATCGACGAGGTGGCTTCCATTTGCCCGAACACTTCGAAAAGCCTTGTGGTTTCGGTCTTGGGAACCACATTGAAACTCACCACTCCTTCATTCTCCTCGATATCATAAAGAAATGACGTTGGATAGACGTTATTCCGCAAATTAAAGGCAAACACATAGGGGTCAGAAGCTGTCCCTTGACCCAATATTCTCACATGACCAACACCAGGATAAGTTTCGGTGTTTTGGACAACAGACACTCCGTCGCCGACCTCATCCTTACACGCTCTGACAATGCCCACGTAGGGAATACCATCATTGGGTGGGAGAGCCACGCGACTCACGAGCAACCCATGCCCAGGCAGAAAAGCATCCCATTTCACCTTCTGCCGGTTTTCGAGCATGAAAAACGAGCTGTCGACCGTCGATTTCCACATGTAGCCCATATTACTCTCATGGAGTGGTGGCAGCACGTAACTATGATAATCCTTCACCACCTCCACCTCGCTGAAACCAAGCAGCATCCTCTCATAAAGCGACAATCCCGCTGGGGTGCGGTATCGATCCAGTCCATCGCCCGAACACATCAAGTCCCAATACCCAGGATAGTAACTCTCCGTACCATTTGTATAAAGGTCACGAAGCCCCAAAAGATGCCCAAACTCATGGCAGAACAAACCAACAGGCGAAATGTAGGTCGGTGCCATCAGTTCGGAGGTCACCGCGCAGGCATCAACCTTCTTTCCCGCCCACATGGCATCAGAATAAAAATCAAACATATGATTGTTCCAGGCATGAGGCCATAGTCCTCGATGCCCATCAGCCTGATTAGACCATTTGCCGGCAGCAACCAACACAATAAAGTCGATGTAGCCGTCTTGGTTACTGTCGTAGTCAGCGATATCAACCAGTTTCACGACCTGGTCCATAGCTTTGCTCACCAGCTCGACAGAGGTGTATGCATCGGCTCCTCTCACACTATCGTGGCACATTTCTATATCTACCGGTCCCACGATGTCGAACTGAGGGTTATATTTCCCGAATGAATTGTCACGCCAGTATTCACGTACACTGCCAGCGCATTTCATCAGGGGACCTTGATAATCACCTTCTACATTGTTGTAGGTCGTGAAGTGGTCACTATTGAACATGTGGTCGTAAAAGGTGGCCACGGTGTCGCCGAACGCAAAACGGCAGTCAGAAAAGTTTACCAGCACCACAATTCCGCGTTGCATGTCGAGGTAGGAATCCTTTGCCACCATAGCTTGCGGCACTAGTGTTGCGTGGCGTGGAGCGATGACACACTCACTGAGCACCAATCCGTCGTTCATCGCGCTGTGCGCTGATGGAGCAGATTGAACATCATAGAACGATGGTGGCAATTGAGCTGCAGCTTGCAGTATCAACAATGCCACAGACGAAGCAACAAATAATCTGAGGCTCATAATGTAGATGAATTTTAGTTATTCCCAATTCTGCAGCATTTTAATCATAGCATCTTTATTATTCCATGAGCAACATATTGTTGCCCACGATTTTGCCATGCCAAAGATTTCACTTATCTCAGTGCTGCATTTAAAAACATGGCAAAGGTACAAATATAATTTGAGAAGACCATTCCTGTTGGCGGAAAATGTCACATGAGAGCGCTTTTTTCTCGTCATGCGTGGAATCTGTTATCGACAAAGACCACGGATGGGTGATTTCTTCAAACCGGAATCACAGTAGGGATCGGTGACCTCACCTCCGTAATATACCGTGCTTTCAGACCGAGGGTGGCTTTCTCGATCAGCTGGAAGCCTTGAAGCAAAGGTCTCCAATCCGTCTCGTCGGTCCATTCCACCACGTTTTATCAATCTTCATTACGGTACGCGCACAGCACGTATGGTGAACCCGCCGTAGCGAGAACTCTCGTCGAGCCAGTACACACTGTCGGAATTGAAGTACAGGTAGTTGGCATCGCTGGAGAATTCAGCGCCGCTTGTGTATGACCAGTAGAAGCCGTAATCGCCCGCATGCCAAGGCGAACCATACCCCTCAGCCTTGCAACCAGCAGCGGGAAAGAAGATGGTGTTACCGTTCGGGCCGGTTGCCAGCCGACCCCACACGCCATTGCGCTCCTCCCAATGCCAGTCACATTCGTTTACAAGCTCTTGAATCTGTTCTAAGGATGGCATGCGCGCACTTCCACCCCAATTGACAGCGGCAGCATCGTCGGCAAGGTCCAACTCTGTCTTGTTGTCAACAAAGCCTTTAAAACCGTCAATTTCGTCGCTGCAGTATTTCGTGAACCCACCATGCCAATGGCCGTCACCTTCGTCAAAGTACTTACTGTACCACTTGTAGTTTTCCCAATTCCACATGTAGACGTCCTTGGGCGCGGTCTCGCCCCAGGCGAAGTAGTCGCCGTAGTCCTCGGGCGAGCTGGCGCCTATATTGCGTGTGGCCCACAGCGTGCCGCTGGACAGACCCAGGTCGACCCAGTCTCCCTGCTCATGCGAACCGCCACCATCCTTGCCCACGATGAAGTTGACGACCACATTCAGGTCGTCGATGTCGACGTAGCCGTTGCCGTCAACGTCGGCCATGGGCCAGTCGGCCATCGCGGCCTTGTGCACCATGATGTTGATCACGACGTTCAGGTCGTCGATATCGACCACGCCATCGCCATTCACGTCGCCCACAGACTCCCCTGCATCTGCGGTGATATTGCTGAAGTTGCTCCAATAAGGTGCGCTGGCATAGGCTGCCAACGACATTTTGGGCACATGGAGGGCGGCAGTGTATTGCGTAAAAGCGTTTTCGTCACATGTTGGCGGCGTGGTGGCGTAGGAATAAACTTTATCTTTGGGCGAAAGGCGCAGTCCTTTGATTCCTGTGATACCACTTTGGATTAAAACAGTATTGAATGATAACACAGAAAGATGCTTCACTTTTAACTCGCCATTTCCTGCTAATATTAATGAAGACAAGCCGCTGCAACCATAGAAGGCATCACCGCCGATGGTTTTCACGGAGTTGGGGATGGTCAGCGAGCCGCTAAAGCCGCTGCAAGCATAGAAGGCAGAGCGGCCGATGTAGGTCACGGAATTGGGGATGGTCAGCGAGCCGCTGAAGCCGCTGCAAACATCGAAAGCATAGTCGCCGATGGTTTTCACCGACTTAGGGATGGTCAGCGAGCCGGTAAAACCGCTGCAACCAGAGAAGGCATATGTGCCGATTTCGGTCAGCGAGTTGCCGATGGTCAGCGAGCCGGTGAAGCCGCTGCAATCACGGAAGGCTTCCCAGCCGATGGAGGTCACCGAGTTAGGAATTGTAAATGTTTTAATACCGCATATAAGGGTGTTTGTGGCAGTCTCTATCACGCAGTTACAATTATCCCGAGAATCATATACTGGATTACCTTGTGCAACAACAAGTCTATCAAACCCCACACAATTACTAAACGCACAAACACCGATTCTGGAAACCGAGTCGGGGATGGTCAGCGAGCCGCTGAAGCCGCTGCATTGAAAGAAGGCACTGATACCAATAGTGGTCACCGAGTTGGGAATTATCAGTGAATCTGTAAATCCACTGCAACGATAGAAGGCACCCTCGCCTATGGAAGTCACGGAATTGCCAATGGTCAATGAGCCGGTGAAGCCGCTGCAATCACAGAAAGCCTTCTCTCCAATTACTGTAACCGAGTTGGGGATGGTAAGTGAACCAGTAAGACCATGGCAGTTAAAAAATGCCGATTTCCCGATGGAGGTCACGGTATTGGGGATAGTCAAATTTCCAGTGAATCCCTTACAGTAAGAGAATGCATTGCTGCCGATGGAAGTAACACTGTAGGATTTGCCTTGATAGTCTACCTTTTCAGGTATACTTATAGAGCCACTTGCATTATGCAGTAATGTATCCGTTGCTACCAGGTTCTTGTTGGAAAGTTACCTCCACTGAGTTGCCATCGGGTAGCACGTTGTAGCAGATGCCGTCAACCATAAAGTCGTATGCTGACGCAGACATCGCGATAAAAATTGTAAAAGCCAAAACAAGCAGTTTGTAGAAACGTTTCATAATGTAATAGTTAGAACTTGCGAAATAACAATGCAAAGGTACTAATATTATTTGATTCAAACACTGAAGCGCCACGAAAAAAATGAGCGGCACCCAATAAAAGTGTCGCTCTTCATTCATAATCGTCGTGCTGTCACCTCACAACCTTGAACTCATAGAAGGCCCAGTCGTCTAAGTCCTCGATTGCCTTCTCCAGTTCTTCTTTGGTGGCGATGTCGCGTTTCAACTTGTCGGACGCAATCTTCAGCACTTGACTCAGTTCCTCGTAGTACTCTGTGTCCCAGTCTGTCCTCAAGATGTAACGTTCCGGGAAATAGATGCCGTCCCGATCGTTGGTCTCGTAAATCTCCATGCCTTCCTCCTCGGCCATATACCAGACTTTGAGGCCGGGGATGGTTTTCTCAATCAACCCGAACACCTCGGTCATCGGGCCCCAGGCTGTCTCATCATTCCAGGCCAGCACATCGTCACCCATCAAGTTCAGGTCACTCCAGCTTCCACGGCAGTATACTTTATTCCAGTCGCCGCCAAGTATGTGAACCAGATTTCCATACCATGCCGTTCCGAATCCATTGTCCAGAAGCGACTTGTCCATCTCTTCAAGGTTCTTCATCATGTTGTAAAGCTTTTTCACTTCATCTTTGGGGCCAGTAACACGCACCCCAGCAATACACCAATTAGGCATAATCTCAGTATTTCTGCTGGAATGGTGTTGGTTTTGGTGAAGGGGCAAATAAAGGGGGTGAGATTAGACGGAAGACCATAGTCAAAGGCTTATAGTCTTCCGTCTGATTTTCGGGCTAATTCACTCCAACGTGAACTTGAGGCGTTGCACGTTTTGGCTGTCGCTGCCTACCATTGCCTCGAACTCGCCTGGTTCGCAGTCGTAGATTAGCTCGGCGTTATAGAACTTGAGTTTGTCGGGTGTGATGGTGAACGTGACGGTTTGGCTCTCGCCGGGCTGCAGGGTGATGCGAGCGAAATCCTTAAGCTCCTGCACGGGGCGGGAGATGCTGCCCACCAGATCGCGAATGTAGAGTTGCACGACCTCGGTGCCTGCCACCGGGCCGCTGTTGGTGACAGTGACGCTGGCTTGCAGGCTATTGTTGCGGGTCATCGAGGTGCTGCTCAGTGTGAGTGGGCTGTAGCTGAAGGTGGTGTAGCTCAGGCCGTAGCCAAAGGGGAACAGGGGGTCGTTGGGTACGTCAAGGTAGCAGCTTGAGTATTTGGTGAACCACTTGGAATTGGGACGCCCAGTGTTCAGGTGGTTGTAGTGGATGGGTATCTGCCCCTCGTTGCGCGGCATGGTCACCGTGAGCTTTCCGCTGGGAGCCACATCACCGAAGAGCACGTCGCAGATGGCATCGGCGGCCTCGCTGCCGCCAAACCACACGTTCATGATGGTGGACAGGTGCTCCACCTCCCAAGTCATCACGGTGGCGCGACCCGAGAAGTTGAGCAGCACGATGGGTTTGCCTGTCTTGAGCAGGGCTTCGAGCAGGTCGCGTTGCGCATCCAGGATGCCTAATTGCGAGCGCGAGCTGGCCTCGCCGCTCATCTCGCTGGGCTCGCCCATGGCGGCCACAATCACATCGCATTGTTGTGCCAGCCGCACGGCCTCGTCGCGCATCACCACGGGGTCGCGCTCGTCGCGCATCTCATGGCCAAACATCGTGGCGTTTTTCTCCAGTTCGGCATCGTAGCACACATTGCACCCCTTGGCATAGCGCACCTCGGCCTTTCCGGCAGTGGCGCGTTGCATGGCTTCGAGCAGGGTGCTGTAGCGGTCGGGTGTGGCCGCCACGCTCCATGTGCCGGGCATATTGGTGCGGGTGTTGGCCATCGGCCCCACGAGGGCAATCTTTCCCTGGCGTTGCAGCGGCAGCATATGTTCGTCGTTCTTGAGCAGCACAAAGGTTTCGGTGGCCAAGCGGCGTGCCTCGGCACGGTGGGCGTCGGTGTAAATTTCCTTCTTTGCACGCTTGGGGTCGAGGTAGCGGTAGGGGTCGTCGAACAGGCCGAGTTTGTATTTAGCCTCCAGAATGCGCCGGCAGGCTTGGTCGATGGTGGCCATGCTCACCTTGCCCTCGGCCAGCGACTGCTCGATGGTGTTCAAATATCCGCGGGCCATCATATCCATATCGGTGCCAGCGTTCAGCGCCCGGGTCGACACTTGCTGCAGGTCGCCAATGCCGTGGTTGACCATTTCGACGATGCCCGAATAGTCGCTCACCACAAAGCCGTCGAAGGCCCACCGGTCGCGCAGCACGTTGGTGAGCAGCCAGCGGTTGGCGGTGGCGGGGATGTAGTCAACGGTGTTGAACGAGGCCATGAAGCTGCCAGCACCGGCTTCAACACCGGCCAGATAGGGCGGGAAAAACTCGTTGAACATGCGCACATGGCTCATGTCCACTGTGTTGTAGTCGCGGCCCGCATCGGCTCCGCCGTAGAGTGCGAAGTGTTTCACGCAGGCCATCATGGTGGTGCGGTCGGTGAGGTCCTGGCCTTGATAGCCCTCAACCATGGCGCGGCAAATCTCGGCCCCTAGGTAGGGGTCTTCCCCTGCGCCCTCGTTCATACGCCCCCATCGCGGGTCGCGGCACACGTCCACCATCGGGCTGAAAGTCCAGCAGATGCCGTCGGCGGTGGCTTCCACGGCGGCAATGCGCGCCGAGCGGCGGATGGCGTCCATGTCCCAGCTCATCGACATCGCCAGCGGGACGGGAAACACCGTCTCGTAGCCATGAATTACGTCCATGCCGAAGATCATGGGAATGCCCAAGCGGCTTTTCTTCACCGCCACTTCTTGCAGTTGGCGGATTCGCTCCGTGCCTTTCAGATTGAATAGTCCGCCCATGCGCCCTTGCTCTATCAGCGTCACCACCTCGCCACTCAATGTGGTTCCGGTGATGATTTCGCCCGTCACCTGCAGGTTGAGTTGGCCGATTTTCTCTTGCAGGGTCATGCGGCTCATCAGGTCGCTGACAAACTGGTCCATTTTAGCGTCATTCGATGCGCTGGCGGTTAGCGCACATGCAGTGCACACCGCGATAAGGAGTAGGTTGCGTAGTCTCATTTTTGGTTTTCGATTGTTTTTCAATGGCAAAGGTAGTACAAAACGAGCGAAAAGCCAAAAAAAAGTACATTTTTGCTCGGCTTGCACTGACCGTTGGCTTCGCCGAAGGTAGGCTTCGCCTCGAAAATGCTCAAATAAATTTGGCATTTTGCTCGGCTTGCACTACCTTTGCAAAACGAAAACGATTAATTGGCTTTAACTATGAATATTCGAAATCTTTTTCTTTCGCTGTTGCTGCTCGTGTCGGGGGCAGCTCAAGCCGACGACTGGCTCGCCGAGGTGAACCAATGCATTGCGCAGGGTGAGTTTGCCCGTGCCGAGAAAATCATGAGCAAGCTGCCCAAGAAGACCCGCACCGCTCAGGCGGTACGCATCGACTCATTGAAGACCATCATGGGCCGCATTCGCAAGGACTTCACCATCACGCCCGAGCAGGGAGTGGCCATGATTCGTGAGCGCATGCCAGAGGCCACCGATGCGCAGATCGAAAACTGGAAAGCCACGCGCAAACTCGAGGTGATGAATATCGATGGCCAGGAGTGGTGGTTCCGCAAGAGCGTGCGCAACCTATGGCTCTTGGGCGAGGAGTTTGCCCAGGCCAACGAGCAGGAACGTCAGGAGACCTACCTTACGCGTCGGCGTTACTTCCGCGAGGCCATGCGAACGCAGGCCGACCGCATGGGCGTGCGCGACTGGAGGCGGGCCAACATCACGTTCTCGCTCGATGTGGATGCCGATGCCGTGCCGGCAGGTGAGACACTGCGTGTGTGGATGCCTTTCCCATACGAGAACCTGCGCCAGCGCAACATCAACTATGTGGAGGGCAACCACCCCGCCACCATCAGCACCACCAGCAAGCATCACACCGTATATATGGAGGCGGTGGCCGTGGCCGGTAAGCCCACGCATTTCGAGTACACGTTCACCTACGAGGTGGGAGAGCGGCACATCGCCCAGCAGGACCTGCTGGCACTTGTGGAACCCTATCGCACCGACACCGAGCTTTACCGCACCTACACCGCCAGCGAGGCACCCCACATGATTATCACCGATGACATGCGTGCGTTGGCACAGCGCATTGTGGGCGATGAGGAGAACCCGGTGTTGCAGGCCTATAAGGTGTATCAATGGATTTCCCGCACCTACCCCTGGGCCGGGGCGCGTGAGTACAGCACACTGGCCAACATCCCACAGTATGTGCTCGACAACGGCCATGGCGACTGTGGACAAGTCACCTTGCTATATATCACGCTCGTGCGCGCATTGGGCATTCCCGCACGATGGGAGAGTGGCTGGATGCTACATCCCAACGAGGTGAACTGGCACGATTGGGGCGAGACGTTCTTCCAAGGGGTGGGGTGGGTGCCCACCGACCAGTCGTTTGGTCGCTCGGCCATCGACACCCCCATGGATGCCTACTATGCCACTGGAATCGATGTCTACCGTATGGCCACCAACGAGGCCGTGGGCGACCGCCTCGACCCGCCCAAAACTTTCATCCGCAGCGAAACGGTTGACTTCCAGCCCGGCGAGGTGGAGTGGCGAGGCGGAAACCTCTACTACGACAAATGGCATTCCCACCTCGAGGTGAACGGCATTACCCCCCTGAGCAATCTGATTCAGTGAGAAAAGGCTTACCAGTAGAGCCGCACCCTGGTGCGGCTGATGGCCGAATCAAGTAGGGCCTGCACATGCTGGCCGGATAACCGAACCAAGAACCGAGAACCAAGCCACTGTCGGTTGTGTATGCTGCGGCTGTGCCACAGCCGAGAACCAAGAACCAAGCTTGCCGCTTGCAAAGTCCCCTTTAGGGGATTTAAGGAGCTACGAACTCATCCTGAAAACTGAAAACTCCAAAATGACTTTTAGAAAATTCAACCCGCAATCAAATAATTGTGCATTTTGCATTATGCATTGTGCATTGATAATACTTATGTTGTCGAGTTGCAGTAGTAAGGGCGACAGCGAATATCCATTCGCCACCCGCTACCTGCCGGTGCAGCTCGTGGGCAGCGACAAGTGGAGCATCCTCGACATCAGCGCTGGTGAGGTGCTCGCACGTGATGCTTTTGTCGAGACCCCCAGTGCCGTCGTCAACGAGATGTTCTATGTGATGAACGACAATGGCACCTTCGACTACTATCACGTGTCGGATCCCACGCATCGTGTGAATGCCGAGAGTTATGGCTCGGCCACACCGTTCAGCGACGATGGCGTGGCCGTGGCCAGCCTGCGCGGCGGGCCGCTGACGGTTATCGACAAGCATTGCCAGCCGGTGAAAGAGTTGCCGAGCAATGTGGCGCAGTGCACCATGTTCTATCGTGGCCGCGCCGCCTATCAAACCGATGACGGCCTGTGGGGCTACATCGACCAGCGTGGCGACACGGTGATTTCGGCACGCTATTCCAATGCCAACCCCTTTCTGCATAGCGACCTCGCCGTGGTGGTGGACGCACAACAGCCTGGCGACTCGGTGATGAACTTCACGGTAATCGATAACCAGGGACGTGAGCGTTACCATGCCAATGCTGCCGACTACCGCATCATCCAGCCATATTATGTGAGCGGAGTGCTGCCGGTGGTCAAGGGCGACTCCATCGTGTGTCTGGATGCCGATGGCCATGAGGTGCCCAACCCCAACGACAACCATCAGGCTGTGGACAAGGCCGGTTATCAGGACTACAGCCGCACCTCGGCGGGCTTGTTCCTCGTGGTCAAGGACGGCAAGATGGGGCTGGTCGATAGCGACAACCGCACACTCATCCCCGCCAAGTGGACCCGCCTGGCCGATGTCACTGCCGACCGTTACGTGGCTATTTCCGACAGTGTCTGCCAGCTCGTCGACCGCAATGGTGCTCCCGTGGGCGAGGCGCGTTTTGCCCACATGCATGGCAGCCTCGAGGTCACGCTGGCGCAACGCGGCTTCCTCGACACCTCGCTGGCTGCCGCATCGATGCTGCTGCTCATTGGCCCCGACCGCTGCTGCGGCACCACCCCCGCCACCACACTCATGGACATGAGCAGCGCACTCAACGGCTCGCCCGACAACTATCGCGGGCAAAACGGACTCTACACCCAGCAGGGACCATTTGCCATCCAGTATCTGTTCAGCGATTATGTGGCATCGTCGCCCACTGCCGGTGCACCAGCCGAGTTTAACTACGGAGCACGTGTGATTGCCACCACCATCACGCTCAATGTGAGTCACTGCGGCCTCAAAACCGAGCAGGAGATTGTCGACAAACTCTCGGCGGCATTGGGAACACGCGGCTTTGTGTTCGAGGGCGATGGCATCTTCACCAGCGAGGTCGGAACAGCGCTCGCCCTGGGCTACGACAGCGGACTCGTGCGGCTCTACTATTTCATGCACCGGACCGATGCGCAACCACTGCCGCGCAATCCAAGGCACAGATAATTCTGATAGCTAAAACCCTCCGTCACACACCTCTTTAACAATCGTAACTTTAAATTCGTTTATTTAACTCCAATTTCTTGGTGTGTGTGTGGCTAAAAGTCTAATTTTGCACCACCATTGCCCCTTAGGGGGCGGTGGTGATTGATTTTGCTATCAGATTATACATTACTATAATGAGTGAAACAGTAAATATCCGTGAGTTGAACGACTTGATTGCCAGTCGCAGCAATTTCGTGAACATGATTAAGCAGGGCATGGATCAGACATCGTTGGACAAAAGCATCTGGTCGATTCGTTGCTCATCGCTTTGCTGGCCAATGGGCACATCCTGCTCGAGGGCGTGCCTGGCTTGGCCAAGACATTAGCCATCAAGACGCTCGCCTCGCTCATCGATGCGCGGTTCAGCCGCATCCAGTTCACCCCCGACCTGCTCCCGGCCGATGTGATTGGCACCATGGTCTACAGTATGCAGAAGGAACGCTTCGAGGTGAAGAAAGGCCCGGTGTTTGCCAACTTCGTGCTTGCCGACGAAATCAACCGTGCGCCGGCCAAGGTGCAGAGCGCCTTGCTCGAGGCCATGCAGGAACGGCAGGTCACCATCGGCGAACAGACGTTTGCCCTCGACGACCCCTTCCTGGTGCTGGCCACGCAGAATCCCATCGAGCAGGAAGGCACCTACCCGCTGCCCGAGGCACAGGTGGACCGCTTCCTGATGAAGGTGGTGATTGGTTACCCCAGCAAGGCCGAGGAGGCGCAGATTATCCGCATGAACATTGCCCCGGAGCGCAGCGAGGTGAAACCGATGGTGACACCTGCCGACATCAGCGACACACGGCGCATCGTGCAGCAAATCTACATCGACGAGAAAATCGAGCGTTACATCGTCGACATCGTGTTTGCCACCCGTTTTCCGGGCGACTTCGGACTGAACGACCTCAAGAACATGATTGCCTTTGGTTCTTCGCCTCGTGCAAGCATCAACATGGCTCTGGCCTCGCGTGCCTACGCCTTCTTGCGCGGACGCGGATATGTGATTCCCGAGGACGTGCGTGCCGTGTGCCACGATGTGATGCGCCACCGCATGGGCCTGAGCTACGAGGCCGAGGCCAACAACATCACCGCCGACGAAATCATCAGCTCAATCCTTGACAAAATCGCAGTGCCCTAAGGAATTATTCCATCATCCCACCCCTTCGTTCCCTATTGCTGCACCCCATTGCACCCTATCATTAGAAAATGGAACGCAACGAACTGTTCAAGAAAGTACGCCGAATCGAAATCAAGGCCAAGGGTCTGTCGCAGAACATTTTTGCAGGCGAGTACCACTCGGCTTTCAAGGGTCGTGGCATGACCTTTAGCGAGGTGCGCGAGTACCAGTATGGCGACGATGTGCGCGACATTGATTGGAACGTCACGGCACGCTACGGGCGGCCCTACGTCAAGGTCTATGAAGAGGAACGCGAACTCACCGTGATGCTCTTGGTGGATGTGAGTGCCAGCAAGGACTTCGGTGCTGTGGGCGATGTGAAGCGCGAGATGATGGCGCAGGTGGCGGCCACACTGGCTTTCTCGGCCATCGAAAACAACGACAAGGTGGGGGTGGTGTTTTTCAGCGACAAAGTAGAGCGCTTCATTCCGCCGCAAAAGGGCCGAAAGCACATCCTGCTCGTGATTCGCGAATTGCTCGACTTCAAGCCCACCGGCACTGGCACCGACATCAACCATGTGCTCGAATACATGACCAGTGCCTTGAAGAAGCGGTGCACCACATTTCTGGTGAGTGACTTCATCGATGCCCACGACTACGAGAAAGCCATGTCGATAGCCAACCACAAGCACGACCTAATCGCGTTGCAGGTCTACGACAAGCGCGAGGCGCAGCTTCCCAATGTGGGGCTGATGCGCGTGCGCGACGCCGAGCGCGGCACCGAACGCTGGATTGACACCAGCAGCCGACGCGTGCGGCAAGCCTACGACAGGTGGTGGTATGAGCACCAACAACGCATCACACAAACCATGCAACGCTGCAAGGTGGACATGGTGAGCATCGCCACCGACGAGGACTATGCCAAGGCGCTCATGGCACTATTTAACCAACGAGGATGAATGCCTGTAACAACTAGACTGTCTAGGACATCTAGAATAACCAGAATGGCTATTACAAAAATGAAACGATTGTCAATGATATTGCTTGCCTTGGTCGCGCTGGTCGCTGCCCAGGCTGCTCCGGTCACCATAACCGCTAAGCTCGACTCGGTGAACCTGCTCATGGGCAAAACCACCGCACTGCACATCGAGGTGGTGCAGGACAAGGGCGTGCGCGGCATGTTCCCCATCGACCAGCTCGACACGCTCAATGCCATGGTCGAGATAGCCGACCGACCCAAGGCCGACACCACCGACCTGGGCAACAACCGCGTGCAAATCAACCGCGATATCATCTTGCAGGCTTTCGACTCGGGAATGTATGTCATCGCGCCCATCGCCTATGTGGTCGACTGCGACACTTTCCGTTCCAAGCAGCTCACACTCAAGGTGATGCCTGTCAAGGTGGACTCGCTTCAGGACATTCACGACCTGAAACCCGTCGAGGACGTGCCTTTTAAGTTGTTTGACTGGGTGCCCGACTTCATCACTGATTGGTGGTGGGTATGGCTGTTGCTGATTGCTCTGGTGACGGGGGCGTTGTATTATTATCATCGGTGGTATAAGAAAGGGCTCAACCCGCTCAAGCCCGAACGCAAGCGATTGCCGCCCTACGACGAGGCTATGCTCAACCTGCAGAACCTCAAGCAACGACAGTTGTGGCAGAATGGGCAGGAAAAGGAGTATTTCACCGGACTTACCGACATCCTGCGCGTGTATATCGACCGTCGCTTCCACGTCAACGCCGTGGAGATGACCTCGAGCCAAATCATTGCCACCCTAAAGCAAAACGATGAGACCCGCGCCGTGAACGAACAACTGAGCATGATACTAGAGATTGCCGATTTCGTGAAGTTTGCCGGTGCTCGACCGTTGGCCGACGACAACGAGATGGCCTATCAGCGCGCTGTGCAGTTTGTCGAGGCCACCAAGCCAGTGGTCGCACAGCCCGATGGCCAAGGAAAGGAGGTGCAGCCATGATGCAGATGGCGCATCCGGGGTTGCTCTGGCTCTTCCTGCTTTTTGTGCCGCTCATCGCTTGGTATGTGTGGAGCTGGCGGCGCAACGAACCCACCATGCAGCTCTCGACCACCGAGGCATTCGATGCCTTGCCCACCAGCTGGCGCGTGTGGCTCAAGCACTTGCTCTTCGTGTTGCAGCTCGCTGGTCTGGCTTGTTTGATCATCATCTTGTGCCGGCCACAAACCCACGACAGCTGGGCTACCAGCGATGTGGAGGGAACCGACATCGTGTTGGCGTTGGACGTTTCTACGAGTATGCTTGCCAAGGATTTCCGTCCCAACCGCCTCGAAGCAGCTAAGGACGTGGCTACGCGTTTTGTCAACGGCCGCGACCACGATAATATCGGTCTGGTGCTGTTTGCCGGCGAAAGCTACACCATGGTGCCCATGACTATGGACAATGCCATGCTGGTCAACGCCATCCACGAGGTGGACACACGTCTGCTCGAGGACGGCACAGCCATTGGCGACGGCATTGCTACGGCAATCAACCGCATCAAAGATGGTAAGGCGGTGTCGAAGAGTATCATCCTCCTCACCGATGGGTCCAACAACACTGGCGTGGTGGCACCATTTACGGCGGCCGAAATCGCCAAAAAATATGGTATCAAAATCTACACCATCGGTGTGGGCAGCAATGGAAACGCTCCCTATCCCGTGGCTATCGACTTTGCCGGCAACATCCAGTATCAGACCATGCCGGTGGTGATTGATGAGGCCACATTGCGGAAAATTGCCGCTGCAACGGGGGGAAAATACTTCCGAGCCACGAGCAAGAGTGTGCTCGCAAGCATCTTTGGTGAAATCGACACCCTCGAGAAAACTCACCTCGATGTGCAACGGTTCAGCCACACCGAGGACAACTATATGCCTTGGGCACTTGCACTGCTCGCTTGTGTGTTAATCGCTATTCTCATGCGTTACACCCTCTTGCGCCATGTGCCGTAGGACGAAAACTGAGAACTGAGAACTGAGAGCCAAGCCTCATGCCTCCCCAAACCCTTCCTTAGGAGGGGCTTGCCAAGAGATAAGATTCTAACGCTCGATGTGTCGCATTGCAATAACTATGAATTGTTTGCGCTCCACTTAGAGGCCTTAGAACCCCTATTTCGCGTTAGCCCCAACAGTCAAACTGATAACTGAAAACTGATAAACTAACAATGTTCGGTTTTGCCAATCCACAATATCTCTATCTGCTGCTGTTGCTGCCGGCAATTGTGGCCCTGTTCTGGTGGTCGCGACGTGCAAGGCTGCGCCAGCTGCGGCGTTTCGGACAGCCACATGTGGTGCAGGAACTCATGCCCGACGTGTCGCCCTATAAGCCCTGGGTGCGTCTGTCGCTGGAGTTGCTCCTTTTGGCGCTGGTAATCGTGATTCTTGCTCGGCCTCGCGCCGGTGCGGCTCCCACGTCAACCACCATACACGGCATTGAGATGATGGTGGCCGTGGATGTGTCCAATTCCATGAACGCCAGTGCCACCGATAACCCCCAGGATGTGTCGCGACTGCAACGAGCCAAGATGATTCTTGAGAAAATCATTGCCCGATCGCATGGCGACAAGGTGGGCCTTGTGGTGTTTGCAGGTAATGCCTATATGCAGATGCCCATGACCGGCGATGCCAGTTCGGCCAAACTGTTCCTCGGTGGCATCAACACCACCATGGTGCCCACCCAGGGCACGGCCATCGGGGCCGCCATAGCTATGGCAGCCGAGGCGTTTTCGCAGAGCAAAAGGGCGCAGAAAACCATCATCGTCATCACCGATGGCGAGAATTTCGAGGACGATGCCGTGGGAGCAGCCCGGCAGGCACACAAGAATGGCATTCAGGTCAACGTGGTGGGTGTGGGAAGCGACCATGGCGCCCCTATTCCCATGCCCGATGGCGGGTATCTTACCGATGACAGCGGGCAACCCGTCACCACCTATCTGAATGAGAAGATGGCTCAGCAAATTGCCGATGCCGGTGAGGGCATATACGTCAACGGTGGGGCCAACGATGCAGTGGAAACGCTCAACGACGCGCTCGACAAGCTCGCCAAAACCGACCTGGCTACCGTGTCTTATTCGCAACACGACGAGCAGTTCCCCGTCTTTGCGTGGATGGCATTGTTCGTGCTGCTTGCTGTTATCTTGCTGCTCGAGCGCAAGAACCCGTGGCTTGAAAAGTTCAACTTCTTTACCAAGAACAACGAAAATGCTTAAACTCAGAATATTGCTCATCACCTTGCTGCTGAGCATCGGCACGGGCACGATGCTGGCTGGCAACACCGGCGAGGAATTGCCCACGGTGAAAAAGGAACGCAACCACATTCGCAGTGGTAACAAGCTCTACAAGGCCAAACGCTATGCCGAGGCCGAGGTGGAGTATCGCAAGGCTTTGCAGGTGGCTCCGTCGTCGGCCATAGCGCAGTTCAATCTGGCCACAGCGCTCATGCGGCAAGGCAATGCCACCGCATCGCAAGACAGCCACGACAACCCCATGAGCGAAGCACAGGCCATTTTCGAGAATTTGGCGAAGAACTGCCCAAATCGCGATTTGCGCGGAAAAGCATCGTATGACCTGGGCAACATCGCCTATGCCCAGCAGCAATGGGCACAGGCCATCGAGCATTACAAGAATGCCCTGCGTTGCAATCCCAACGACGACCACGCACGCGACAACCTGCGGTTGGCGCAACTCAAAAAGCAGCAGCAGGATCAGAACAAGAATCAAAATAAGAACCAAGATCAAAACAAAGACCAAGATAAGCAAGACAAGAACCAGAACAAGGACCAGAACAAGGACCAGCAGCATAAAGACCAGGACAAGCAAGACCAAGACAAACAGAATCAGGACAAGCAGAACCAGCAGAATCAGGACAAGCAGGACCAGCAACAGTCGCAAGGCCAACCCAAGCAGCAAAATGGTATGAGTCAGCAGAATGCCGAGCAGGTGCTCAAGGCCATGCAAGATCAGGAGCGAGCCACACAGCAGCGCATCAATGCCCAGAAAGCTCAGCAACGCCGGGGCGAGCGAGCAAGAACCAACCGCAAGTGGTGATTTCCCCCATCTGTCCCCATCTAACCCCATCTAACCCCATCGCACCCCAAATAACCCAATAAACTGTGAACAAGAAACCCATCATAACCCAATTGCTGCTGGCCTGTGTGCTGGCTATGACGGCCTTGGCGGCGCAGGCAGCGGTGTCGTTCACTGTGCAGGCTCCACGTCAAGTGGTGGCAGGCAACAAGTTCAGCGTCACTTTTGTGCTGCGCAATGCCGAGGGAACCAACTTCCAGCCTCCCGAGGTGGCCGGAGCCACCAAAATTTATGGTCCGGGCAAGTCCACGTCCTACAGCTCATCGTGGGTGAACGGCAAGTCGAGCAGCTCGTCGTCGGAGGAATACACGATGCTCTACAAGGCCAATCAGTCGGGTAGGCTGCACATCGGGGCCGCCAGCATCGTGGTCGACGGACGCACACTCCACACCAATACCGTTACCATCGAAGTGGTGGCTTCGGGTGCGGCAGGCTCGCAGCGCGACGAGGACGACTACCAGCCGCATCAGCGCGGCGGAGTACAATACAACGACCCCAGCACGCAAAGTGCCGACAAGGCCGTTACATCGGGCGACATCTTTGTGCGCATCGAGATGTCAAAGCCTCGCGTGTTTGAGCAGCAGGCTGTAGTGTGCACCATCAAACTCTACACCAAGTATCAGGTGTCACAGTTCATGCCCACCCAGCAGCCCTCGTTCGACGGATTCCTGATCGAGGAAATTCCCATGCAGCCCAGTCTGAACAATGTGGAAACCGTCAACGGACAGCAATATATGGTGGCTATCCTCAAGAAGTGCCTGCTTTATCCCCAGCAGTCGGGGAAGCTCACCATCACGTCGGGCAACTATGATGTGAACGTGGTGCAATACGAGCAATATCGCACCATCTTCGGCACGCTTCAACAGCCGGTGGAAAAGAGCCTTAAGGTGCAGTCCAACACCGCCACTGTCAACATCCTGCCGCTTCCCGAGCCCCGGCCGGCTTCCTTTACGGGGGCTGTGGGCAAGTTCAGCATCAACACGGCTCTGAAACCCGCACAGCTCAAGACCTATGCCGCCGCCACCTATAGCTACATCATCAGCGGCACGGGCAACATCAAGTATGTCAAGGCACCAGAGCTGAAACTGCCCAAGGAGATGGATGTCTACGACCCCAAAACCACTGCCGATGCCAAGACCACAGGCACCGATATGACGGGCACGATGACCATCGACTATCCGTTCATTCCGCAGTTTGCGGGAAAATTCGAGATTCCGGGCGATGAGTTCTCCTATTTCGACCCCGAGACCGAGCGATATGAAACCTTGACGATACCTGGCCGCACCATTGTGGTGGCCAAAGGCGAGGGTGCACCCTCTAACCACTACCGCATCCAGAACATGGACATCCGACCCATCGTCACGGGCGACTTGGGGCTTACCAAGCAGCGTGGCTATGTGGTGGATGGCTGGATCTACTGGCTCTGGTACATCGTGCCGCTGCTGCTCTTAGCCGGTGTGTTGCTCTACTATCGCAAGCAGCTGCGCGAACGTGCCGATGTGAGCCGCATGCGCAACAAGCGCGCCAGCAAGGTGGCACAGCGAAGGCTCAAGCAGGCACGACGGTTTATGGAGCAGAACAACCGCGACGGCTTCTATGCCGAGACGCTCAGCTCGCTCTGGGGCTACTTGAGCGACAAACTCACCATTCCCGTCTCGGAACTGAGCAAAGACAACATTCAGGCCGAACTTGAAGCTTATGGCATCGATGAGCCGCTACGCGACCGCACGATGGCATTGCTCGACAAGTGCGAATTTGCGCAGTATGCTCCCGAACTGGCCGAGCAGGACCTGCCCCAGGTGTGGGACGAAGCCGCTGCGGTGATTGATGCTCTCGAAAGTGTGAAACGAAAATGATTGTTAAGATGCAAGAATCAAGACCCAAGAGCCAAGCTCTTTCTAATGGCGAAGCCTCTGCTATGCTGCGTGTGAGGCGCGTGTTGGCTTGCCTGTGCGCCTGCGTGATTGCCTGCTTGATGGTTGAGGCCAGTCCGCTCACCGACCGCGCTGCGCAAGCCTACAGTCAGGAACTCTACACCCAGGCATTGTCGCTATACCAGCAAGCCGAACGCCAGGAAGGCTCCTCGGCAGCACTGTGCGTCAACATTGGCGACACCTATTACCGCCTCAAGGACCCCGCACGCGCCATCCTCTACTACGAGCGTGCGCTACTCCTTGAGCCGGGCAATGGCGATGCCCGTTACAACCTCGATTTTGTGCGGCAAAAGACAGGTCTGCCCGATGAGCTGGGCACGTCGATCATCAGCATTTGGGCCGATAGAGCTGTGAGTGCCTTCACGTCCAACACATGGGCGTTGCTGGCCATCTCCACCTTTATTCTCTGTCTGTTGGCAGTGGCTCTCTATGTGTTTGCCAATCGTGTGATGTTGCGTAAGATTGGGTTCTTTGGTGCCATCGTGCTGCTGGTGTTCACAGTGCTGGCCAATGTGGGTGCATTTGTCACTCACCGCCGGGCAGTGAACCACAACACGGCTATCGTCATGGCCGATAAGGCTGTTCTTGGAACATCGCCGCGCACACCAGCCAACAAGGCCGAGGTGGCCTTCGAACTCACTCAGGGACGTAAAGTGCAGCTTGGCGATTCGGTGCGCGTGGGTCAAAACTTGTGGCGGCAAGCCACCACCGCCGATGGACACCAAGCATGGATCAACACCCAAGACGTGGAAGAGATTTGAGATTCAAGCCTCATCAGTCGCCGTTGGTTGCGTATGCTGCGGCTGCCGCTGCCGCAGCCACCTAATGGCTCCCCGCTCATAACTCATCCCTTATTACTTATTGCTTAATCCCTCTCCCTTGCTCACCTACCTCGATTCCCTCGACCAGCAGCTGTTGCTCACGCTCAACGGCTTCCACAATGCCTATTTCGATATGGTGATGTGGCTCGTAAGCTCACGCTTGTCGTGGCTGCTTATCCTGCTCGTTTTCCTGTCGGTTTTGCGCGACAAAGGATGGCGCAGTGCCGCGCTGGCTATTCTTGCCGTAGCACTCACCGTGCTTCTGGCCGACCAAGTGTCGTCGGGCTTGATCAAGCACTTGGTGGAGCGTCCGCGACCCACGCATGAGCCGGCACTCGGTGGACTGGTGCACATTGTAAACGGTTACACTGGCGGAGCCTACGGCTTTGTGTCGAGCCATGCCGCCAATGCCTTTGGTGTGGCGCTCATCATCGGATTGATGATGCGCAGCAGGGCCGCGCTGTGGGCCATGATGGTGTGGGCCGCGCTGCAATGCTACAGCCGCATCTATCTGGGCGTGCACTATCCTGGCGACATCCTTGGAGGCATGGTGGTGGGACTGCTCGCTGCGGCTTTCATCCATTGGCTTTGGAACAAAGCGCAGCAACGATGGCCGCAACAGGTGTCGGCACCCGCATTCACCCCAAGCAATGGCCTCCAAATCGCCAGCGCGGTAGCCGTCACCATAATCATCATAGCCGCTGTCTCCTTATATTACGCATAAGTTTGTAAAACTCCCCCTCCCTTATCCCTTATTACTTAATTACTTATCCCCTTTATTCTCTCATGTCCCGCATTATCACCTTCAACCGTCTTCGCAGCATCAAGAACCAGCTTCCCGAAGGCTCCATTCACCAAATAGCCGACCGCTTGAACCTGCCAGTGCAAGCCGTGCGCAACTATTTCGGCGGCACCGACTACGACCATGGTACCACCATGGGCATACACATCGAACCTGGCCCCGACGGGGGCTACGTCACCCTCGACGACACCAAAATCCTCGACATGGCTCTCGCCCTGCTCGAAGATAATGATTGAGTAAAGCGGCGTAGGTCTATCCCCATTCCAAGCTCGTGCCTTCGGGCAGGTGGCAGCATTCGCCGTGGAGGGGGTTGCGGTAGAGGTGGAACTGCGTGGCTTCGCGGTCGCGCCCCCAGGTGTGCATGGGGATGAACAGGTCGCACGACACCGCACGCAGCAGCTCGCGAGATCCATAACAGTAGTCGCCTCCCAAATTGGGCACTACCGGCATCATCGCCACATCCATGTGAGGGGCATAGGCCGCGATGGTGCGCAAGATGGCGTGAAAATCGCCTTGCGCCTTGCGCAACTCGGCTTGTGGCGCACCCTCAAACTGCCAGCAGGTGTAGTCGCCAGCATGAAACAGGCGAAGGCCGTCGAAATCAACCAGAAAACTCACGCCCACATCGGTGGAATTGAACGCATGCACATGCACGAGGTCATCGTGCCAGTCTTCATCGTGGTGCAGAAAGGTCATCGGCCATTGGGCTAAGTCCATGCTCCGCGCCAGTTTGCGGCGGCATTCATTGGCCATCACATAGCGCACGATGGGGTAGTGGTCGCGCCAACCGAAGATGTCGTGGCACAGGTGGTCGCGATGGCTGTGCGACACAAACACATACACTCCTCGAGACCGCTCCAGAATGGGCCTCAGGGCTTGCTGGCGGTCGATGTAGTAGTCAAACACGAGTGTCGCGTCGCCGGACGCACTCTCGATGGCAAAGCCGCTATGACCGATACAAGTGATGCGCATGATGTTGTCGTTTTTGGCACTGCAAAATTAGCTTTTTTTCCTCAGCTCACCAAGTTCGAATCACAGTTGTTCTTTTTTGTTGTGAGAACATTTGTCGCAATGGGCGAATTTTACTAATTTTGCAAAAAAATAGCAGTGACTATGATACATTGTTCTTTACGCACTTGTTTTGTGGCGATTATGTTGCTTGTCTTCGTTGCGGCCCAAGCCTCCGCCGCCTCACAAGATGGGGCGTTTTTTTCGCCTCCAGGTGGCGATTCTGGCAAAATCGTCAAGGGCGATTTAAATGGCGACAGCATCTTGGACGTGTCGGATGTGAATCTCTTCACCAACTTGATACTCGAAGATGTTTCGCCCGACTCGTTGACACTTGCCAAGGCCGACCTTACCGATGATGGGGTGATTGATATCAGCGACATGAACCGCATAATTATCTGGCTGCTTGAGCCGCCTGTGACTCCTGTCGACACTATTCCCGTCGACACCGTACCAAACACGATGGGATGGGTGAAATATGCTCCTGACCGCATCATCGGCAAGATGATTATTGCTATCGACCGTAATCGTTTCGACTTTGGCAATGGTCGCATGCTGGTGTGGAAAGTGCAGCCGGGCGATAGTCTGCGGCTCACCGTGGATCACGACAACAGCATCAATGTGTCGATGTGCGCCTATACGTTCTATGCCGAGGACGACTCCACCACCTGGACGGCAGCCAACACGCTGGCCTTTGGCCCCAACATACGCTCCATAAACGGTCGCGACACTATGTGCGTGGTGGTGCCCGATGAGGCTTCGGTGATGGTGTGCAGCGGTTTCTATTTCGAGAATGGTCGCATTGGCGATGGCAATACGGCATGCACCAATCCTTTTACGGCCTATCAGCTCGAACGATGGGCCGACACCACGGGCATCGCCCCGCGCCCACAGCTGCGTGTGCTCGCAGTGGGCAATTCGTTCACGACCGATGAACTGAGCTATATGCCATATGTGATTCAGAGCATCGCTCCCGATGTGGATCTCCACTTCCGCTTGCTTGTCAGAAACAGCGGTTCGCTCGCCGATTGGGTCGAAAATGTTGATTCCACATCGCTTGGGGGAAGGAAAAACCGTGCCTATGACTGGCAATCGTTCCCTGGCAGGTGGTCGACACCCGTCGAGAGCTCGCTGCGCGAACAAATCGCCAACAATCAATGGAATGTTGTGACCATGCAGCAGGTGAGCACAATGCCCTATTGGGACGATGTGGAACAACCCCTGCGCGACATGGTGATTTGGCTGCGCGACTCCATGCAATATGAAGGCAAGATAGGCTGGCTGCTCACCCATGCCTACAGCGACAGCAGTGTTTTGCTCAGCCCGGATTTCCCCGACATTAACACCAGCGACGAGATGTGGCAGCTCAATCAGCAACTGGCGCAAGCGGTGATGGAATCGGAACTGGTGGATGTGCTGCTGCCTTGCGGAACAGCTGTGCAGAACGCACGCCACACGCGACTCGACAATTTCTCGCTCAACCACCTGTGCGAGGGGCGTTGGGACAACGGCCAACGAGGGGGCAACCACTTGCAAGAGGGGGTAGGCCCCTTTGTGGCAGCTTGTGCCGGAGCAGGGGCATTATTGCAGCAATCGCCCATTGGGGCACAGGTCAGCCTCACCTCGGCTTGGCGCATACCCGATGCCAATCCCATCTTTGCCAACCCCGCCACCAATCCCACACTGGCCATTATCGATCAGAACTATGGCGGATTGGGCATGGATCCCGAGTCGCAGGCCCTGGGCGCCTGGTGCGCCGACCAGGCTCTCCAGCAACCATTCCAGCTGATAGAGCCGCAAGAGGACGAAGAGGAGTGATGCAAGATGCGAGCTCATGGTCTCCCCAAAAGGAGGAGCCTACCAAGACGCAGAAAGTAGAGCCGCACCTTGGTGCGGCTGAAGGCCGAAGCATGTGGGGTCCGAGAAAGGACGTAGCCTGCCGCGTCCGCACCGCATCGCGATAACTATGAACTGAACAACGAACTCTAAACTCTAAACAGTTTCGCCGCATTGCGCCACTTGTAGCTCGTAGCTTGTAGCAGAAAAAACTTATGTTCTTATGTCAACCGCACTCAAGGGCTTATGTTCTTATGTCTTTTTATACTAACTTGTTTTTTACACATCACTCATTTTGATTGTCATGAATTATAGCTATTTGCAAAGCGATAAATCTCGCGTCTCGAGTTTGGTGTCTCGCATCTTGTGTCTTGCGTCTCTGCTGGCTATCGCGTGGATGCCAGTCAAGGCCATACCGGCTCCTTGCCGTGGCGATGTTGTCGTGCGTGGCGACCAGAATGGTGATGGCCTTGTGGATACAGCCGACCTGAACCATTTGTTCAATATCATGCTGCACCGTGTCGAGGTCGTTGGAGAACACCTGATGCGGGCCGATTTGCGAGCCGATGGCGTGATTGATGTGGATGATGTAAACGTGATTATCAACATCATTTTGGGCAAGGACGAGATGGTGGGGCCGGTGATGGGCTGGGAACGATTGGAACCCGAAGTGATTTCAGGCAAGATGATTACCACTGCCGGCAACCTCACCGACTACAGCAACAGTCGTCTGTGGATGTGGCCGGTGCAGCCGGGCGACACCCTGCGCCTGAGCATCGACCACGACAACAGCATCAACGTCAATATGCGCACGTTCACGATTTATTCCTCGCCCTACATGGAGGAGTGGAATCCTGCCCACGAGCTGGCCACGGGTTGCACCCTGCGTCAGGTCGACAGTCTCAAGGTGTATGACTCTATTGTGGTGCCCGATGGTGGGGCAGTGATGGTGTGCAGTGGCTATTGGTTTGAGAACGGTCGCATTGGCGATCGTTCTTCGGCGGCACTTAATCCCTACACCGCCTACCTGCTTGAACACTGGACCGATGTGAGCCGCTTGCCCAAGCGACGCACGCTCAATGTGCTGGCCATTGGCAACTCGTTCACCTGCGATGAACTGAGCTATGTGCCCTATGTGATGCAAAGCATCGCTCCCGATGTGGACCTCCATCTGCGCATCCTCATGCGGCCCAACGGCACGCTGGCCGACTGGGTGGGTGGAATCGACACCTTGCAGGTGAACCGCTACTACGATTGGAGACCGTTCCCGGGGCGGTGGACCACTCCCATGCCGTGCGTTCTGCGTGAGCAGGTGGTTGACGACGATTGGGATGTGATTGCCCTTCAGCAAGCAGCCGAATCGCCGTTCTGGAACACCGTTGATGAGCCGTTGCATGCCATCACGGCGTGGTTGCGCGACTCGGTGGGCTTCAACAAACGCATAGGGTGGGTGATGTGCCATGCCTACAGCGACAGCAACGTGGCCGATGCACCCGAGTTTCCCGACCTCTACACCAGCGACGAGATGTGGGATGTGAACCAGCGTCTGGCTGCTCAAGCGATGGCCAGCGGATGCGTGGACGTGCTGCTGCCAAGTGGCACCGCTGTGCAGAATGCGCGTTACACCCGTTTGAGGAATTTTTCGCGCAACTGCTTGTGCGACGGTTACTGGGACTGGACAATAGGGAAAAAAGGAGGCCATCACCTGCAAGAGGGCATAGGCCCCTTTGTGGCCGCCTGTGCCGTGGCGGGGGCTTTACTCGACCAGTCGCCCATCGGGGCGCAGGTGCAGCTTAGCAGCACCTGGCGCATTCCGGCTGCTAATCCCACCTATGTCAACAGTCCCGGGAAAAACCCCACGCTGGAGCAAATCGACCAGCAGAAAGGCGGGCTGGGAATGGACCCCGACTCGCAGGCATTGGGCGCCTGGTGTGCCGACCAGGCCATCCAGCATCCCTACCAACTCATCGATGAGCAAGTGGACGAAGAGGAGTGATGCAAAATGCGAGATTCGAGATGGCTAACGCACGTCACACCGCATGGCGCAATTGTAGCTTCGTGGCTTGTACTTCGTGGCTTGTAGCTCATTTACTTTGAAAAAAATGTGCATTGTGCATTGTGCATTGTGCATTATTATCTACCTTTGCAGGTTCAAACGAAAAACTCATTTCAACATATGTCGATAGATAACATTCTTGCACAAGCCACCGCAGCAGCGGTTAAGGCACTCTACGGCGTTGACTTCCCCGCCGACAAAATCGTTCCGCAAACTACCAAGAAAGAATTCGAGGGCAACGAGACCATCGTGGTTTTCCCCTTCCTCAAAGCATCGCGCAAGGCTCCCGAGGCCACGGCGCAGGAAATTGGGCAATGGCTCGTCGAAAACTGTGATGCCGTTGAGAAATTCAACGTCATCAAGGGTTTCCTCAACATCACCATCCAGCCCACTTTCTGGACCGGTGTGCTCAACCATGTGGCCGCTACACCCAACTATGGCTTCACCATGGCGACCGACAGCAGCCCGCTGGTGATGATTGAATACTCATCGCCCAACACCAACAAGCCCCTTCACTTGGGGCATGTGCGTAACAACTTGCTCGGGTTCAGCCTTGCGCGCATCATGGAGGCCAACGGCAATCGTGTGGTGAAAACCAACATCGTCAACGACCGTGGCATTCACATCTGCAAGTCGATGCTCGCGTGGCTCAAGTGGGGCAACGGTGCCACACCCGAAAGCACGGGCAAGAAGGGCGACCACCTCATTGGCGACTACTATGTGGAATTTGACAAGCACTACAAAGCCGAACTCATGGAACTGCAGACCCAGGGCTTGAGCGAGGACGAAGCCAAGGAGCAGTCCACGCTCATGCGCGAGGCACGCGAGATGCTACGCAAGTGGGAAGACGGCGACGAGCAGGTGAGGAGTCTCTGGCGGCGCATGAACGAGTGGGTGTATGCCGGATTCGATGAGACCTACCGCCGACTCGGTGTGGCGTTCGACAAAATCTACTACGAGAGCGAGACCTACCTAGAGGGCAAGGAAAAAGTGCTCGAAGGGCTGGAGAAAGGCATCTTCTATCGCAAGGATGACGGCAGTGTGTGGGCCGACCTCACGCCCGACGGACTCGACCATAAACTCCTCCTGCGCTCCGATGGCACTTCGGTGTATATGACGCAGGATATCGGCACTGCCAAACTGCGCTACCAGGATTATCCCATCGACCAGATGATTTATGTGGTGGGCAATGAGCAGAACTACCATTTCCAGGTGCTTTCGCTTTTGCTCGACAAGCTGGGCTTCAAGTGGGGTAAGGACCTGATCCACTTCTCCTATGGTATGGTGGAGTTGCCCGAAGGCAAGATGAAATCGCGCGAGGGCACCGTGGTGGATGCCGATGACCTGATGGACGAGATGATTGGCACCGCACGCGAGATGAGCCAGGAACCGGGACGACTCGAAGGCCTTTCGCCCGAGGAGAAGGAGAACGTGCTCCGAATCATCGGCTTGGGGGCACTCAAATACTTCATCCTCAAGGTGGACCCGCACAAGAACATGACTTTCAACCCCAAGGAGTCGATTGACTTCAACGGCAACACCGGGCCGTTTATTCAATACACCTATGCCCGCATCCAGTCGGTGCTGCGCAAGGCCACCGACGACATCGATGCCACCGATATCAGTGCCGTGGTTCCCAACGACAAGGAAATTGCGCTCATCCAGCGACTGGCCGACTTCTCCACCGTGGTGGCCGATGCCGGCAAGAACTACAGCCCCGCTCTGGTGGCCAACTATGCCTATGAACTGGCCAAGGAATTCAACCAGTTCTATCACGACTACAGCATCTTGCGCGAAGAAAACACCGCATTGCGCGTGTTCCGACTCAAGCTCTCGCGCACCACAGGCGACATCATCGCACGCGCCCTGAGCCTCCTCGGCATGGAAGTTCCCCAGCGCATGTAGCCCCAATGGCATGGTTTTTGCAATACCTTTATAAGAGCCAAGAACCGAGAGCCAAGACCCAAGAACCGAGAGCCGAGAACCAAGAGCCGCATTGCGCTGCTTTATGGCTATGTAGCTTGTTTACAAAAAACTGAAAACTGATAACTGAAAACTGATAACTGAAAACTGATAACTGAAAACTGATAACTGATAACTGATAAATCATGAACAACAACGATTTGTATCCCTACGGTAGCGGCTACTCGACTGCCGCTCAGGTCGAAAACGAGATGTCGCTGGCCAACTACACTGCCAGTGTGATGCGCCGCGTGTATGGCAAGATGTTCCTAGGCCTGTTGGCCACGGCCATCACCTCATTTATGATGCTCAGCAGCGAGTCGCTGATGATGACCCTTTTGGGCAACCGCATTATCTTTTGGGTGCTGATGATTGCCGAGCTGGCACTGGTGTTTGGTATCAGCGGTGCCATCAACAAGCTCAGCACGGGCACTGCCACGGCACTGTTCTACCTCTACAGCGTGCTCAATGGTGTCACCCTCACGCCCATCTTTATGGTCTATACCTATTCGTCGGTCATGCAGACCTTCCTCATCACTTCGGTCACCTTCGGCGCGATGACGGCTTTTGGCTATTTCACCAAGCAAGACCTGACCAAGTTCGGCTCGTTCCTGTTCATGGCGCTCATTGGGCTGATTGTGTGCTCGATTATCAATCTGTTTATGCACAGTTCCACCTTTGAGTGGATCATCAGTCTGGCTGGTGTGGCCATCTTTATCGGCCTCACCGCTTGGGACACGCAGAAGATCAAGGAGATGACAGCTATGACCGACCCCTCGCAGGTGGGTAAGGTGGCCACGCTGGGCGCATTGAGCCTATACCTCGACTTCATCAACCTGTTCCTCTATCTGCTGCGTTTCTTCGGCAGCCGCGACTGATGCGATGAGGGTTTCCAACGAACAAAGGCTACAGTCCTCGGCTCACTCCGCCAGCAGCGCGAAGGGGCGTCGAGGGCTGTCGCGTTATTGGCGATGGGGTGGGGCACTCGTGGTCCTGGTCATGCTGCTGGTGATTGCCGCCAGCTGCTATATGTTGCACTATGCCCTTGCCCCGCTGCAACGCTCGGCCAGCGAGGCATATGCGCGACTAATCGACCGCACACCGCAAATGCAGCCCTGGTTGCAGCAGGAGAAGGGCAACCTGCGCGATACCACCATCATCTTCGAGGGCAAACAGTTGCATGCCATTTATCTGCCCGCCGACACACCTACCACATGCTCGGCCGTTCTGGTGCATGGCTACAAAGACTGCTCTATCTCGATGCTGCACATCGGGTGGCTCTACCACGAGCACTTGGGGCTCAACATCCTCTTGCCCGACCTCTCGGCTCATGGACAGAGCGATGGCGACCACATAGGCATGGGGTGGCAAGAACGCCGCCAGGTGGCGCAATGGGCCGGGGTGGCCGCCGATATGTGGCGCAACGACTCCGTTCCGTCGCGTGTGGTGCTGCATGGCGTGTCGATGGGTGCGGCCACGGTGATGGATGCCGCTGGCGACTCGCTGCCGACGGCAGTGAAAGCGGTGATCGAGGACTGCGGCTACACCAGTGCGTGGGACGAGTTTGCCGGCCAGATGCAGGAGCAGTTCGGCTTGCACGAGATGCCCCTTCTCTACACCACCAGTGCGCTGTGCCGCGTGCGCTACGGATGGAGTTTCGGCCAGGCATCACCCATCACCCAGGTGGCGAAATGTCACTTGCCCATGCTCTTTATTCATGGTGGCAACGACACCTTTGTGCCCACGGCCATGGTGCATCGGCTCTATGCCGCCAAGCCGCAGCCCAAGGCGCTGTGGATAGCTCCAGGCTCGGAGCATGCTCGCGCTTTCACCGACCACGAGCACGACTACGAGCGCGTGGTGAGGCAATTCTTAGACACCTATTTTTATTGACTACCACACAATATTTTGCCACCTTCTGAGTTATTATAGTGAACCAAAAAAATTAACTTAGGATGATAGGCTACTTCATTTCATAGTAGCATTTATGAATGGGAAAAAGCACAAAATGATTGGTAATAAGAATCTTATGTTCTTATGTCAACCGCATTCAAAGGCTTTTGTACTTATGTCTATTTTTCCTATCTTATTTTTTACGCATTACAAAAGAGGAAAACAATAGAACTCAGAAATATATGAAGATTCAAATCAAGTCAGCGATTGTTGTTGCATCGCTGCTCGCAGCGGCCAACGCTTGGGCCGAAGATGACCTGAAACAGGAATTCAACCCCATCGAGACCGGTGTGACCATGCTCGGCATTGCCCCCGATGCGCGTGGTGCCGGTATGGGCGACCTGGGCGCCGCCACCGACCCCGATGTCACGGCACAGTTCTGGAACCCGTCGAAATATGCCTTCGCCTACAGCAGTGCCGGCGTGGCGCTGAGCTACACTCCGTGGTTGCGCAAGATTGTCAACGACATCTATCTGGCCAACCTCACGGCATATATGAAGCTCGGCAGTGGCGACAACCAGGCCATCAGTGCCTCGCTGCGCTATTTCTCCTATGGTGAAATCAACGAGACGCAGGGCCAACAGACCACCAACTCCATCCATCCCTACGAGTTTGCCATCGATGCGGGTTATTCGCGCAAGCTGTCGGAGAAATTCTCGATGGGTGTGGTGCTGCGATTCATCCGCAGCGACCTGGGCTACAGCACCAGCGGTGCTGCCGATGCCAAGACTGGCGCATCGGCTTTCTCGGCCGACATCAGCGGTTACTACACCACCTATCCCGTCATCGGGCGCAACGAGTGCCAGTGGTCGCTGGGTTTCAACATCTCGAATATCGGCTCCAAGGTGAGCTACGAGGGTGGTGAGCGTCAGGCCTACTTGCCCGCCAACCTCAAAATCGGTACCGCGTTCACCTTCCCGCTGGCCGACTACCACAACCTCACCATCGGCCTTGATGCCAACAAGCTCCTCGTGCCAGCCAAGCCGCGCCAGCAGGACTATGTGGGTAGTGATGGCTCCTTCGACCAGTTGGCCTACGACGATGCCTATGAGGAGTGGAAAAACAAGTCGTCGATTTCGGGTATCTTCAGCTCCTTTGGCAGCGACTTTGCCAAGCGCATCAACTGCTCGATAGGTGCCGAGTATGCCTACAACCAGCAGTTCTTCCTGCGCGGCGGCTACTACTACGAGAGTGCCTACAGCGGTGACCGCCAGTATTTCGGCCTCGGCGCCGGCTTCTCACTCAACGTGCTCCGCCTCGACGCCAGCTACATGATCGCCACCAAGCAGAACAGCCCGCTCGACCAGACGTTGCGCTTCACACTCTCGTTCGACATGGACGGCATCAAGAACCTGTTCAACCGAAACTAAAGGGAAAAAAACAACAAGGACAACAATGACAAATTCAAAACAATGAGGCCAATGTGTGATTGTGTTAATTGTCCTCATTGTTTTTTTATTTACCAAGAATTGGCATGCGAATCGGATATGGATACGATGTGCACCGGCTGGTGGTGGGCCGCGACCTGTGGTTGGGCGGTGTGAAAATCGAACACGAGTTGGGTTTGCTCGGACACAGCGATGCCGATGTGGCCATCCATGCGCTGTGCGATGCCCTGCTGGGGGCTGCCTGCCTGCGCGACATCGGCTACCACTTCCCCGACACCGACCCGCGCTACCGTGGCATCGACAGCCGCAAGCTCCTGCGCGAGGTCATGCGGCTCGTGAGCGAGAAAGGCTACCGCCTTAGCAACTGCGACATCACCATCTGCGCCGAGCAACCCAAAATTAACCCGCACATCCCCGCCATGCAGCAGCAGCTCGCCAAGTGCATGAACTGCGACTGTGACCAGGTCTCCATCAAAGCCACCACCACCGAGCACCTCGGCTTCACCGGCCGCGAAGAAGGAATCGCCGCCCACGCCGTCGCGCTCATCGAGAATCAAGAACCAAACGAGAACCAAGACCCAAGAACCGAGAACCTAGCTGGCTAACGTAAGAAATGCGCAAGCACAGTAGAGCCGCAGCGGCTGAAGGCCGAACCGAGAGCCAAGCTGGCTAACGCAAGAAATGCGCAAGCATAGTAGAGCCGCACCAGATGCGGCTCTACTATGACGTTGTTCCTGCTATTCATGGTGTGGCCTTTGGTCGTTTGCGAAATCATGCTTAAATTTGCGGCTGCGCCCTACTGCGCCAACCATCAAGGAAAGCATTTTCTTCATAAGATATCCGATTTTTGAAATACCATTGTTGTTCAAGCCCGCAGGGCCGCCCCGAACAGCGAACAGCCACCCGGCCTCCGGAGCAAAAGGTAACCTATGTCGCGCGAGCGTCTGCGAGTGCGGTCGTCGGACCAACGAAAATGGCCGTTAGGCCATGAGAACCGCACTGCAAAGGCTCGAACCGTGTGTGTTTGGCAACGTCTTCGACGTTGAATGAATGGATAGCGCATCCTTGCACCCATATACGTCGCTGCGCTCCTTGATATGGGGCTTTCTGATTAGGGAACGTCTGCGATGTTCAATTCCTGCGGAGCTGGCGATGACCTGCCGTCCGTTCCTCGTAAGAGGAACACCAATCGAAAAGCCCCACATAGCCGCTCAGCGGCTATGTGGGGTGCAAGAACCCCGAAAAACGGAGCAACCTCGGCGAGGTTGCCTGCCCGCATGTGACGGGCAACGTCTCCGATGTTTATTATTTTAATTTGACATAATTATCCGCCTTTTCCCGACAAACCATTTGTCTCAATTGCCAGCTCGAGAGCTGGTCAAGGCCAGTTGGCATTGAATTGTCTTCACTTCAAGACCGCTTGTCCGTCACTTAGAACTCCAAAATGAGGGTGGCGCGTGGCTCGATGGCGATGTCGGCAGTGAGGTCGATGGTGCGGGCGGTGGGCACATCGCGGGCGGTGGTGTGGCCGGCAAGCACCTCGGCGTAGCGTGCCACGGGCAATGAGCGCGACTGCTCGGTGCCGTTCACGATGGTCATCACCGTGCGGCCGCCATGCTGGCGGGCGAGCACGTAGATGCCGTTGTGCGGGATGAACTGCGTCTGCTTGCCCTGGGTGATGCAGCTGTTGCCCTGGCGCCAGTGGAGCACGGTGCTGAGCCAGGTGAACATGTCGTTCTCTTCGGGTGTGCGCCCCTGTGCGGTGAACGCGTTGCGCTTGTCACCGGGGAAACCGCCCACGAAGTCCTTGCGCACGTAGCCGTCGGTGATGCGCTTGGTGCCGTTCATCAGCACTTCGGTGCCGTAGTACAGCTGCGGGATGCGGTTCATCGTGAGCAGCAGGGCCAAGGCTTGCTTGAGCTTGCGCGCATCGCGGCCCTCGCCCAAAAAGCGGTCGGTGTCGTGGTTCTCGATAAACGCCATCACGCTGCTGGGGTTGGGATACAGGTAGTCGAGTACCAGGCTATTGTACACGCGGTTGAAGCCGCGCCACCAGCTATCGGTGACCTCGATGGCGGCCGAGTCCACGGCGGCATAGAACGAGAAGTCCATCACCGTTTTCAGGTAGCTATTCTCGCGGGCAATGCGGCTGTCCTTCTGCCAGGTTGCCGTGTAGGCAGGCTGCTCAAACCATGTCTCGCCCACCACGTTGAAGTTAGGGTATTCGCGGTCGAGGGTGCGCATCCAGCGAGCCATCGGAGCCTCGTAGGCATAGGGGTAGGTGTCCATGCGTATGCCGTCGATACCCACGCTCTCAATCCACCAGATGCTGTTCTGAATCAGGTAGTTCCTGTATCGGGAAGTGTCATCGAGATCTCCTCGCTCACATCAGAAGTAAGATCAAACAGGGACATCTGTCCTTCCATGTTGTTCT
>JAFYCU010000251.1 GCA_017545095.1 Muribaculaceae bacterium | reverse complement strand
GGCAACAACGGCGAGTGCCGCTTCACCGACATGACCATCGACACCTTTGAACCCGGTGTGGGCTATGTGATGTTTGAAGGCTTCGCCATGGCCCTCGACAATGTGGGCGGATTCACCGTGGTGCCTGTGGACCACGACCTGATGGTGACCGACGAGACCCTTCCCACCCAAGGCGAGGTGAACAGCCCGCTCAATGCGCAGTTCACGGTGAAGAACTTCGGTCCCACCGAGGCTGTCGGCAGCTACACCGCCACGCTGCTCGTCGACGCACACACCGTGGCCAGCGCCGAGGCTGTGGAAATGGCTTCGGGAGCCACCACCACATTCGACTTCACCTTCACCCCGCACCAGGCTGGCACCTTCCCCATCGTGGCCAAAATCATCATCGGCGACTATGAGTTGACCAGCACCGTGGGCACCCTCGTCGTGAGCGACGAGACCACCTCAAGCGAGGTGGCCGTAGGCGATGCCAACACCACCAACACCATCACCGGCGGAGCTCCCGTCGACCCGGCCGAGATGTACCAGGTGTCGGAAATCATCTACCCCGCAAGCCAAATTCAGCTCGCCAAGGGTGCCAAAATCACCCGCATCGCCTTCAAGGGACGCAACACCGGCAACAGCGGTGCAGCCAACATCCAGGCGTGGATTGAGAACACCACCGACAGCCAAGTGAACAACAACGCCATCCACCCCACCACCGACATGACTCTGATTATGGACCAGGAATACACCTTCATGCCCGGTGGAACCGCTGGAATGACACCCACCCATGCCGAAATGCTCGTCATCGAGCTGGCCGAACCGTTTGTTTACACCGGCGACAACCTGCGCCTGCGCTTCCACTCGCAACGCACACGCTCGTGCACCGTGCGTTACCAATATGACGACAATGCCGGTGTGGCCGTGCAGCAGACGAGCTATAACGACCAGTTCAGCTACTACCGCGACTGCGAGGTGCCGGTGATGTACCTCTCGGTCGAGAAAGAGGCCACCACCGTGACTGGCACCGTGACCGACGCCAACTCGGGCAACACCATCGCCGGCGCACAAATCATGGTGAGCTGCGGCGAGGTGCAGTACAGTGCCACCAGCGACGAGCAGGGTGCCTATGCCTTGCAGGTGAAGAAAGACTTCCTCACGGGCTACCAGCTCACCGCCACCGCTGCGGGCTACCGCCCCTACTCCACCGCACTCGACCTCACCACCGGCCTGATGACCATTGACATCGCTCTGGAGCGTGACAGCATCACCGGCGACGTGAACGGCGACGGCAATGTGGACATCGAGGACGTGAACGCACTCATCAACGTGATTCTTGAGCAGGTGGCTGCCAGCACACTGCCCGGCAACACCGACATCGACGGCGACGGCTCAACCGACATCGCTGATGTGAACGCCCTCATCAACATCATCCTCAAAGGCTGAAACCCATGGGTGGGGGGGTAAAAGCCCCCACCCTTACGATAGGTTATGATTATCGAACCCCTTTTTACCCCATAAAATCCTATTACACAATCAATGATGAGAAAATTCTTTATTCCGGCTATGGGTCTGCTGATGGCTTCGGCAAGCCTCACGGCCACGGCGCAGCAACATGCGCCCTACAAGACCAAAGTGATTTGCGGCGTGGTGAAAGCCGACTCCTGGCTCTCGAACAACACCCAGGAAGGCATCTACGAACTTGTGCTCGAAGACGGCAGCCTCACCAAGCTCACCGAAGGTAAAGACGTGTACCAGGCCCCGCTGGGCGGCGCCGTGTATGAGGACGGCACGATGAAAGGCGTGCACTTCCGCACCGTGTGGGACGACTTTGACCAAACCAGCAGCTACATCCTCTATCATGTGGAATATGACATGGAGACCTGGACGCGCACCCGTGCGGTGACCCTCGGCGACATGGACCGCAACTACATCTCGAGCTGCGGACTGGCCAAGAGCCCTGTCACCGGGGTGAACTATGGCATCTTCTACAACTTCAACATGAGCTGGCAGGTGGTGAACCGCAAGCTGGCCACCATCGACTTCACCACCGATGTGCCCACGCGCCAACTCATCGGCACGGTGACCACCCCGATGGCCGCCATCGCCTTTGCCGACAACGGCCTGCTCTACGGTGTGGGACAAGATGGCTACCTCTATGTGATCGACACCGCCACCACCACCGAGAGCGAGGTGGAAGTGGTGCCTCTGGGCGACCTGGGTGTGGACAACATCTCCACCAACCCCAGCTCGATGACCTACAACAGTCGCACGGGCAAATTCCTGTGGAGCGTGGTGCTCACCAATGGCAAGTGCTACCTCTATGAGATTGACCCGAACATCACTTCGGTGTCGGCCACCCAGCTCATGACCACGCCCGACAACGCCTGGCTGGTGAACCTCTATCTCCCCGCCCCCGAAGCTGCCGAGGACGCTCCCGCCGCCGTTACCGACCTCACCGCCACCTTCGAGGGTGTTTCGACCACCGGCACGGTCACGTTCACCGCTCCCACCACCACCTACACCGGCGACCCGCTCACCGGCACGCTCACCTACAGCGTCACGGCCAACGGCACCGAGGTGGCTACCGGCAACGTCAACGCTGGTGCCATGGCCACGGCTACCGTGACCGTGGAACCAGGCGATGTTACACTGGCGGTGACCGTGAGCAACGAGGCCGGAACCAGCCCCGAGGCCAAATACACCACCTTTGTGGGTCCCGACCGTCCGCTGGCTCCTGCTGCCGTTGTCTTCGACTACAACCCCGCCGAGAAGATGTCGGTACTCTCGTGGGAAGCCCCCACGCTGGGCGAGCACGGTGCTGCGCTCAATGCCGACGACCTTACCTATAACGTGTATCTGCTGCCCGAAGGTATCTGCGTGGCCGAGGGTGTTGCCGACACCGAAATCGCCCTGCCGTTCGATCCCGCCACGCTGGGAGCCTATTCCTACCGCGTGGAACCGCTCAACGCCGGTGTGGCTGGCGAGGCTGCCGAGTCAAACCGTGCTGTGGTGGGTCCCGCACTCGACGTGCCCTATTCACAGCCCTTCAACACCGCTGCCAGCTTCGACCTGCTCACCGTACTCGACCGCAACGAGGACGGCATCACCTGGCAGTGGGACAAGAACTACGGCAGCGGCGGTGGCGGACGTGCCTACTGCGGCTCGAACAGCGACTACGAGCAAGCTGCCAACGATGACTGGTTGCTCTCGCCGCCCATCCGCCTCGAGCGAGGTGCCACCTACCGCGTGGCATTCGAGGCCAACACCTACACCGCAGCCAACATCAGCTATCTGGAACTGGCCTACGGACAGGGACTGCGCCCCGAAAGCTACGACAAGGTGATGGACCAACTCACCATTGCCACCCCGGTCACCGACTCCTACACGGTGAACAACATTGTGCCCGCTGCCAGCGGTGTGTACTACTTTGGGTTCCACGACATCTCGGTGGCGCGCTACGGCGCATTGCTGCTGCACCAGTTCACCATCACCAAGGTCAAGGACGCTCCCGCAAGCCTCAAGGGTGATGTAGACGGCAACGGCAAGGTGGACATCGACGATGTGAACATCTTGCTCAACATCATCCTCGACCGCACCACAGCCGACAAATACGAAGGCCGCGCCGACGTGGACGAGAGCGGAAGCGTTGACATCGATGATGTGAACGAGGTCATCAACATCATGCTGAGGTAAGATGCGAGACGCAAGACTCAAGGCCTCCCCAAACCCCTCCTAGGAGGGGCTTAACAAGACGTGATATTCGTCCCTTAAAGTCCTTAAAGACCTTAAAGACCTTAGAGACCTTATTCATAAAATCAGGAAACAGGAACCGAGAGCCGCATTGCGAAATTGTGCATTGTGCATTATGCATTGAAAACGCCCTGTGCAAAACATGTTGCACAGGGCGTGATTTGTCTAGACTTGTCAATTGCCGCTCACGTCTATTAACGGTTGGTGGTCTGTGGCCATGCTCCATAGCATTTGACACCACACCACGGCATAGACGTAGACATCGAGCATAAGCTTGCCGTTGATGAAGTTGTGCACGCTGGTGGGCACCAGCACATCCACCGGCACGCAGCCAAAGAGCACCACCATGGCCCACAACAGCACGCGGTCCATCACGGTGTGGCGCTCGCGCAGCCAGTACCACAGCATATAGCCCGCCAGAGCGATCAAGTAGGTGTGCGTCTCCGACGAGTCGCCCATGACGATAATCCACCCCATGAGCACACCCAGCGTGGTGGCGCGGAACGAGAAGTCGCCCCATCGGCGCCACCGCACAAAGAACACCGCCACCACGATGCCAATGGTGATGAGCTGCACGATGCGATAGTGGTCGAGCACCAGGCGCAAAGGCCAAGCATAGAGCAGCGACACATAGGTGGCACTGCTCTGGTGCTGCGAGAGCATCGCCCACCAATTCATGTAGCAGGGCAGCAAGCCGTCAACCCCCACCTTCAAGGCCGGCAACATGAGCAGCAACACGCCCATTACGGCAGCGGCACACAAGTTGCGGAACGCCTTGGGATAGCAGAACAGCAGCAAAAGCTCCACGATGCCATAGACCTTGGTGGTGGCCGACAGCATGATGAGCAGCACCGCCCACAAGCCATGGCCACGCTCCAGCAAGCTGTAGGCAAACAAGAAGATATAGGCCACTACCACGTTGAACTGGAACGAAAACACGCTCTGCTCAAGCACCAGGAG
>JAFYCU010000250.1 GCA_017545095.1 Muribaculaceae bacterium | reverse complement strand
TGCGTGGCGATATCCACGGGTTTTGTTCCACTCACCCCGCGTGAAGTCGGGCACTTGTACCGGCATATTGCCGTTGTCCATCGAGAGGCTGCCCAGCTCGGCCAAACAGCACCACTCGGCCAGGTCATACACATCAATGTCGAGCGGCAGTCCATTTTGCAGGCAATACACCAAGCGGGAATCCATAATAAAGTCCATTCCTCCGTGTCCGCCCACCTCCTTTGCCTGCTCGCCATATTCCGTGATAAGCGGTGAGGTGTAGGATTGCAGGAGGGTCTGGGTGTCATCCTTGCTCAGATAGGAGTGGCCGGTATAGTCCTTGCTCATCGCAGCCAGCCCGGCTTCAGCCATCACATCGCTCGCCAGCGCAAAGCCCTCGACGGGATATTTGTTCACAAAGCCACGAGTGCCGGTGAGTTGGTACATGCGGTTGTAGGGCTGTGGCGTCATCACATTGTGGTGCACCTCAATCACCTTGCCGTTCTGTGTGGAGATGAGCGTGGTGGTGTGGTCACCGTTGCGGAAGTTGTCGCATGCACGGCCTGTGCGCGCTTCCACCAATCGCTTGCCGTTGAACGAACGCGTGTCCATGGCCACGAGTGTCTTCATGCAATCGCCACGGTGGATGTCCAGCACCTGTGCGATGGGACCCAGCCCATGCGTGGGATAGAGGTCGCCACGGAACTTGCTGTTGTAATCCAGCCGCCAGCCCAACTTGTCGTCGGCGCCGCGTTTCCAGTATTCGTCCCAATAGGGCGACAACTCGTGACGGTAGGCGCCTTGAACGTAGATCACCTCGCCCAGCAGACCCTCTTGGGCCATGTGGAGCGCGTTCAGCTCGAAGAAGTCGTAGCAGCAGTTCTCGAGCATCATCACATGCAGGCGCTTGCGCTCGCTCAGGTTGATGAGCGACCAAATCTCGTTCAGGTTCAACGCCGACGGCACCTCGATAGCCACATGGTGACCATGGTTAAGCGCCTCGGTGGCGACCAGATAGTGGTGGATCCAGTCGGTGGCGATATACACCAGGTCAATGTCGTTGCGCCGACACAGTGCTTTATATCCATCTTCCCCGAAATACACATCGGCCGGAGGCATCGAAGCCTTGCGCAGAATCTCCTGACACGCCTCGGCGCGGTCGCACTCATAGTCGCACAACGCCTTCACCTCAATGCCCGGGATATGTGTCCATCGCTCCACCGCATCCGGGCCACGCATGCCCAGACCCACAAACGCCACCCTCACCACCGGAATCTTCTCCACCGCCAGCCCCAAAGCCGACTGTTGCCCCGACGGCCGCTCAGGCACCTGCGTGATGACAGTCCCATTTTCAATCGAATAAGGCCAGTCAAACTGCGCCCTCACGTTCACCGGCAGCAAAAGCAGCACACAACACAGTGCATTGAATATCATTTTCCTCATAATTCAAAGGTCTTAAAAACAACCCCACAAAATTACGAAAAGAAAGCGATTGCGCCAAATATCGCGCAAGAAATAAGTGCAAAGCCCCATCACCCGCTGCCACCCACCTCTCACCACCCACCAAACTCGAAAAACGAGGTCTCGCTGCTCGCGGGTGCGGATTTTGTTGTAAATTTGTGGTTTGAAATGTGCGGCTTGGGCGTGAATCCTGGCTTAACCCGCTGATTGCGTGAATGATGACTTACGGATTGGTTGACTGCAACAATTTCTTTGTGTCGTGCGAGCGTCTGTTTAACCCGGACCTGAACGGCAAGGCTGTCGTGGTGCTTTCGAACAACGACGGCTGTGTGATTGCGCGCAGCAACGAGGCGAAGGCACTGGGCATACCGATGAGCTGCCCGGCATTCCAAATCCGTGAGCACACGCGTGAGCCGGTGGTCGTGCTGTCGGGACGACACACAGTGTATGGCGATCTCTCGCGACGCGTGATGGCCATCATGGGGGCGGAGGTGGAGAACCTGGAAGTGTACTCGGTGGACGAGGCGTTTTTCACCTTGCCCTTCGACGACGTGGAGTGTAACCACGTGTTCCTGGCTGGCTTGGTGCGGAAAATCATGAAATGGGTGGGCCTGCCCGTGAGCATCGGCTTCGCGCCCACACGCACGCTGGCCAAAATAGCGTCACACATCGCCAAGAAGGACCGCCGCATCACCGATAGCGTGTACTGGCTGATGCGGCCCGAGGCCATCGACATCATCCTGCGGCGCACGCCGGTGGGCGACGTGTGGGGCATCGGACGACGGCTGCGCGAGGCCCTCAACAACCGGGGAGTGATCACGGCGGCGCAGTTTGTGGATATGCCGTCGTCGCTGGTGCGCACGCTGTTCAGCGTCACCACCGAGCGCACGCAGCGCGAGCTGCGCGGCGAGGACTGCGTGGCTCCAAGCCCCGTGACCATGGCCCACAACTCGATCATGAACTCCCGCACGTTTGGCCACCTGATCACTAAGCGGCGCGAGGTGCAGGATGCCGTGGTGGTGTTCGCCAAGATGTGCGCCAAGCGTCTGCGCGACGAGCAGGCGGTGGCGGGCACGGTGACGGTGTATGTGCGTGGCGACCGTTTCCGGCAGGATGTGCCGTTCTATGCCAACTCGTGCCAGGTGAGGCTGCTCACGCCGTCGGCATCCACCATGACCATCGTGAGCCAGGCGATGATGGCTTTCGACACCATCTACCGCGACGGCTTCGGCTACCGCAAGGCGGGGGTGCTGCTGGGCGACATCACCAGCGACAGCGCCGTGCAGCTCAACCTGTTCGAACGCCAAGACCAGGGTCGGCAACGCCTGCTCATGCAAGCCATCGACAACATCAACAGCCACTATGGCGCACAGGTGGTGACGCTCGCCCCCGACAACCCCGATGGCGAGTGGCGGCCCGAGCACAACCATAAGCAGCAGGGAAGCCGCACCATGCGCATCTACACAGGGATGCAACGTGTCCGTGAAGAGGATGGCATCAAGGTGGCTCTTGAGCCTTAATCTCGATATTCTGTTATCTCGTTATCCGTTATCACGTTATCCAATAAATCGCAACAATGCTCCGAATCGTCACCTACATCTTCCTGCTGGCCATTGCGCTGAGCGCCGCCGGGCAGCACACGGGCACGCACATCGTGGGCTACGTGCGCGATGCCGACACCCGCGAGCCGGTGCCCGGCGTGGCGGTGACGCTGCCAGGCGGCACCTTGGGGGTGATTACCAGCGAGCAGGGCGGGTTCACCATCGACACCGATGTGTCGGCCTCGGCGCTGCGCTTCACCGCCATGGGCTATCAGACGCAGGACGTGACCCTGAAACCGGGGCAGACGGTGCTGGTGGTCGACCTGCACGCGGCACCCAAAGAGCTCGACGAGGTGCTGGTGCAACGCTCCAAGGAGAAATACTCCAAGCGCAACAACCCCGCCGTGGAGCTGGCCACGCGCCTGCGACGAGGCATGCACGACTACGACCCGATGAGGAAGGACTTCTACAGCTACGACCGCTATCAGCGCATCGCCTATGGCTTCAACAACCTCGACGAGATTGCCATCAACAACAAGTCGTTGCGGCAGTTTGGCTATCTGGCCGAGTATGCCGACACATCGTGCATCACCGGCAAGCGCGTGCTCCCGGTGTCGATGCGCGAGCAGGTGTCGAAGCAATTCTATCGCCGCTCGCCGGCTTGCCACCGCGAGGTGGTGGTGGCTCAGCGCGACGGAGGACTCGACGAGGGGTTCGACCAAACGAGTGTGCAGACCTATCTGGAGGACATCTTCCGCGAGGTGGACATCTATGGTAGCGACATCACCTTGCTCTCCAACCGATTCGTAAGCCCCCTGTCGACCATAGGTCCAGACTTTTACAAATACTACCTCACCGACACCGTGAACGTTAACGGCACGGAGTGCATCGAGCTGAGCTTTGCACCGCGTGTGCCCGAAACTTTTGGCTTCACGGGCCGACTGTATGTGGCCCTGGGCGACACTACCTTATTTATAAAAAAGGTGAGGATGAGTGTGCCGCAGCGCATCAACCTGAACTATGTGGAGCATTTGACGATAGAGCAGGACTACCTGCGCGCCCCCGATGGCACACGGCTCAAAACACGCGACAACATGGAGGTGGAGTTCCGTCTGGTGGCAGGCACTCCCGGCATGTTTGCGCGGCGAGAGACGGCCTATACATCGCATCGGCTCACCGCTCCCGACGACATGAGCATCTTCAACCAACCCGAAGAACACACGGTGACTCCCGGGGCCGACCACATGCCCGACGAGTTCTGGGCCGACCACCGCCCCACCCCGCAACGCACCGACGGCAACTCCATGCGCCAGATGTTTGCACGTCTGCGAGAGTCGAAGTTATTTTACTGGGGCGAGAAGGTGCTGATGGCCCTGGTCAAGGGCTACGTGCCCACGGGCAATCCCAGCCGATGGGATTTCGGTCCCATCAACACCACCATCAGCGGCAACCCTCTCGAGGGGGTGAGGTTGCGTCTGGGCGGCATGACTACCGTCAACCTGAGCCGCCACTGGTTTGCGCGCACCTACGTGGCCTATGGCACACGCGACCAACGACTCAAATACATGGGACAGCTGGAGTACTCGTTCACTCCAAAACAACATCTCGACAAGGAGTTCCCCATCCACAGTCTGCGGCTCATGCACCGCTACGATGTGAACCGTCTCGGCCAACATTACCTCTACACCAACGCCGACAACGTGTTTTTGATCCTCAAGCGGCAAAGCGACGACAAGATGCTCTATCTGCGCCGCACCGAACTGGAGTGGAAGCGCGAATGGGCCAACCATTTCTCCATAGCCGTGGGCATGGAGCACTCGGTGCACGAGGCTTCGCGACTGCTGCCGATGCGGCAAAACGACGGCACCGCTTTGCAGCATTTCACACAGGCCGGCTTCCAAGCCACACTGCGCTTCGCTCCCGGCGAGAAATTCTACCAAACGCGCTCCTGCCGCATTCCCATCAACATGGATGCACCCATCGTCACCCTCTCCCACACCTGGCACCCACAGCGGTGGATGAACACCCGGCGCGAGATGCACCGCACCG
>JAFYCU010000249.1 GCA_017545095.1 Muribaculaceae bacterium | reverse complement strand
GCCACACCGTCTCGCTCTGCGGCTCCACGCCCCCCACGGCGCAGAACGTGGCGATAGCCCCGTCCAGCACTCGCAGCGAGCGCTCCACCTCCACGGTGAAGTCCACATGTCCCGGAGTGTCGATCAAATTGATCTTGTACTTCTCGCCGTCATAGTTCCAGAAGGCCGTGGTGGCAGCCGAGGTGATGGTGATGCCTCGTTCCTGCTCCTGCTCCATCCAGTCCATGGTGGCAGCACCATCGTGCACCTCGCCGATCTTGTGAGTAAGACCGGTGTAGTACAGGATGCGCTCCGACGTGGTGGTCTTGCCGGCATCGATGTGAGCCATGATGCCCAGGTTGCGCGTGTATTTCAGTTGTTGGTCAGTTGCCATTATACCTTATTATATACTTCCCTTCAAGCGATCAGAAACGGAAGTGGGCGAAAGCACGGTTAGCCTCGGCCATGCGGTGCATGTCCTCCTTGCGCTTGAAAGCGCCACCCTGCTCGTTGTAGGCATCCATGATCTCGGCAGCGAGCTTGTCGGCCATCGTCTTGCCGCCACGCTTGCGAGCGAAGATAATCATGTTCTTCATCGAGATGGCCTCCTTGCGGTCGGGGCGAATCTCGGTGGGCACCTGGAAGGTGGCGCCACCCACGCGGCGGCTCTTCACCTCCACTTGGGGTGTGATCTTCTCAAGGGCCTCTTTCCAGATTTCGAGCGGGGTCTTCTCCTCGCTGCTCATCTTCTTGCCCACCAGATCGAGGGCGCTGTAGAAGATGCGGTAAGACGTGTTCTTCTTACCATCATACATCAGGTGGTTCACGAACTTGGTCACGCGAACTTCACCAAACTTGGGATCGGGAAGGATGATCCGTTTTTTGGGCTTAGCCTTTCTCATTGTTGTAAGTCAAAAATTGTAGTTTTTGTCCGCTTGGTTGTTGTCAGCTTTGTTCTTCAACGGCCGCCTCTGCAGCCATTTACTCAACCGGTTCAATCCAATAAAATCAAAAACTAAGTTAGAGTGTTGTTTGTTTTAGTAATCAAAGGTCGGTTGCGATGTGGAAATCACTTCTTGGCAGCCTTGGGACGCTTGGCGCCATACTTGCTGCGACGCTGCGTGCGACCGGCGACACCGGCGGTGTCGAGCGTGCCGCGCACGATGTGGTAACGCACACCGGGCAGGTCCTTCACACGACCACCACGCACCATCACGATGCTGTGCTCCTGCAGGTTGTGACCCTCACCGGGAATGTAGCTGTTCACTTCCTTACCATTGGTCAGGCGCACGCGAGCCACCTTGCGCATTGCCGAGTTAGGCTTCTTGGGGGTGGTGGTGTAGACGCGCACGCACACGCCACGACGCTGAGGACATGCATCCAGAGCGGGCGACTTGCTGGTCGATTCCAGCGACGTGCGACCTTTTCTTACTAATTGCTGAATTGTTGGCATCTTAGTTCTGTTTTACTTTAGTTTTTAATTGTTTATATTCAGTGCCCATCATGACTCCGCACACACTCATCACTCGCTAAATCAAGCATTTAGCGCGTGATTTCATGCATTCGAGCCACAAAAAGCGGTGCAAAGTTACACACTAATTTCTTAACAGCCAAATATTTTTGCTTTAAAATCAACAGAGCCAATGCCCCAAGCTCACCCCCACCCCATCATAAACGTGTCAAGTTCACAAGATTATGAATCTTATGATTTTTAAAACCACATTGCATGATTTAAGTTTGTTTAACTATTGACCGAAGCTGAACTTCTTCTTTGCTTTTCTGGGGCCAAATCAGAACGGCTCTATTTCGGCAAAGGGGAGACCGGAGCGGTCTTTGGGGCTGAGGAGCATCTCGGCGGGGGGGATGCGCCAGTCGATGGCCAGGGCGGGGTCATCGAAGCGCAGGGTGGCCTCGGCCTGGGGGGCATAGACGTTATCGACCTTGTACTGAAACTGAGCCACGTCGCTCAGGACAACGAAGCCGTGGGCGAAGCCTCGGGGGATGAACAGCTGGTTGCCCTGCTCGGCAGTCAGCTCCACCTCCACATGGCGGCCAAAGGTGGGGCTGCCGCCGCGCAGGTCAACGACCACATCGAGCACGCGCCCTTGCGACACGCGCACGAGCTTGGCCTGGCTCCACTCGCCGCGCTGGAAGTGCAGACCACGCAACACGCCGCGCGTCGAGAACGACTCGTTGTCTTGCACAAAGGCCACCGGGCCTACATGAGCCTGAAACTCTTCCAGCTTAAACGTCTCGCTGAAGTAGCCACGTGCGTCACCAAATCGCTTGGGCTGGATGAGCCACACACCTTCAATCTCAGTCTTGATATATTCCATATTATATTATGCATGCATTTACCGACTGCAAAGGTAGCACAAAATTTGCGCAAGTCGTGTGCAATTCGAGACTTTTTCTCTATAAAGGTTTCATAAGAGCAGATTATTTGACTGAAAATTCAAGTTAGCAAAACGAGCATGGCGCATTATTTGGCAAAAAACGCTACCTTTGCCGAAAAGATTGAAACACATGTTCAGCATCCTCCGCACCGAGGCCACGATTGGCGTGGCCGACTATATCGCCACCTACCACGACCCTGAGCGCGTGCTGGGCTACTGCCGGCAATGCCCGAATTTCGGCCAAGTGTGGTGCTGCCCGCCGTTTGACTTCGATGTGAAAGCTTATCTGAGCGGCTATACCACGGCTCGCATTTTCGCCACCAAGATTGAACTTCCCCATCGGCCCTGCGACATCGACACCCCGGCACTGGTGACGCGGGCCCTCGACGCGGCATGGGCCATCGAGTTGCCCCGGCTCTACGAGCTGGAGTCGTCAACACCGGGGAGCCGCATTTTCACGGGACGTTGCCGCCTGTGCCGGCCGGCATCATGCACCCGTGCCCAAGGGCAGCCATGCCGCCACTCGCACAAAATGCGTCACAGCCTGGAAGCATTAGGATTCGACCTGGAGCGCACCAGCCGTGAGCTGCTGGGCATCACACTGCAATGGGGGGCGGAGGGCAAGCCACCACCCTACCTCACGCTAATCACTGCCATATTCTGGTGAGTCAAAGCAAGTTCACCCCACGCCATTCTTCACCACATCGAAACGCTGCAAGGCATCGGGGTCGGCCTCGCTCTTGCGCTGCCAGTGCCGGTAGCGCGGGCGGCTCACAAAACGCTCAACGGCATAGGCCAGCACAAACATCACTCCGCATTGCAGCCAAAGCATCTTGAACGGATGAGCAATCTGCGCCAGCGAGGCTCCGTCGCTCTGCATGAGCACATAGCCGTTGCTCATCCAGGTGCTGGGTACGCAGTCACCGATGGTGTACCAGAAACGACTCATCTCGTACCGCGGCCACGACACCCCCGTGAGGAAAATGAAAATCACCGAGGTGAATGCAAACAGCATGAACACGCTCTCGCGCTCGTTGACAAAGGGCTGCAAGGTCTGCCCCATAAACGACACCGCAATGATGAACGGCACCGCCAGGGCCAGCGTGTGCAGCAAGTGGGCATTGAGCGGGAAATCGAACAGCATGGGCGTGAAGTGCAGCACGTAGATCACCGGCAACACATACACCACCTGGTGACACATCATCTTGCCAATGATGGTAGCGCTCACACAAGCCCGCTCCTCCATGGGGTCGAAGCCGCGATTCTTGCGCCGCCGCTCAATGCCGCCGCCATGAAGCATGCCAATTCCCAGCAGCATGCTCTGCTGAATCACCAGCGGCAACACAAACAGCAGCACGGCCGAAGCCAGTCCCATGGACGTGTTGCCGATGGGCACCTGGCGGCTCTCGACCACCGTGGCCGGCGCATTGCCCATGACGGGTTCCACCGCGTGATGCATCGCCTCGCCACCCATACCTTGTGTTACATTGGTGATGGCCATGAGCATGTTCTTGTAGCGGAACATCACGCTCATGTCGCTGTAGACCGACACGTGTCCCTGCTGGCGGCTGTTGACACACTGCGAGAAGTCGCGGGGGATATACACGATGCCGTAGCATTTCTTGCGATGCATGAGTTCGCGTGCCTCCTGCATATTGGCCGCCAGACCCACCACCTTGACTTCGGGCGTGGCATCGATATTGCGGGTGAGCTGCCGCGACAGCTGCGTGCGGCAGTCGTCAACCACCACAATGGGTTCATCGCGCTCCAGCTCGGTGTTGTAGATCAAGGAATACAGCAGGGGATAGACAGCACAAACCGCGAAGAAGAAAATCACCACACCCTCGTCGCGCAGCACAAGGCGAAACTCACGCCACCACACCCGGTATACCTCAAGCAGCCATTCCTTCATTTTTCCGAAATCTGACTATGGTGAAACAATCAAGGCACATACACGGGATTGAGGCATTCACGCTTGATGCGCCAGCTAAGCAACAGCGGCACCAGCACAAAGGCCACAAGAGCGGCATAATACACACGCGAATAATACAGATCGATGCCATTCAGAGCCTGATCGACCGAGAGCAGGAAGAAATACTTGATGGGCACCACATATCCAATGGCCATCACCCAGGGATACATGGCCTCCTCGGGCAGCGAGAAGGCGCAGAACGAGAACGAGAGCATCCCCATCAGGGTGCACAGCGTGGAACCGAAGCGGAAGTTGGGCGTGAAGCAGAACATCAACACAGCAAACCCCTGATTGGCCATCACAAACATGGGCATGGCAATCAGCATGTGCCACGGGTTGCAGTTGAGCGGCAGATGATAGACACAATACATCATCCACTGCACGAGCCACCCCACCACAGTAAGCAGCACGGTGTGCGGCAACAGCTTGCCCGCAAGTGCCAGCACCATGTTGTTGCCCGCCGTGGCCAGCCATTGCCTGCACAGGCCGCTCTTGAGCTCGGAACCCAGAGTGAATGCGGTGACCATGAGCACAATCAAGGCAAAAAAGCAAGGCACAAACGAGGTGTTAAGATAATAGTTGTAGTTCAGCCAGGGGTTGGCTATTGTGTGCACATGCGTGGCATAGGGTTGCAAGACCGCCTTGATCGACTGCGAGGGCATTCCCACGGTGCGCAATGCCGTCTGCACCACGCCTGCATTGGTGAGCAGCGAGATGGTTTTGAAACCCTTGTACTGCATCGAAGCTGGAGCGTAGTAGGCATAGTTCACATAATAGCTCACAGTGGGTGTGCGCCCGCCCAGAGCCTGCTGCTCCAGTCCTTCGGGTATGTAGTAGAAACCCAGCACATCGCCGCTTTGCACCAGCAGCTTAGCCTCGCCAAAGTCTTTGCAGGTGCGCACGATGTGCACCTGCTGAAAAGCACCAAGGTTGCGCACCAGCGAGCGCGACAACGAGCTGCCATCGCGGTCGACCACAGCTACCGGCACACGGCGTATGCCGCCATCGTCCATCATGTCCATCAATGCCCACGCCCCGAAGAGTGGCACAATCACCATCATCAGGAAATACATGGGCCGACGCACCAGCTGCACCGCACCGCGTGTGAACGAGTCTGCTATATATCGCCAGAGCATGGGGAGGCTGTTTTCAGTTCTCAGTTTTCCAAAATCACGCTCATGCCCGGGCGGAAGTTCTCGATGTGTTCGGCTGGTCGCGCCTTGACCTCAAAGGTCTTGCTGTCGTAGCTGTCGTAACTTTTCGTGGCCTGCCACACAGCGTAGCTGCCCATGTCGTGCACATAGAACACCTTCATCTTCACCTGCTTGCCGGCCAAAGCGGGGATGATGACATTGATATCCTTGCCCACGGGCAGGTCGTTGAGCATTTCCTCGCGCACACTGAAGGTGACCCACATGTCGTTGAGCTTTGATATCGACATGATGGGAGTTCCCATCGCCACGAGTTCGCCCTCCTGAGGATAGATTTCGCTCACCTCGCCGTCGCAAGGCGCGAGCAGGTACTGGTCCTCGAGCAGCGACTGCACCTCCATCACTCCACCGCGTGCGGCATTGGCCATGCTTCGGCTGGCGGCCTTATCCTCGCGCTGGGCACCATTCACCGCCAGGTCGTATTGCGACTTGGCGGCAGCCACCTGCGCCGTGGCGGCATCGTAGGCAGCCTTGGCCTCGTCGCGTTTTTGCTCGGTGACCACACCTTGCTCAAACAGTGCCTGCATACGCTGGTAGGTTTTGCGAGTAATGGTCTCGGCTGCGATGGCCTGCTGCCACACGTTATAGGCCCCTTTTTTCACTTCTTCGCGAGCACCGCGGTCCACCTTCTCGGTCTGCGACTGTGCCGCATTCTGCATCGACTGCGCCTGATAGAGCTTGGCATCGACAGTAGATGAGTAGATTTTGGCCAGTGTGTCGCCCTTGTGCACCTGCTGGCCGGGGTGCACAAAGATGCGTTCCACGCGCCCCGGCAACTTGCCGCTCACGCGCACAGCATCGCAGTCGGCCTGACCCTGCGTGATGGTTTCATTGGCCGGTTTGATGAGCAAGAGGCCCACAATGGCTATAGCGGCAATCACGATGGCAAACACAGCCAGTGCAGCCAGTAATGCCTTGTCTTTTTTGCGGACAACAGTCCGTTGTTCATAATTATCCATTTTATAATATATAGGGTTCTATGGGATTCTATGAGTTGCTATGGGGGAATGATAGAGGTGATAGGAATTACATTATCAATTATCCATCAGTGTTCCGGTCACTTTCTTCAGATAGGTGTCGCAAAGTCGAATATCTATTTCGGCGTCGATGTTCTCGCTGTTGGCTTTCAGCCAAGCTGTTTGAGCGGCAAGCACATCATCGGCAGTGGATATGCCCTCCTTGAAAGCCACCTGTGCCATGCGCAGGTTCTCATCGGCCACGGCAAGGTTGGAACGCGTCATGTCGTAGGTTTTCAAAGCCTCTTGATAGCGAAATTGCGCTTGATTCACCTGCAACTGGATTTTGTCCTTCGCGTCGTCGAGTTCCAGTTGCTTGACCACAGCCTCGGCCTGGGCAGTGCGATACTTGGCCGTGAGTCCTCCCCAGTGCCACAGCGGCACCTTGACCATGGCACCTATCGAGAACATACCGCCAAAGCGGTTCTTGAAACCATTGTAAAGATTAGGATTGGTGAGATGTGCCGCCGCCACAGCAGCCACTGTTGGGCGCATCTCGCTCAAAACCACCTTAGCCTTCTCGTCATAGATTTTGGTGGCCAGTTCAAGTGAATGCACATCGTTGCGCCGTGCCAGCACCTGATTGATGTCGGCATCGGCCGAGCGCACCACGGGTTGCTGCCATCCACCATCCTCGTCGGCTAGCGTGAAGGTCTCGTTCACGGGCAAGCCACACACCTGCGAGAGCAACATGCGCGACAGCACCAAACCATTGTTCACCTTCGTGAGGTCGATGTTGGCTTCATTCACTTTCACATCCACCGATAGCTTTGCGGCCTTGGTGGCAACGCCATTTTGAACCATCGCCTGCACATCGTTGTCGAGTGCTTCGACCAACTTAACATAACTTTGAGCCAACTGCTGCTTTGCCTTGAGCGACACCACCTGCCAATAGGCAGCATCCACGTTGCAAATCACTTCTTCGACCTCGCTGTTGCGCATCGACACGGCCAGCTGCTCGGCATAGCGCGTGAGCGCGTTCATTGCCTTGATTTTGCCACCCATATACACGGGCTGCGTCACGGTGAGCGCACCGGCAAACACGTTGTGAATGTTGAAGGTGAGCGCATCTTTGGGCAGCAGAGCCACCGTGGATGGCACGGGCTGACCATCGACTACAAGCGGCTGCCCCGTCATGGGGTTCACCACCAGATTAAAGTCGTAGCTCTGCTTTTCCAAGTTGAACGACTTGGTGGGCAACAGCTGGTCTTTATCAACCAAAGCAAGTTGCCGCGAATTGTAAAGATACATCGCCTCGAGGTCGATGCTGGGTTTGTAGGCAGCAGCAGCCTCACGACGCTGCCAACCAGCTGCTTCGATTTTCGCATCGTGCTGACGTAGCACTTTGTTGCCACGAAGAGCCATCGCACGGCACGAGTCAAGACTCACCACACCTTGAGCCGTGACACCCATTGCCTCCGACAGCAACAATGCAGTGATAAGTACGAATCTGTGTATCGCCAACATATTTTACCTATTCAAGAATATTTTGCAAAATTACACATTATTCTTGAATAATCGGTTCTATGCCGAAAAACAGACCCACAAAAAGTAGGAAACAGAACACTTATGCCACCACACCCACATGGTCACCCACTTAATCAACGGGGAGCGGCTTGTAATCCCAGTAGCCCTCGTTGTCGTCCAAAAGTTGCTTGAACAGTGGTGTGAACATAGGCTTCAGCGCATCATAGTCAACAAACACTTCGATGGTGCCTTCGGCAGGGTCGGCAATACTGCCGGTGGGAAACAAGAACAATATGCCTTTGCGCTTTGCCATGAACTCGGTGGGCAGTTGAGTGGCCGACGTGAGTCGGAGGTGCTGCTCCAAGTTCAATCGGTCGATTTTGCTGTTAAGGGTCTTCAGCAGCTGCTCATCGCGCTCTCTGTCGAAGATATCCCCCTGGGCCAGCACACGCTGCGTGGCACGGTCGTAGTGCACATAGGCATTGGTGACCACGGTTTCGATGCCGTTGTAACGCTTTCGTTGCACCTGCATCACCAGCAGACGCAGCGAAGTCATGATGGGAAAAGCCAGCAACGTGCTCACATTGCTGTATTTCGAGTGCGACGACGGAGCCTTGGCCACAGCATGATAGGGCACGTTGTTGGCGGTGTTGAACGTGGGTTTACCCAATTCCTGCGACACGGCAAAAGTGAGCGAAGTTCGATCGGTCGAGAACATCTTGGCGAGCAAGGCCCGCTCCAAGGCCTCGAGGCTGTCGTTGCCATTCACGCTCTCGGGCCAGCGCAGGCGAATATGCTTCACACTGGTGAAATAACTGCCTGCCTCACCTTTCTCGGCTGGCAGATTGCTCACATAGCACGTGTCGCGACTGAACTTGCGGAACACATCGGCCACATTCAATTCGCTCAATGTGTCGGCGGCCATCACTTGCGTGGAGTCGCTTCCATGCTCAAACAGGTTCATGCTGTTGCCACTGGCCTCGATGCGCGCAGCCAAGTACCAGAAACCGGCCACGATGTCGACCACCACAAGCAGCAGGATAAGGATAAGATAGGTTCGTTTCGACATAAGGTTCTCAGCTTGTGATTCCAGCCCGCCACATTGGGGCAAGCAAGACATTATTGCCGCGAAATTAATGAATCTGGTCGAAATGGCCAAAAAAACAGCCAAAATAATGCGCCATACGCATTTTTTGCCGCACTCATGGCGTGTGTTTCAAGAAAATTGCCTAACTTTGCTTGCTTATAACCATCGCTTGCTAGAATTGAATATGGAATTTCGTACCACCCTCCGCATCGGCGAAAACCAGGGCTTGCTGCACCACAGCGATGCTTTGGTGCTGATGGGGTCGTGCTTCAGCGACAACATCGGCTCCAAGCTGCGCATGGCCATGATGACGGCCAGCGTGAACCCTTTTGGCACGTTGTACAACCCGCTGAACATTGCCCAAGGTGTGGAGCGGCTCATCGCCGCCGAGCCGGTGCCCGGCCTCTCCCTCTTCCACCAAAGCGGCGTGTGGAACAGCTATGACTTCCACTCGCGATTCTCGCAGCCCGACAAAGACCATGCGCTCGACACGATGAACACCAGCATCATCAACGGCCACCAGCAGCTGCGCAACTGCCAAGCCCTGGTGGTGACTTTGGGCTCGGCCATGGTCTATCGACTCAAGTCGAGCGGCCTGGTGGTGGCAAACTGCCACAAAACACCCCAACATGAGTTTCAACGCGGAATGGCCACAATGAACGAAATGGTGCAGGCTCTCGACAGCATGGTGACACACTTACAAGCATTCAACCCCCAGGCACGCATCATCTTCACCGTGAGCCCTATACGCCATATTGCCGATGGACTCGACGTGAATGCTCTGAGCAAGGCACGCCTGCGGGTGGCCGTAGATGAAGTGATGGCAAAACACCCAGCCAACATCTACTATTTTCCTGCCTATGAAATCATGAACGACGACCTGCGCGACTATCGCTTCTATGCCGCCGATATGGTGCATCCCAGCGAGGTGGCCATTGAATATATCTGGCAAGCATTCCAAGCCACCTATTTCGACGACCGTTCAGCACAGGCCATTGCCCGATGCGAACGCGTGAGCAAAAGGCTGCAGCATCGCCCCATGAGCACCAACCGCGATGTGGTGGAGCGATTCAATGCCGACACCAAAGCAGTGCTTAAGAACCTTTACCGCGAGTATCCATACTTGAAAAGTCATGACTGACGAGTAAACTATTAAACAAGTAAACCAGTAAACGAGCAAACAAGTAAACGAGCAAACAAGTATAAACGAGTAAACAAGCGGCGCAATGCGGTTCTTGGTTCTCGGTTCTTGGTTCTCGGTTCTTTTCAAGCGAATTATCACCCCCCTACCGATATGAAATATTCCATCACCGAGATAGCCGAAGTGCTGAACATCGATGAGATGCAGCTTTGCGACACCGAAGCCGTGGTGAGCCAGCTGCTCACCGACTCACGGTCGCTTACGTATGCTCCCGAGACGTTGTTTTTTGCCTTGCGCACAAGCAACGACGATGGGCACCACTACGTGGCCGACCTCTATGAACAAGGCGTACGCAACTTTGTGGTCGACTCCATGGCCGAGATTCCCACGGGTTTAACCGACATGGCCAACTTTCTGCTTGTTGACAACACGCTCGACGCACTGCAGACCCTGGCCACCTACCACCGACGGCGCTTCAATATTCCTGTGATAGGCATCACGGGAAGTCGAGGCAAAACCACTGTGAAAGAATGGCTTTACCAGTTGCTCAAAGACGACTACCACATTGTGCGTTCGCCGCGCAGCTACAACTCGCAAATCGGAGTGCCCCTGTCGCTGTGGGACCTGGACGAGCACACCACGCTGGCCATCATCGAAGCGGGCATCTCCACCACAGGCGAAATGGAACGGTTGCAGGCCATGATACGCCCCACCATTGGCGTAATCACCAACATAGGCACTGAGCACGACGAGGGTTTTGCCTCAATGACCGAGAAGGCCCAAGAGAAAGCCAAAATCCTCAACAGCTGCGAGCAAATCGTGTATAGTGCCGACGACCCACTGGTGACCACCACCATCGCACCGCTGCTCGAAGTGGATGTGGCGCAGGAAACTTCGTGGAGCACTCGCGGACGAAAGGCTGCACTGCAAATCCTTGAAACAAAACGCACCGACAAGGTCACCACCATCAGCTACTCCTACCACGGCGTGGTGCACCAAGCCACCGTGCCTTTCGACACTGACCGCGATGTGGAAAATGCCATCATATGCCTGGCAGTGATGCTTTTGCTCAACTTGCACCCGGCCTGCATCGCAGCACGCATGAAACTGCTCACACCCGTGGGCACTCGCATCAATGTGATTGAGGGTGTGAATGAATGCACCGTGATTGTGGACGGCTACAACAGCGATTATGCCTCACTCACCCCAGCCCTCAACTTCATGATGCGCCGTGCCGGCAGCCGCAACAACACCGTGGTGCTCAGCGACCTCAAGCCCGACGCCTACAGCGGCGATGAGCTGTACATACGCGTGAGCGAGCTGCTACGCGGCAAGGGGGTGCACCGTTTGCTGGGCGTGGGACAGGATTTGTGCCAATATGCCCACTATTTCGACTCCCTACCCAGCTGCCGCTTCTTTGCCACCACCGACGACCTGCTTGCCGCCATGGCACAGGGCGACTTCGACCACGAAACCATTCTGGTGAAAGGGTCGCCCGATTCGGGGTTCGACCAAGTGGTGGACCTGCTCGAGGCTAAACGGCATCAAACGGTGATGGAGGTGAACCTGAATGCGCTGGCACATAATTTCAGATTCTTCAAGTCGCTCGTGCGCTCCACCACCAAGACCGTGGCCATGGTCAAAGCCAGCGGCTATGGTACCGGCAGTTACGAGATTGCCAAAACCCTCCAAGATCGCGGTGCCGACTACCTGGCCGTGGCCGTGCAGGACGAGGGGGTGGAACTGCGACGCGCAGGCATTCTCATGCCCATCATCGTGCTCAACCCCAGCGTGGTGAACTACAAGGCCATGTTTGTGCACCGATTGGAACCTGAAGTCTATAGTTTGGAGGAATGCCGTGAACTCGTTCAGGAGGGTCGCCGTTGCGGCGTGCGCAATTTCCCGGTGCATGTGAAAATCGACTCGGGTATGCATCGATTGGGGTTCACCCACGAGCAACTGCCTGCACTCATCGACCTGCTGCATAGTCAAGACGTGCTGCACCCGGTGTCGGTGTTCTCCCACCTGTGCGTGGCCGAGGAAGCAGAGCAAGACGACTACACCCGCCAGCAGTGTCACTACTTCGGTCAGTGCGCCACCCTGCTGCAAGAAGCATTCCAGCACCACATCTTGCGGCACATCCTCAACACCAGCGGCATAGTCCGTTTCCCCGAATACCAGTTCGATATGGTGCGCATTGGCATCGGCATGTATGGCATCCGAACGGTGCCCGGCGACGCCGAGGCCACACTGCAGCCGGTGGCCTCGCTCCACGCTGTGATCATCGCCATCCAGCAATGGCCAGCAGGCACCACCGTGGGTTATGGGCGCAAAGGTGTGCTCACCCGCGACTCCCGCATCGCCACCGTGAGCATCGGATATGCCGACGGCATGGACCGTCACTTCGGCAAAGGCAACACCAGTGTGTGGGTCGGTGGCAAACAATGCCCCACGGTGGGCAACGTGTGCATGGACGCACTGATGGTGGATGTGACCGAGGCCAACTGTCAGGTGGGCGACACCGTTGAGATTTTTGGCGAACACATCTCCATTGAGCAGCTTGCCGAAGTGCGCGGCACAATCCCCTATGAAATCCTCACGAGCATCTCACCACGAGTGAAACGCGTGTACTATAGAGAATAACTCATTATAGCAAAAGCAATTACATACATTATTATGGACGAATTGATATATCCCGTGGGGGAACAAGACTTCCCCAACCTACGCAAAGCGGGCATGTTCTATGCCGACAAGACGGCACTTATATATCGTCTCGCCACACGCGGCAAGTACTACTTCCTGAGCCGGCCTCGACGGTTCGGCAAGTCGCTGCTGCTGTCGACGCTCGAGGCCTACTTCCAGGGCCGACGCGAGCTGTTCCAGGGACTGGCCGTCGAGCAGCTTGAGCGCGACTGGACACCGCACCCCGTGCTGCGGCTCGACATGAGCAGCGGGAAATACAGCGACCTGGCCAACCTGCACTCGATGCTGCGCAACATGTTCCGATACTACGAGGAGGAGTACGGCGTGCAGCCCAATGCCGACGACAGCTATGGCACCCGCCTGACCAACCTCATCATCGCCGCATATAACAAGACGCAATGCCCGGTGGTGGTGCTCGTGGACGAATACGACGCACCGATGCTCGACAGCCTCACCGACATGGCACGCATGCAGGAGGTGCGCAACATCATGCGCGATGTCTACAGCCCGCTCAAGGCACAGGCCGCGCGGCTGCGCTTCGTCCTGCTCACAGGAATCACCAAGTTCGCCCAACTCAGCATCTTCAGCGAGCTGAACAACCTGATGAACATCAGCATGTCGCCCGAATACGAGACCCTGTGCGGCATCACCGCCGAGGAGATCGCCACGCAGATGCGCCCCGGCGTGGAGGCCCTGGCCGAGTACCACCACTGCACGCCCGAGCAGATGCTCGACACCTTGCGACGCAACTACGACGGATACCACTTCAGCGAGGATATGTTGGCTGACATCTACAATCCCTTCAGTCTGGTGAAAGTGTTCCAGTACAAGAAACTGGATTCCTACTGGTTCGAGAGCGGCATGTCGAGCTGGCTGATTGAGTTGCTGCGGCAGCACAGCATGGATCTTCCCGACATGGAACGCGTGATGACCGAGCGCGACAGCTTTGACACCCCCACCGACAACCTGGTGGACCTGATACCGCTGCTCTACCAAGGCGGCTACCTCACCATCAAGGACTATGAACCCGAGGATGAGGTCTTCACGCTGGGCATTCCCAATCAGGAGATGCGCCGGGGGCTGAGCAAGGGGTTGGTTCGGTACCTGCTGCCCCTAAGCACCGAGCGCAACTATCTGCGCCGAGCCTACCTCGACCTGAAAGCCGCCGGCGACATGGCGGCGTTCATGCCGGTGCTCACCGACTTCTACCGCTCCATCCCCTACGACATCTCCGCGCCCACCGAAAAGCACTACCAGGCATTGCTCTACACTATGCTTGTGGCCCAGGGTGCCGACGTGAGTGCCGACGTGAGCGCCGAGGACCGAACCAGCGACGGACGCATCGACATCGTGCTGCGCATGCCGCGCGAGATTTATGTGATCGAGCTCAAGCTCGGCCACACCGCCGCCGAGGCCATGGAGCAGCTCCGGCGCAAGGACTACGCCGCCAAGTATCGACACGACGGACGCCCCGTGCGACTGATGGCCATCAACATCAGCCCCGACACGCGCACCATCGATGACTGGCTTTTGCAGGATTGAACTCACGAGAGTGGTGTTTTTCCCATGTCAATGATTTACAGCAACAATAAATACCCATCATCATGAAAGAGAAAGTATTGCAAGCCATGCGCGAAGCTGGCAAGCCGGTAAGTGCCGGCGAGGTGACGAAAATGCTTAACGCCGACCGCAAGGAGGTGGACAAGGCATTTGCCGAGCTGAAGAAAGAGGGAGCCATCACATCGCCCGTGCGGTGCAAATGGACCCCGGCTTGACATTGAAGCCATGAACCGACGCGAGATGCTGCGCCTGTCGGGCAGTGCCGTGGCCGCCACGGCTGTGCTGGGACTGCCTGCCGTGGCGCAAGGATTGTCGGATGACGGCAACCAACCATCGCCAGCCCGCAGGGTGCTGGTGATTGGTGCCCACCCCGACGATCCCGAGACGGGGTGCGGCGGCACGATGCTGCTGCTGCACCAGGCGGGCTACGAGGTGGTGTGCGTGTACCTCACGCGTGGCGAGGCGGGCATCGCCGGTAAGAGCCATGACGAGGCGGCCGCCATACGCGTGCGCGAGTGCGAGGCAGCCTGCCGCATCACTGGCGCACGACACATCTTCATGAGCCAGATCGACGGCAACACCGAGGTGAACCGCCAGCGATACGCCGAGATGCGCGAACTGATTGAGCGCGAGAACCCCGTGGCCGTGCTCACCCACTGGCCCATCGACGCACACCGCGACCACGCCGTGTGCGGCATGCTGGTGCTCGATGCCTGGAGGCGGCTCGGCCGGCGGTTCCGGCTGTTCTACTTCGAGGTGATGAGCGGCGAGCAAACGCAGATGTTCTCGCCCACGCACATCGTCGACATCACTGCGGTAAGCGACCTCAAGCGCCGCGCCTGCCTGTGCCACGAGAGTCAGAACCTGGAACCCATCTTCGACGGCTGGCACACGCCCATGGAACTGTTCCGCGGCATACAGGGCCGTTGTCAGCGCGGCGAGGCATTCATGCAGCACGACGGTGCCCTGCCAGGTCTGCTAGTGTGAGACGGATGGCCTCACCAACCCCGTGGAGCCTCCTCTAAACCCATCCTGAAGGAGGGGCTTACATGTAGAGCCGCACCCTGGTGCGGCTGATGGCCGAGTCAAGAACCAAGAACCAAGCTAGCTAACGCTAGAAAGATGCGAGATTCAAGAAGCGAGATCCGCATTGCGATAACTGTGAACTATGAACCTGTGAACTTTTTCGCCGCATTGCAAAATTGTGCATTGTGCATTGACAAAGGCTCGCAGCTAAAAACGCTTATCACCCCATGGACGTAAAGATAGAACCGAGTTGGAAACAGGCCTTGAGCCAGGAGTGGGAGGCCGACTATTTCGTGGCCTTGACACAGTTTGTGCGCACGGAATACCGCACGCGGCAGGTGTACCCGCCCGGACGGCAGATTTTCGCCGCCTTCGACACCACGCCTTTCGATGCGGTGCGAGTTGTCATCTTGGGGCAAGACCCATACCATGGTCCCGGGCAGGCCAATGGCCTTTGCTTCAGCGTGAACGATGGTGTGCCGTTCCCGCCGTCGCTGCTCAACATCTTCAAGGAGGTGCACGACGACACCGGGGCGCCCATCCCCGCCAGCGGCGACCTGAGCCGTTGGGCGCGGCAGGGCGTGCTGCTGCTCAACGCCACGCTTACCGTGGCGGCGCACCAGGCCGGCTCGCACCAGGGGCACGGCTGGGAGCAGTTTACCGATGCCGCCGTGCGCGCACTCGCCGAGCGACGCGACCACCTCGTGTTCATCCTGTGGGGCAGCTACGCCATCAGGAAAGGCGCGTTCATCGACCGTCAGCGCCACCTGGTGCTCACCTCGCCGCACCCCTCGCCGTTGTCGGCCCACCGGGGCTTCTTCGGCAACCACCACTTCTCGCAGGCCAACGCCTACCTCAGCCAGCACGGCCTGCCGCCCATCGTGTGGTGAGCGAGCGGGCAATGAAAGAGCATCCAAGGCCTGCAAGGAATCTATGCGGTTGGTCACCTGGCACAGACTCACTTGCAAGCCTTGGAATGTTTGGGTTTCAGAACCTCGCGCACGCGAGCGAGATTAGCGTGACCAGATTGTCACTTGGCCTCGGGGTCGGGGGCGATGAGCTTGTAGCCCTTGCCGTGGATGTTGATGATCTCGATCTCGGGATCGTCTTTGAGTTTCTTGCGCAGCTTGGTGATGTAGACATCCATCGAGCGTGCGTTGAAGTAGTTGTCGTCGATCCAGATGGTCTTCAGCGCGAAGTTGCGCTCGAGAATCTCGTTCATGTGGGCGCACAGCAGGCTGAGCAGCTCGCTCTCCTTGGTAGTGAGGTTGTCGGTCTTCTCATCGGTGAAGAGCACCTGTCGCTGGGTGTCGAAGGTGAACTTGCCGATGCGGTAGACGGTCACTTCCTTGCCCTTCTTGCCCTTG
>JAFYCU010000019.1 GCA_017545095.1 Muribaculaceae bacterium | reverse complement strand
GCCGCCTGCTATCACCTCACCTGGCCCGACCAGCGCATCTACCGCGGCGTGCTCAAAGACCTGGCCAAGATTGTCCACGACAATAACCTCACCTTGACCACAATGCTCGTCGTGGGCGAGGCCATCGACAACCGCAAAGGCCTGTCGGAACTCTACAACAAACATTTCACGCATCTCTACCGGAAAGGGGAGAAATAGTTTCTAGTCCCTAGTCCCTAGTTTCTAGTTGCCATCCGGACCCTAGCGTTAAGAAGCCAAAAACTAAGGACTAAGGACTAGGGACTAAGGACTAGGGACTAGGGACTAGAAACTAAATACTAAAACTATGATACTCGTTTTTGGTGGAACGACTGAGGGTCGCATCGCGGCCAAGGTGCTCGAGGAATCGGGGGCCGAATTCTTCTATTCCACCCGAAGCGACACGCAGGACATCCAACTCGTTCATGGCCGCCACGTCACTGGCGCGATGGAAGTGCCCCAGATGGTCGCTTTTTGCCAAGAGCATGATATCCGTCTCCTGATTGATGCCGCCCATCCGTTTGCCGTCAATCTGCACCGCAATATTGTTGACCTTGCGGCCCAAACAGGCCTTCCCGTCATCCGCTACGACCGCATCTATCCGCCCCATGACGAGGGCCTCGTCTGGTGCAAGGGTTATGGCGATGCCATTCGGCAATTAGAGCAGCATGGCATCAGCAGATTATTGGCGCTCACCGGGGTCAATACCATTGCCCGACTGCGTGATTACTGGCAAGAGCATGAGTGCTGGTTCCGCATCTTGAAACGAGAGGAGTCGCTGACAGGGGCACAGAAGGCCGGCTTTCCTGCCGACCACCTCGTTTACTACGAGAAGGATGATACCGCTGCCCTGATTGAAAAGTTGCAACCCCAAGCCATTGTCACCAAGGAGAGCGGTGTGAGCGGCGGTTTTGATGAAAAAGTTGAGGCGGCCCGGCAAGCGGGTGTCAAGGTCTTTGTCGTCAAGCGGCCCGACTATCCCGTCTCCCCCAGGGCCAGCGTTGAGCACGTCAACGGTCCTCACGGCCTGCGCCGCATGGTAGAGCGACTTTTGCCCGAGTTTTATCCCCTGCACAGCGGGTTGACGACAGGCACCTGTGCCACGGCTGCCGCCATCGCCGCCACGCGACGGCTGCTGTCGGGTGAAACGCCGGCCTCGGTGCCCGTCATCTTGCCCGATGGCGAGACGATAGAAGTTGAGGTAATCTATGGTGACGGTTATGCTGCCGTATTCAAGCAAGCTGGCGATGACCCCGATGTGACCAATGGCATTGAGATACGCGCTCATGTTGAGCCTAGCGACCGTTTTGAGATTTGCGGGGGCGAAGGCGTTGGCCGATTTACCGTGCCGGGGTTTGATTTTCCGCCGGGCGAACCCGCCATCAACAAGGCGCCGCGTCAGATGCTGCGCGACAACATCAAGGAAAATGTGCGCATCACCATTTCGGTTCCCGAGGGCGCAGAAATTGCCCGCCGCACCTTCAACCCGCGCCTGGGCATCGAGGGCGGCATCAGCATCATCGGGGTTTCGGGCATAGTAAAACCCTTCAGCGAGGAGGCCTTTATCAGCAGCATCCGCAAGTGCATGCAGGTAGCCAAGGCATCGGGCAGCGACCGCGTGGTCATCAACAGCGGCGGCAAGAGTGAGCGCTTTGTAAAAGCGCAATACCCCGACCTGCCGCAGCAGGCGTTTGTGGAATACGGGAATTATATCGGCGAGACCTTGGCCATCGCCCATGAACTCGGCATCAAGAACGTCACGATGGGCGTGATGCTGGGCAAAGCGGTCAAACTCGCGGCCGGCAACCTCGACACCCACAGCCGCCACACCACGATGGACAAGGATTTCGTCATGACGATGCTCCACGAGGCGGGAATTGACATCGACATCAGCGACCTTACCCTCGCCCGCGAACTGTGGGAGAGAATACCTCAAGAAAAGCTCCAGGATTTCGCCACCGTCGTCATCAACCATTGCGCCCGCTACTGCGCTCCCCTACTCCCCAACGGCCACCTCACCCTCCTCCTCATCACCGACACTGGCACGATTTTCAAACAACAATAACAGTACCAATCAAACAACCGCGCTCCTTAATCAAACAACTTGAACAACGATAAACAACCAAGACAACTTTATTATTTTTATTATGTTGTTGAGGCTGTTTTGAGAAAATCCTGATGTGGTATCAGGGGGACGGATCTTCAGTCCGAAAAATGCACGCATTTTTCATCCAGAAGAGCCGTCCCCTTTTCGCGCGCTTGCCTAAAGAGACTTTCTATCCAGTGAG
>JAFYCU010000248.1 GCA_017545095.1 Muribaculaceae bacterium | reverse complement strand
CGTGTCGTCGAAGTATGCATTGTCGCGGTACCATGCCACGGCGCCGATATTGCTTCCCCCGGCATACTTGCAGCCCTTGCTCTTGACGCCGCCGCGCGCTGCGAACTCCCACTCGGCCTCGGTGGGCAGACGGAAATTCATTCCCGTCAACTCATTAAGTTTGTCTATGAAAATCAGACAGTCCTCCCAGCCCACGTTATCCACAGGGCGTTTGATGTTGTCGGTATACCCCCATGCCGCAGTCATCACACTCGAGTTGTAGCCCATCACAGCTATCCACAGTTCCTGTGTGACCTCTGTTTGGCCGATGCTGAAGTTCGACACCGTCACCTGGTGTGCCGGGTTCTCATCGTAAGCGGCATCGGAGCCCTGCTCGCTGGTGGCACCCATGGTGAACGTGCCGCCTTGCACGCCAATCATCTTGAACGTCACGCCGCCTACGGTATAGGTGGCGTCGGATAGCGCAGTGACCGTGACCGTGCACGAGGCACTGATGTTGCTGTTGCGTGCCGATGTGGCGGTGATGACGGTGGTGCCGGGGTTGATTGCGGTCACCAGTCCACTCGCGTCGACCGTGGCAATGGCGGCATTGGCGGTGGTCCACAGAATGTTGTCGTTGGCATTCACCGGTTCAAACTCCAGCGACAGCTGTCGCTTCAGGCCTTGCCCGATGCTCACGGTGGCGGGAACCACACGCATCGCGGTGGCCGGTGCTTCGGTGCTGCCTCCCATGGCCAGACGGAAGCCGACGCCGACAAACGTGTTGTCCATTCTGGTAAATTCCCGGCGCGACACACGGCTGTACCATTCATAGTGGGCCCAACTACCGCTACGGTAGACGCGGTAAGTGCCTGTGTCCGGCCCCAGGGGGTTCACCTGCGCACCGCTGTTGTAGGCATCAAACCAGTCGCTGCACAATTCGGCCACATTTCCGCTCATGTCGTACAATCCCAGTTCATTCGGGGCCTTAGTCGCCACGGGGTGCTCGCCGTAGTCGGGATTGCTGGTACCTCCAGTGCCAGCATTGTCGTAGTACCATGCCACCTCGTCGATGTTGTTGCTTCCGGCATAGATATAGCCTTTGCTCTTGTTGCCGCCGCGCGCGGCAAATTCCCACTGGGCCTCGGTGGGCAGGCGGAATTGCTGTCCTGTCATCTCATTCAGTTTCGCGATGAAGACCTGGCAGTCATTCCAACTCACAACATCCACGGGATGCGAGTCGATCACGTTGCCGTAGGGAGCCTTGCCCATCACTGCTTTCCACAGCCCTACGGTCACCTCGGTCTGGCCGATGCTGTAACCGGTCAGCGTCACTTGGTGAGTAGGTAATTCCGAGTCATTCGGGTTTTGGCTGTCTTGCTCCGATGTGGCACCCATGGTGAACGTGCCGCCTTCCACGTCGACCATCTTGAAACTGACGCCGTTGACGGTGTAGGTGTGGGTCTCGGCAGTGCCACCTGAATCTTTGCCCACCATCACGTTGATGACCACGTTCAAATCGTCGATGTCGACCATGCCGTTGCCGTCGATGTCGGCACGAGCCTCGATGTCCGGGTCGGCATTTTTGTGAAGCATCACGTTGATCACGGCATTCAGGTCGTCGATGTCCACCACACCATTGCCGTTCACGTCGCCGCGCACGGCGGCACTGGCCGCCAGCATCGACGTCAGCAACACAGCCAGAGAAAAGAGTCGTTTAACCATGATTATATCTATTTTTGGATGTTCTAAAAATATATTTTCATTATTATTTAAATCACTTTGTTTTGTCGAAATAATGTAGTAATTTTACTGTAATCATGAAACAAGCACAGGCGCAGGTCGACTTGCAGGGATAGCTGTGTGCCTATGTGAAAATGTTTCATAAATAACTCCAAATCATTGAATGGTGCCAGTCGAGCGCAAAGCCATGCTCGCTTGGTCTTTGCCGAGACGCAGCCCATTCTCGCAGTTTTCTAACTGCAAAGGTACTCACTATTTTTCAAACCGAGCCCTTTTGCGACAAAAAATTTACACGTCTCGAAAAATCAGCTCAAAATGCAAAAAAATCACCGATTGTTCGGTGAGTCTTTCTTATAGTTTTTGTGTGGTATTTGAGAGTGGAAAGAGGGAAATCCTTACACACTCCACCCTACACATCCGCATTGCCAGTTATTTACGATTTCGCCAGATTGCGCAGGGTTGTGATCACACGATTGCAGCGGCTCGGAAGCATTCCACTCCAAGGCGTTCCTCAATCTCAGCTACCGATTTGAAGGAAAAGTTGACTTTCCCAGAAAGGATTCTACTCACGTATTGTGGCGACACATTGAGCATCGCCGCCACATCGTTGAGGGTGAGTCCGTGGTCTTGCATAAAGTCGATGATGGCAAGAGCCACACTGCGTGACCGCTTCAACCACGAGGCGTTCTCGGCTCGCCACTGCGCATCAGCCTCAAAAGTCGAGGTCTGCCCCGACTGGTTGGCCTCTAAGAATTCCACTGCTCTTGATTTCATATTTTAATCCTCCTCTATTAAAGAAATAAAACTGTCGGTAAACGGAATGTCTAGAATAAGACGCTCTAGTTGCTCGGCATCATCAAGCGTATCTTCTACCGCATCTCTAATACGTTCAATATGAAATTGCTCTTTCAAATTATTGAAATTGTCAAGGCAACTATCACGAAGTTGTTCCCAGCAAGTATTGCGTCTATAGCTCCCCCTCTAAGTTAGAGGGGGTCGGGGGGAGTATGTCCTGCCGAGTCAATTGCATTGACAATAAAAAACGTGCGTAACATCATACTCCTCAGTCGCTTCGCGACAGCTCCTCTATCTTAGAGGAGCAGCTAAAATGCTTGCATTTTTATTATTGATACAACCATTTTGAGGTACAACCCTATCGAGGACAACTGCGCGATAGTCAGCAAAACGTAAGGGTTAAGTAGGCAACATCGTGCCACTTAACCCTTACGTCACACATATTTCCTAAACTCTTATTGACTTATGTCCTTATGCCCACTCGAGTCAAGGACTAGCCATCTTGGTTCTTTATTATCACTTCACCACAATCTTCTTGCCGTTTTCGATCACGATGCCCTTGTAGTCCTTGCCTACGGGCTGGCCCATGATGTTGTAGCGCTGGCCGGTGGGCTGGGTCTTGGTGAGGTCGGTGACGGCGGTGATGACGGTCTCCCTAAAGGTGGCGTTGACGGTCACGGGAGCGGCGGGCATCTCGAAGGTGTAGGTGTTCGGCTCGTCGCCCGGGGTAAGCTCGACCAGCTCGCCGCCACGCAGCCGCAGCAGCGGTGCGCCGCTCGGCTCGTCGCTGACGATGGCCACGGTGAGCGATTCCAGCTCGTAGCCCTCGTCGGGGGTCACGGTCAGCGTCACGGTCTCGCCATAGTCGGCGGTCTCCTTGTCACATTCCACCGTGCCATGCTCAAACTCGCTCGGCAAGTTGATGGCGAACGAAGGCAGCGGCGGCGACACCACGGTGAGATGCACGGGAGCCAAGCCATTGGTTTCATCATAATGAGTCAACTTGAATGTGTAGGTGACCCCTGCTTCGAGCGTTGCCGTGAAATTTAATTCCTCTCCTCTCGGATCATCATAAGCTATCATATCCTGCCCAAGCAACACCCTTGCTGAGGGGTATAACGCCGCATCGCCGGTGGTGTAGAAGGTGTAGTCACCGCTCACCGGTGGAGTGAAGGGATAGTCGAAGCATGCGCCCAACGGAGCGTCAATCTCGTTCTCGCCAATGGTGATGGGGGCGAGTTCGCGCTTGGCGATGTTCAGGATGGCACCTTCGATGGAGCCTTCACGAATCATCGGATAGATGATGTAGGTCACATTAGCCTCAAGCATGGCTCCTAAAGCGAGCGTTTGGTCCTCATCGCCATTACCTAAGGTGATGATGTCCAAGTCAGTAGTCGCTAAAAATACCACTGTCTCAGCACTGCAGTCCATCAAGAACACGTAAGCACCGCTCTCGGCAGGTGTGAAGGTAAATTGAGAGCCTTGGTCGGTCAAATTCACTTCGTTGTCGCCCAGGTGGAGCGAAGCCATCTCGCCCGACCCGCTGATGGCGAACGCTGGGATGAGCGGCTCCTCAATGCGGGCGTCCGAGGCTTCTACTTGTCGCGCACGCTCCTCCCATACTCATCTGAAGCCGCTTACAGCCTGAACTTCGGTTCGGTTGACGTGGATATCGAAATGACCCTCGGTCGCTTCGGCGGGTTCACCGTCCGAGCTGTGCGCGTTCCGTAGAATTTCACCTTGCCCCTACACGCCCACGCAGTCCAACACCTTGCTCCGTCGGCTGCCGTCGCCTCGGATGTAGACGACCTGAACCGCATCATCAACATCATGGTCCACAAAGAGTGACTCAAGGAGTAGCAAACGAGCAATCACAGCTGCAAAAAAAGAAGAACGGAATCATGACCTCTTCGGCCGTGGTTGAACTGACCGCTGCGATTGAAGGCCTAGATGGCCTTCTATGAGTTCAAGAATGTGAGGTGACAGCGCGGCAATGATGATAAGAAGAGCGGCACTTTGATTAGGTGCCGCTCATTTTTTTTTCACGTCGCATCAATGCTGGTATCGAAATAATCAGTACCGTTGGCTGCGCCTTAGGTAGGCGGCACCTCAACAATGCAAAATCAAAAAATGACTCTTTTGTTTTGCATTGTGCTCGGTTTGCACTACCTTTGTGAATTGAAACATAAATTGTGTAGGATTATGATTAAACGACTCTTTACTCTGACTGTGCTGCTGGCCTCGGTGCTGGCGGCAAGCGCCGCCGTGCGCGGCGACGTGAATGGCGACGGCGTGGTGGACATCGACGACCTGAACGCCGTGATCAACGTGATGGTTCACAAAAACGCCGACACGGGCATCGGGGCGCGAGCCGACATCGACGGCAACGGCATGGTCGACATCGACGACCTGAATGTGGTCATCAACGTGATGGTGGGCAAGGATTCGGGCGACACCGACGAGAACACCTTCACCGTGAACGGCGTTAAGTTTAGAATGATACCCGTGGAGGGCGGCACGTTCACGATGGGCGCGACCGCCGAGCAGGGCAGCGATGCCTACGACTGGGAGAAACCAGCTCACAAGGTGACCCTGTCGAGTTTCAGCATCGGTCAGACCGAAGTGACGCAGGCGCTATGGCAGGCGGTGATGGGCAGCAACCCGAGCGACTTTTTGGGCAACCTGCAGCGCCCGGTGGAGCAAGTGAGCTGGAACGACTGCCAGGCGTTCATCACGAAACTGAACCAACTCACTGGGCGAAATTTCCGACTGCCGACGGAGGCGGAGTGGGAGTACGCAGCCCGTGGCGGGAACAAGAGCAAGGGCTACAAGTACGCCGGCAGCAACACCATCGGTGACGTGGCATGGTACGACGACAACAGCGACACGCAATCCCATCCAGTGGCATCGAAAGCCCCTAACGAGCTGATGTTGTACGACATGAGCGGCAACATTCGAGAGTGGTGCCAGGACTGGTACGACTGGTACGACAGCGCTGCACAAACCAATCCCACGGGTCCCTCTTGGGGAATGTACCGAGTGATTCGTGGCGGCTGTTGGGGCCTCTACGCCGAGGAGTGCCGCGTGGCGTACCGCACCAGCGTCTGGCCGGAATACAATGACTGGACCATCGGCTTCCGCCTCGCCCTTTAGTCTCCACTCACCTCAAGAAGGGAGAAAAAGCAGATCTAAAGACTGCTGAAGCAAAAGCAACAAGAAAGAAAAAAAGAAGAACGGAATCATGACCTCTTCGGCCGTGGTTCCGTTTTTCTTCGAGCTCTCCCAGTCAAAGTCATCAGCGGCTTAAGGCTGAAAGTCATGAAAGGGATGATAGCGCTCAGGTGATGGGCGGTGGTGCAAACTCTTCGCTTGCGCTCCGTATCCATCGAAATTATATTGTATCCTGACCCTAGCGCCTGTGTTGTTGGTATTATACAGGCCGTCTCAGGGTCAGCGTTGTAAGAATAGTTGTTTGTCTATGTATAAGGCATTGAGAGGTTGGGAGGAGGTTAAAGCAGGGTTTTAGTTTCCTTCATTTTTCTTTTTATTTAGCTTCTTTGCAATCAAAATAAAGATCGATTATAGCATTAATTTGCTTCAAGTAATGTGCAAGTAAAAAGAAAGACACCAAAACTCGTTGAGTTTCAGTGCCTTTGCTTGCTAAAGCCGTACCCAGAGCCGGGGTCGAACCGGCACGGGTGTTACCCCATTGGTGTTTGAGACCAACGCGTCTACCGATTCCGCCATCTGGGCTCATAGCGGCTGCAAAGGTACTGCTTTTTTCACACGTGGCCAAATTTTTTATCGCATCTTACAAAAATTAACATTTCATTCCTTGCCTGCACGGGGGGATGCTGCTGGCCGAGTCATCTGAATGTTTCGGTGCGGTTATTGGCAATTTCGCAAAGTTGTCCCCACAATGATTGTTTCAACAGCTCCCCCTCTAAGATGAGCGGTGCCCCCTCTAATAGAGCTAATAGAGGGGGTTAGGGGGAGTATTGGGGCTGGGAGGGTATGATTTCCAAATCAATTGCATTGCCAAAAAACGTGCGTAACATCATACTCCTCAGTCACCCCCTCCCCTCCAGCCTTTGGCCACCTCCCCTCGGGCAGGGGCAGAGTGACAGCTCCCTTTAGGGGAGCAGCTAAAAGCTCCCAATTCTAATAGGGGATAACTTCGCGGTAGTTGCCTTTTTATTTGCACAAACCGAAATCTTCGGATGCTTGTAACATCTTTAAGTCGTTCTATTTTTTGCTCATGATGTCCTTTTAGTCTAATCAACCATCCACACGATCCGTCACAGACCCCTTTTTATTTGCACAAACCGAAATCTTGTCGTAATTTTGCAGCCGAGAAGTTTACCATCTTTATATTATTAACCTAAACTTTTATGCGTATGCGACAAAGAGTTTTTCTACGACTATGTTTGTTGTTCTGCGTGCTGTGCGCGTCCTCATGGGCGCGGGGAGAGACCCTCACCGTGTGCGAGGGCACAGGCTCAACAAACCAGTACGTGCCCCTCTATGGGTACTATTACGACACCCGGTATATCGGTGCAATGGTTTATCCTGCCGATATGCTCGCGGACATGGAAGGTGGGACAATCGAGTCCATCAAGTTCTATGCAAACGACAGTTTCTCATTTTCGGGAGGTTCCATTAAAGTTTCAATCGGTGAAGTGGAATCCACCGAGCTTACCGGTCTGCCTACCGGCCTTACCGAGTGTTTTTCCGGCACTCCAGCATCGGGCAGCAACGAGTATGTGATTACCTTCGACAATCCCTACGATTATGAGGGAGGCAATCTTGCCATTCGTGTCGATTTGACGTCGACAGGCGGCAATTGCCCTCGTGTTTATTGGTATGGCGAAGACCAGAATACCAACACCTCGCGGTACAGCGTCTCGTCGTCCTCCAGTTCGAGTGGCAACGCAGTGACGTTCCTGCCCAAGGCCACATTCAATTACACAGCTGGAGAGAGGCCCGACTACCTGGTGGATGTTTTGGACGAGAGCTTGGCCTTTGATATCCAAGGAGTGAACACCAGCACCACGCTCAACGTGACGCTGAAGAACCGCGGCAACAATGCCGTCACCCCCACGGTGAGCGGCTTGGCAGCCCCCTTCAGCACCACCTACACCGCCACCGAACTGGCCAGCCGTGCCACGATGACCATCCCCGTGACGTTCAGTCCCACTGCGGTGGGTGAGTACACTGGCGCGATGACCATCAACTGCGGCGATGCAGGCACGTTCAACGTGTCGCTCAGCGGTTCAGGTGAGATGGTCCTCATTCTCTGCGACGGTTCCACGGGTTCGTTGGCCACCAATGAGGGAATCCCCATCTATGGATACTACTATGACACTAAAGACACGAAGACCCGCTTCATCTATCCGTCGTCAAAGCTCACGTCGCTGGTGGGCAAGCAAATCACCAGCGTGACGTTCTATTCCACCAATGACCGCGCTACGCTCAATGGCGGCGAACTGTCGTTCTATGCCGGAGAGACCAGCGATGTAGGCGCACTTTCGGCCACGGTTGACGACCTCACCGAGGTGTGGAAAGGTGCCATGTCGCCGGGTGGCAAGGAGTTGACGTTTGTGTTCAACACCCCGATGACCTATTCCGGAGGCAACCTGGCCTTTGGCTCGAATGTCAACGTCAAGGGTACTTACGAGCATATTAATTGGTACGGCGAGTCGATGGATTATGCCTCGGGCTGCTACCGCTCCACCAATACGCAGTTCCTGCCCAAGGTAAAGATTTCCTACGCCGAGCCTCAGGACTATGCCATGACCGTGAATGCCGAGAGCATCGACTTTGGCACCGTGGTAGTGGGTGGCAGCAAGACCCTCAACGTGAAGGTGACCAACAGCGGTGCACAGGCCATCACGCCCGCAGTGTCGGGCCTCGCGGCTCCGTTCTCGACCGACTACACTGCCGCTGAATTGGCCGCCGCTGCCTATGTCAACGTGCCGGTGACCTTCGCACCCACCCAGGGCGGCGACTTCACGGCCACGCTCACCATCGATGGCGGACAGGCAGGCACCAAGACCGTCACCATCACCGGTACGGGTCTGGCCGTGCCCACCGGCTATCAGGAGACCTTCGACGCCATCACCGCCGAGGCCAAGATTCCCGCTGGCTGGAAGGCCGTGAAGGTGCAGGGCACCACGCTCACCAACGTCAGCGACTACGAAGAGAGCGACTACGCTATCGACGTGATGGACGTGGACGGTGGCGGCAAGGCCATCGCCTTCAACAAGGTGTCGAGCCGCGAGGACTACGTCTATTACCTCTACTACCTGATTTCGCCTGAAATCCGGGGCGACGTGTTCATCACCGCCAAGCACACCCAGTATCAGTACACGAGCAACCGCTTCCGCGTGTTCAACGTGGACGCCGACGGCACCATCCTCGCCTCCACCGGCTCGGAAGGCAGCGAGGTGACAGTGAACTGGATTCCCGCGCTGAGCGCCGACGAGTGGAGCTATGGCACGTTCAACATGCCTGAGAGCGGCCGCGTGGCCATCCTCATGGGCTATGCCGAGATGGACTTCTTCGCCGCCGACGAGGTGGTGATGGCACCCAGCCTGCGTATCGACGGCCTGGAGGACGTGCCCGACAACGCTACTGTCGACAACAACGGCACGGCTCACTTCCAGTTTGACGTTGTCGTGACCAACAACGGCCTCACCGATGTGGCCGCTGGCGACTACAACCTGATGGTTTTCAGTGCCGATGACTTGGCAACCCCGCTGGCCACCATCGCCGGCAACGCCCTCGCACAGGGGGTCACCGCCAGTCAGTCCATTGAGTTTGACTACACCCCCGCCGATTTGCAGCCCTCGCAGCTGGTGCGTTTCGAGGTAATCGAGGACATGACCCTCAGCTATGCGATTACCGACTACATCAACGTGCGCGCCCAGGTGCCCATTGCCTCCCTGCTGAATGCCGATGGCACCGCTTTGCCCGAGAAGACCGATGTGGGTGTGTTCCGCGGCTCGCGCACGATGAACTTCGTGCTCGCCAACGAGGGCACCGCACCGCTCACCTACGAAATCACGCCCGTCGAGGGTGTGACCATCGCGCCGCTGAGCGGAACCGTCGAGGGCGACCAGCAGGTGACTGTCACCGCCACCTTCGCCACTCCCGGCGTGTTCGACGGCACCGTGGCCACCATCGCCACCAATGCCGGCGACTTCACCGTGGCCGCCAGCGCTGCCTGCCTGAACGAGACCACGTTCCTCGAGGACTTCGAGGACGACCTTGATGCCACCTGGATTGTGGGCTCAAGCTATACGTTCAGCGACCGCAGCTCGTCAACCTTCGGTAGTCCCGATGACACCTATAATAAAAAGTTGGCTTACGTGTCGATTATCAACTACGATGATGGTGAGCTGATCAGCCCGGCTGTTGAGTTCAACGCTGAGACCGGTCTCGACCTGCACCTGACCACCTATGGCGTGGCATTCAGCCCGATCGTGACGGTTTCTTACTCGACCAACCGTGTTGACTGGGTTGATTTTGATGGTGTGACCACCGAACACAGCGAGTTCGTCAACAACACGCTCACGCTGCCTGCCGAGGGCACCTACTACTTCATGTTCGATGTCTATGGCGCGGCCATCGACGACATCTTCGGTGGCACGCTGGCCAACCTGGCACACGATGCTATGATCTCCGACTTCGCCGGTCCCACCAAGGGCATGGTGAACAAGAGCGCCACCTACACCGCTGTGCTGCGCAACATGAAGCCTGAGGCCGACAGCTTCAGCGTGAGCCTGATGGACGGCGAGAATGTGGTTGATATCCAGGAGGTTGCCAACCTTGAAGACGATATCGAACTCACGTTCACCTATATGCCTCACGAGGCCGGCACGCACACCCTGCGGGTGGTTGCCACCGTCGAGGACTACAGCGTGGCCAGCGCCGCGCTCACCGTCGAGGTGGCCGAGGAGAACGCCGTGGACGGTATCGTCATTAACGAGGGTACCGACCTCAACAACGCGATTCCGCACACCACTCTGTACTACTACCACAGTGGTGGCAAGTTCCTCTACACCGCCGACGACATGGCCGGACAAGTGAAGGCAGGCGACAAGATTGTGAAGATTGGCTTCCTCTACCAGGCCAACGACTTCATCTGGGACATGCCCGACTTCCGCATCTGGGCCGGCAACAGCCAGAAGACCACCTTCACCGACGCCAAGGAGGTTCCCATCAGCCTCGATGGACTCACCCAGGTGTTTGACTGTGGTGAACTTGACGAACCGTTCGACAACACCCGAGATGGTGAGATGACTTACACCTTCACCGAGCCTATTATCTATGATGGTAACACGCTGGAGATTGTGGTGAGTGACGACAACGACTCCTACAGGGCCTCGCGTGTCTCGTTCTACGGAACCGATGTGACTGGCCGCTATCAGTCGGAGGTGTGGAAGATGGACGGAGCTGCCACTCCCGTGGGCGAGGAAAAGATTAATTCGCTCACCGAGTCACAGCTTAGCCTCAGCACCTTCCTGCCCACCATCGTGATCTACGTCGAGGGCGAACCCGCCACTGTGAGCGGCACCGTCACCGACGGCGAGAACCCCGTGGAGGGCGCCCAGCTGACCTTCACCCAGGATGGCAAGCTCTATGAGGCCACCACCGATGCCGATGGTAACTACAGTGTCGAAATCATCCAGGCTGGCGAGGGCTACACGCTCACCGTCGAGGCCGAGGGCTTCGAGACCTACACCGAGACGCTCGACATCACCGAGACCATGACCAAGGACATCGTCCTCGAGCGTCCGCTGCCCGAGTACACCCTCGCCGAGGCCCTCCAGGTCGAGGAAGGCACCGCCCTGCGCATTAGCGACGACCTGCTCGTGGCCGATGTCGAGGCCGACGGCACCGCCATCCTCACCGATGGCAACGGTAACTGGATTGGCACCACCATCACCAGCGACATGCTCGAAACCCTGCAGAATGCTGCCAGCATCGTGGGTGTGAAGGGTGTTGTCTCTGACCTGAACACCAACCCGGTGATTACCCTCGCCGCCACACCACAACCCGGTGACCGCACCGACGAGGTGGTGCCCGAGACCATCAACATGGAGCAACTCATCGACGTGCCGGGCAACTGCATCGCAGAGGTGGCTGGCTACTATGCCAACGGTGCTCTGCGTGCCTACAGCAACGCATCCGATCCTGGGCAGGTGCTCAACATCGACAACACCTTCATTGGCGATGCACTGGAAGCCTACACCAACAAGCAAGTGATGCTCAAGGCCATCGTGCGCCTGAACGCTCCTTGGGAGAGCGATGAGGCCACTCCCGCACCGCGACGTGTGAAGAAGGGTGACGCCAACAGCTCAACCAACTACACCCTCGTGCCCGTGGGCAACTCGGTGAGCGACGAAATCATCACCGGTGTGGCCGATGTCAACGCAAACGGACAGGTGGAGAGCGTGACCTACGTCAATGCTGCCGGAATCAAGAGCGACAAGCCCTTCGACGGCATCAACATCGTGGTCACACGCTACACCGACGGCACCGTTAGCACCACCAAGGTGGTGAAATGAGCATGACACACTAAGCTCATAGAACCCAGCCGGCATGCAATTCCGGCAGAGCTATGAGTATTCCACAGCCAGTGGCGCAACCCATCCACAGGGTAGCGCCACCGGCTGTTTTATGGAGCAAGATGCGGCATTCTCCGTTTATCGTGCAGCCATCGGTCATCTACGAAAGGCTCCACTACCAAGTTGTGTTGAGTATGCGGTAAAAGCTAATGGGGTGGTTAGAAACAAAACAGAAACGTTTACAATAATGCAAACCGCCAATACATTGAATATTAATGTATTGGCGGTGCTGTGCGTGGTCCCACTTGGGCTTGAACCAAGGACTCCCTGATTATGAGTCAGGTGCTCTAACCAACTGAGCTATAGGACCGGCTTTTGGGCCGTGTGTGCTGCAAAAGCGGCTGCAAAGTTACGCATTAATTGGCGAATGGCCAAGAAATAGCCCGATAAAAAAAGCGAAAGTGTACTTTTTCACAAAAGCACACCTTCTTCATAACCAAAATTCAAGTATAATTATTGTTTGTTGCCTATCAATTTTAGTTGAGCCGAACGGCTCCTTGTTTAAATTGACGCTGCAAAGTTAATACCATTTTTTGAATAATCCTAAATTTTCAGGTCAAAAAAAGCACGTCTCGGCGATTTTACCACTTTCGCCCCTTACTCGTTTTCACAAAAACGGCGTTTCGTGCTATTTCTCACGGAAGAATAGGTTGATGACGGTGCCCGTGAGCGGCCAGTTCTCGCGGATTTTGTTCTCAAGATAACGCTTGTAGGGGTCGCGAATCCATTGCGGCAAGTTGCAGAAAAAGATGAACGTGGGCGTATAGGCACCCTTGAGCATGGTGACGTACTTGATTTTGACGTATTTCCCCTTGACGGCAGGTGGCGGGAAAGCCTCGATGGCCTCGTGCATCACATTGTTGAGCTGCGAGGTGGGGATGACGATGCGCCGGTTGTTGTAAACCTGCACGGCGGTTTCGAGCACCTTGAAAATGCGTTGCTTGGTAAGGGCCGAGCCAAAGATGATGGGGAAGTCGGTGAACGGCGCGAATCGCTCACGAATGGCGTTCTCCATGGTGGCAAGCACCTGCTGGTTTTTCTCGGCCACCAGGTCCCATTTGTTGACGAGCACCACCAGCCCCTTGCGGTTCTTCTGGATGATGGAAAAGATGTTGACATCCTGGGCCTCGATGCCTCGTGTGGCATCGATGATGAGCAGGCACACATCGCTGTTCTCGATGGCACGGATCGACCGCAACACCGAGTAGTACTCGATATCCTCGTTCACCTTGTTCTTCTTGCGAATGCCAGCCGTGTCGACCAAATAGAAGTCGAACCCGAACTTGTTGTAACGCGAGTAGATGCTGTCGCGTGTGGTTCCGGCGATGTCGGTAACGATGTTGCGGTTCTCGTCGAGTAGCGCGTTGATGAGCGACGATTTTCCAGCATTGGGCCGTCCCACGATGGCGAAGCGTGGCAATTCATCGTCAGGGGTGTTGTCGCTCCCATCGGGTAGTTGCCGCACCACCTCGTCGAGCAAGTCGCCTGTGCCTGTGCCATTGGCGGCCGAGATGGAGAAGGGTTTCCCCAAGCCCAGGGCATAGAACTCGGCCTCGGCATAGATGCTCTCGTTGTTGTCGTCCTTGTTGGTAACCACGATGACCGGTTTTTTGGTCTTGCGCAAGATGGCAGCCACATGGTCGTCGAGGTCGGTGATGCCATTCTTGATGTCGACCACAAAGAGGATGACATCGGCCTCGTCAATAGCAAGGTGTACCTGTTTGTTGATTTCCTCTTCGAAGATGTCCTCGGAGTTCACGACCCATCCACCGGTGTCGACAACACTCATTTCCACACCGTTCCATTCCATTTTGCCATATTGCCTGTCGCGTGTGGTGCCACTGGTGTCGTTCACAATGGCGTCGCGAGTCTGTGTCAAGCGGTTGAAGAGCGTGGACTTGCCCACATTGGGGCGTCCCACAATTGCTACTAAGCGTCCCATATTTTCAGTTTTCAGTTTTCAGTCTTCAGTCTTCAGTTTTCAGTATTCAGCCTTCAGTTTTCAGTTGACAGTATTCAGTTCTTGCATCTTGCATCTTGCATCTCGCATCTTGCATCTTGTATCTTATTTCAGTCGATATATCCGAAGGTGCGCAGCTTGTTCTCCTGGTTGCGCCAGTCGCGTTCCACCTTGACGTACAATTCGAGGAAGACACGTTTGTCGAAGAATTTCTCGATGTCTTTGCGTGCCTCAATGCCCACGTGCTTGAGTTTGCGCCCCTGATGGCCGATGATGATTCCTTTTTGCGAATCACGCTCCACATAGATGACCGCCATGATGTGCAACGCAGTGTCGCTCTCGGTATATTTCTCGACGATGACCTGGGTGGCATAGGGCACCTCTTTGTCGTAGGTGAGCAGAATCTTCTCGCGGATGATTTCGGTGACAAAGAACCGTGCGCTACGGTCGGTGAGCGCGTCTTTGCCAAAGTAGGGCGGACTCACTGGGAGTAGCTCCACAATGCGCGCCATGAGGTTGTCGACATTGAAATTTTCGGTGGCGCTGGTCGGGAACACCTCGGCTTGCGGTAACAACTGTTTCCATTGCCCGATGATTTTCACAAGGTCGTCGTTGCCCTTGAGCAGGTCTATTTTGTTGATGACCAGCAGCACGGGGATCTTTTCGCGTGCCACCTTGTCGAGAAAGTCCTGGTTCTTGGTCGGGGTCTCTATCACGTCGGTCACATAAAGGAGGATGTCGGCATCGACCAAGGCTCCTGTGGAAAAGTCGAGCATGCTCTCCTGCAGTTTGAATTTGGGCTTGAGCACCCCAGGCGTGTCGCTGAACACAATCTGGTAGTCGGGGCCATTCACGATGCCCATGATGCGATGGCGGGTGGTCTGCGCCTTGCTGGTGATGATGGAGAGCCGTTCGCCCACAAGCCGATTGCTCAATGTGGATTTGCCCACGTTGGGGTTGCCCACAATGTTGACAAATCCGGCACGATGCTGCGTGGTGGCGGGTTGTTCGTTCTGTTGCATGGGGTAAAACTTAAGTCACGAGCTACAAGCGACGAGAGCCGTGATAAACCCAATCGGCTTCTCGCTTGTAGCTCGCGACGTGTGGTTATCGAAGTTTACTTGACAACAAGGAATTTGGCAACGATATTGTTGTTGGAATCAGTGCCGCTTGTCGAAGCCAGCACGTAGTATACGCCAGTTGCCACTCTCTCGCCATTGCTGCCGCAGCAGTCCCAGGTGGCAATGCCACCGTTGCTGCGCACTTGCTTCACCACGTTGCCTGCCGAGTCGGCAATCTTGACCAGCGTGTTGGTGGGCAGGCCCGAGATGGTGAGCAGGCCGGTGAAGTCGGGACGCACGGGGTTGGGGAAACAGTAGACGTTGCTCAGGTCGGTAGCCGACGAAGAACCGTCGTCGCTATACTCCACCACACCACCACCGGTGACGATGTAGACCGAGTTGGTGTGCGTGTTGCAGGCAATGCTGAACACGTTGTCGTGAGGCAAGAGGCTGTTGCTGGTGTTGAACTCCTTGAGCACCTGCGTGCCATCGGCACTCACTTGATACAATCCGGTGGTAGTGCCAATCCACTTGCGATTCTGAGCATCGGCAGCAATGCAGTTGATGGTGATGCCCTCGAGCAGGTAGTCGGCCAGTCCGGTGCCATCGTTGCGCGGCACTTTGATGTGGTTCACGCGGAAGTTGTCGCTGAAGATGTCGTGCGGGTCGAACTCGATGACACCGTCGGTGCCAATCCACACATGTCCGTTGTTGTCCACCATCATGTTGCGCAGATAGGTCCACGACACAGCCTTGCCATCCTGGTCCACGAGGTTCTTGACGGTGCGCACGGTGGGCTTGTTGGTGTTGATGCCGTCCTGCCACACAAAGATGGGTCGGTTGAAACCACCGTCGTTGTAGAGCTTGATGTTGTCGGTGATGACAAACGAGGCGCGCTTGAACTCCCCGCTGTAGATGTCGGGGATGGCAATCTTCTTCCAGTCGGCATACTTGATAGGTGTGGTGCTGTTGACAATAGCTTTTGGCAAAGCCACCACGTTGGCATTGATGCCCGTTGACTTGGAGCCTCCACTATACACCACCCACAGGTTGCCATCGCCGTCGAATGCCGTTGCACCGCGATATGCCACAGCCGGCACGTTGGCTTCGGGGATGTGAGGTGTTTTATTCCAGTAGAACATATCAACCGTCTTACCATTGGTCACCTTATAGATGCCGCGTTCGCGCGTGCTAAAGAAATAGGTGTTCGGGTCGTTGGGGTTCACGGTCAGTGGGTATCCGCTGTACTTCGTGCGGTCGGTGCTTACAATAGTGTCTAATCGGCCAGGGATATCAGTTTTGTCACCGAGCTTGTCGGGTGTGACATCGCGCCACGTTTGACCATCATAGGTGTTGATTTCCATTTTGTTGCAGTCGGCACTATGGGTAAGCAGGAAGTTATCGGCACTGGTTTGCAGGTAGAACCGCTCCAGTTGAGGGTCATAGGTGGCCCAGAAGGGGATAGTGGTGATGCTGATGCCGTTGGGCTTGTAGTAGCTCGACTCCTCGCCCACTTTGTGCAGTCCGTTGTTGCCAACGGCCCAGATGGTGTTGCTGCCCGGGGTGAACGTGAAGATTTCGTTGCCGCCATCAACGCGGGTGGCATTAGCTCCATTGGTGTCGAACGTGTAGTAGCACCCCGCTGCCATGAAGTTGGCCATGAATCCCGAAGGCGTGCGCTGCACACCGTCGCATTTAGCCGCCAGCACCGTCTGAAGGCTGATTTTAGGAGCTGTTGCCGTGCCACCAGGGGTGCCCACATAGAGGCGCGAACCGGTGCGGACAAAGACCTTGCTGGCATTGATGGGATAGAAACGTGCATCGTGTGCGGCAGAGGTGGCGACAAACGATGAAATGGCGTCGTGCTTGTCGTTCAGTCCCGAAATGTTGATTTTGCTGTCGAACGTGGCCACCAGTTTCTCGCCCACCTGGGCAATCGAGGTGAAGCTCTTGTGATAGACGTGCGACTCTTTGATGACAAACTTGGAGTCGTCCACCACCACATAGCCAAACTCGGTGGCCACATACACGTTGTTGCCACTGCCAAAGGTGATATCGTTCACACCTTTCGAGGTGGTGAGGATGGCATCTTTGATTTCAGGCAGGTTCACGATGCGCCCCTCGTTGGTGATGAAATCGATGTTGGAGTTGGTATACACCACCACCAGATACTGCTTGTCGTAGTTGTAGTAGATGCCGGTGATTGCATTCACATCCGAAAGGTAGTTCTGCTTGGTGTAGGACTCATTTTCAAGGGTTTGCTTGTCGAAGCAATAGAGGCAGTCACTCACCAGATAGTAGATTCTATCACCAGTGTCGATGCAGTTCTGTGTTTGTCCTGCCGCATAGGTGGGATGGAGCGTCCATGTGCCCACCGTGTATTGTGCCTTGAGCACCATGGGCATCAAGAGCATCAGAAAGATGATGGCTTTCTTAATCATAATATGCAAGGAGTTTTATTATAGTTCAAAAAATGGTGTATCGTATTTATAACGCGTAAGATGCCAACAAATTGTTTTGTTGGTTAAATAAAATACATCAGCGTCTGAGTTGGCATTGTTTGCACGCCGTTTCACGATTGGCAAAGGCCACCATGCCCCATTCGCCGGTAAGCTCGCTCTCGTAGCGGATGTGCATGCGCCGGGTGGGCATCCAGTCCACGATGGCATGAGCTTGGCTGGGCATAGCGTTGCCGTCGGCGGCCAGTCCTCGTTTCTCTACGATGGTGAGTTTGTCGTCGATGATGGTAGCCACCAGGTTCACCGTTTCGCCGGGAACGAGTTCGAGTCCCTGACGATCGATGCGCACGGTGCCGTCGGGCTGACCAGTGAAGCGCACCCAGTGGTCTTCGTCGTCCGAGGCCGTTTCATCGGGTGTGACATCATAGGCAGCCAGATGTGTGCGTGCCGGCGAACGATCGTAACGGCCGAAAATCACTCCCAGCAGTGCAAAAGCCACAAACAAGGCCAGAACGTAGAACTCAACAGAATGGATATCCATCGGGCTGTTCGTGCTAATTATCTAATCACCATCACCGTGGCCTGCGGCTCTTGGGTGAACGAGCCATCGGCTTGCGACACCCTGACTGCATAGCGGCCAGTTTCCACACGCTCGCCCGTGCTGTAGCAGGCATCCCATGTGGCCGCGTCGGTAACGAAAAATTCGGCAACCACCTCATCCTGCTGGTTGGTGATGCGCACGGTTTGCCCTCGCGAAACACCGCTCAGCGTCACCAGACCGGTGAAGTCGGGGCGCACGGGGTTGGGGAACACCTCAACAGTTCCCACCTCCGCCAGCTCATCGCTGTCATCACCCAGATATTCCACTACGCCCAGACTGGTCATGATCATCGCATGACCGGTGTTGCCCATGGGGCAAGTCGAGTACACGTTGTTCGACGGCATGATGCTGTTGCTGGTGGTGAAATGCTTGAGCACCTCACTGCCATCGGGGCTGAGCAGGTACACGCCATCGGACTTGGTGCTGATCCATTTACGGTTTTGCGTGTCAACGTCGATATGCTCGATGGCCACGCCGTCGAGGGCGAAGTCGCCAGCCGTTGTGCGCGGGCGTGTAACATACAAAACATCGCCGAAGGCTGTGGTGGGGTCGAAGTAGTACAGCTCCGACGAGCCCACCCACACCAGTCCGGTGGAGTCGGCAGCCATGGTCACATAAGCACCGTTTTTGAACTGCGTGCCTTCCTGATCCCGCATGCTGGTGTGCTGCTTGATTTCCTGCTCGCCATCGATGGGGCCGCGCCAGAGTATCAGATAGGTCTTTCCTGCTCCCAAGTCGCCTGGGCAATAGACTTTGACATCGCCACGACCGATGGCGAATGAATTGAATTTCGATGTGGTGGTGGTGGGGAGGGCGTAGCTGTACCAATCTTCTGCCGTCACATTGTTGTCAAGAGCCAATTTGCTGGCCGGCAGCACCATGGCTGGCTGTGGTACATTGGTTTGATTCTCAAAATCGCATTGCACCACCCACAAGTTTCCTTGAGAGTCGAAGCGCAAGCACTGAATGCCTCGGAAATAGTTCCGATTATACATAATGGTAGAGTTGCGCTCGTCATACACGGCAACCAGCGTGTCGTTGCGCACCTTGAGTACGCCGCTCCAGTAAGAGCCCTCATAGTAGGTGTTGGGTTCGTTGGGCGCAAACACCGGTTGCCACCCACTGGTGGCCTTCTGCTCCGCCACACCGCCCGTCACATGGATGCAACCATCGCCGCTCCATGACTCACCATCGTAAACGTAGGCTGTGAAAGCAGTGCTTTTAGCTGGACTGGAAGGCACCAGCGGCGTGTCGGCGGTGTTCACCAAATAGAGCTTGTTGGACAGGTTGTTGTAGGCAGCCCAATAAGGTAACGCCAAACCAATACTGTTAGTTTGGTAATAGGTAGTTGCTGCCGCGTTGTCGAAGAGTCCGTTAGCACCAAGCCCCCAGAGCGTGCCGTTGCCAGCGGGATTGCAAGAGAAAATGCCATTACCCTTGCCGTTCACAGCCTTAAAGGTGACTCCATCGGGAGTGAGCGTGTAGTAAATCTTGGTAGTGGCTGCCACATTCAGCAGGAAACCTGTGGGGGTGGGTTGCAGGCTCGTGAACGGATTACTTGCCGTGAGTCGCGTGGCATATTGGAACACATCGACCGAGTCTTGCGGCATGAAAGTGATGCGCTTGAGGTAGGTGCTGTCGTTGGTGCTGGTGATACGCAAGAGTAGGCTGGAGTCGTTCAGCGTGTGCAGGAAAGCCGAACTGATGGTCACCGCTTTGCCGGCCGAGTTGGTCTCGCGGTTCTTGACCATCGCTACCGAGTGGAAGTCGGCAAACGTCTCGGGCTTCGCTTTGGTGCAGCTGTAAAGCGAGTCGCCAACCAACGCGTTGAAGCGCCCACCGGTGAACGCTATGGAGCGGAACGGCTGACCGTAGTTGCGGTAATACTCCATCTCGAGGGTAACGTCATTCACGACCACAAAGCCGAAATCGGTCGACACATAGATGTGTCCGTCATAGAAGGTGACATCATTGATGATTTTGCTGTCGGTGGAGGTGTAGTTGCTCAGCACCGGCACGTTGACAATGCGGCCATCATCATAAATGATATCGATGTTGGAGTTGGCATAGGTAAGCAGCAGGTAATGCCTGTCGTAGTTGTAATACATTTGGTTGACCAGTGCGTCGGTGAGACCATTGTTACGCGAGAGCGACTCGATGTTGCCCGTGGCCTTGTCGAAGCGCAACACACTGTTGCACACCAGCTGGTAGACGTGGTTGTCGGCATCGATGATGCCTTGAATTTTGGTACCGATAAATTGCTGATGCGCCTTCCACCCTTCGGCCTGAGTCACCAGAGCCGTGAGCAGCATCATTGCGATAAGGATTCTCTTGAACATGTTATGCGGTGTGTTATTGAGTGATTACGTATTATTGCTTGTGTTGTCGGTCGCATTGCCTTAGTCCGCATGGGGGCGGTCATTGGTTGTTGTGTACTTGCGCGGCACGTTCCACCCAGCTCTTCACCTCGTCGGCAGTGGGGGCTTTGTAGCCGAGCTTGTATTTCTTGTTGATGTCGAGCAGGTCTTGGAACAGCTTTCCGGGTCGCTCGAGTGCTGCGAGGGCATCGACGGTGAGCACCCCGGCCTTTTGAATGGGGGCCACCCGCTCGGCGGGAATGCCCAGCGCGGTGAACGCCTCCTCCTTGTCGCGGCGTGCCACCTTTTCGGGGCGCATCTGCGGGAAGAGCATCACGTCCTGGATATAACTCTTGCCGGTCATGAGCATGGTGAGTCGGTCGATGCCGATGCCAATGCCGCTGGTGGGCGGCATGCCATATTGCAGCGCACGCAGGAAGTCCTGGTCGATGATCATGGCCTCGTCGTCGCCCTTGTCGGCCAGGCGCATCTGCTCCTTGAAGCGCTCTTCCTGGTCGATGGGGTCGTTGAGCTCGCTGTAGGCGTTGGCCAGCTCCTTGCCGTTCACCATCAGCTCGAAACGCTCGGTGAGCCCGGCCTTGCTGCGGTGCATCTTCGTCAGCGGCGACATCTCCACGGGATAGTCGATGATGAACGTGGGCTGGATGTAGGATCCCTCGCAGAACTCGCCGAAAATCTCGTCGATGAGCTTGCCCTTGCCCATGCTCTCGTCCACCTCCAGGTTCAGCTCACGGCACACGCCGCGAATCTGCGCCTCGTCCATGCCGTCGAGGTCATAGCCCGTCTTCTCCTTGATAGCATCGAGGATGGGAAGCCGGCGATAGGGGGCCTTGAAGCTGATTACCTTGCCGTCGATTTCGCTCTCGGGCTTGCCGTTCACGGCGATGCAGATGGTTTCGAGCAGACGCTCGGTAAAGTCCATCATCCAGTTGTAGTCCTTGTACTGCACATACAGTTCCATGCAGGTGAACTCTGGGTTGTGGTTGCGGTCCATGCCCTCGTTGCGGAAGTTCTTCCCGATTTCATACACACCCTCGAAACCACCCACAATCAGTCGCTTGAGGTAAAGCTCGGTGGCGATGCGCATATACATATCCACGTTGAGCGCGTTGAAATGGGTGATGAACGGACGCGCCGAGGCGCCGCCGGCAATGCTTTGCAGCGTGGGGGTTTCCACCTCGGTGTATCCGGCATCGTCGAGCACCTGGCGCAGCGTCTTGAGCACGGTGGCGCGCTTGATAAAGGTGTCCTTCACGCCGTCGTTCACCACCAGGTCCACATAGCGCTGGCGGTAGCGCAGTTCCGGGTCGTCGAAAGAGTCGTAGG
>JAFYCU010000247.1 GCA_017545095.1 Muribaculaceae bacterium | reverse complement strand
TCAGGTTGATTTCAAACAGCAAGCCGCCAGCCAAAATCACGTCCCAGTCGTACCCCATCAGGGCGGTGTCGCCCGGGGCGAGCAGGGGCATCACGCTCATCACGTCGGCCACCGGGTCGTCGGGATGGAACGGGCGAGCCACCGGTGCTGCCGCAAGGTCGCGACGGCTGGTGTAAAGCAGCCGATCCACCACAATCACGCGCTGATGATGCTTGTGGTCGAAATGGGTCTTATATACATCAACGAAAACAAGCGATTGATGCTTCTTCCCTTGCGGCCGGTTCGCAACCTGCATCGTGTCCCTGCCGATGAACTCAAGCCGCACATTGTGCTCGGCACGGTCGCTGAACGCATACACGTTGGGGTAGAACTGGTGGCGGCTGAAAAACTTTCGTGCCTCAACCATGTGGGGCGGTATCGAACTCGCACATTGAGCCGATGAATGTGGTTGCGGTATCAGGCACATCAAAAGCACCAGCAGCAATGAAGCAAGGATGGTTATATGCTTTTTCTTCATTCAGGGAGTGAATTATAAGGATTCATGTTCGACTTCATTCTATGGTGTTCGAGTTCTCTGCGCCAGTCTGAGTTCATGAACACCTTACTGATTAACGCTGTTCTGCTGGCCTTTAAGTAATGACCGTTAATCCAAAGAATGGTCATCTGATTGTTGGCAAAAATGGTGTCGCCCACGCATAAGTCCAACCGCTTTATTGGTATGGCATGATGGCGTTTCACCACCGAACTGCTGTCAAACGTCCCGGAAACATCTGTTATTTGAACGCCATGCTGTTGGAAACCGGGGTGTAATTTCCTTAGGGAATCCCTATAGGAATCTTGACCCTCTTTATACGATTCTTTTTCCCGCTCATTCCTGAACGGCACCACCGAGTCGACAATCATATAGGGGCACGAGGTGAAATGAGGCGTGACATGATACACCAACTTGTTGTTTTCTGAACGAACCAGGTTTTTGTCCTCAAACTTAATAACCAAATTCGCTGAGCGATCCACGCTTTCATAAATGCAGGGCAATACACCGTGTCTTTCATAAAACGCACGATAATCATCAGCCCCGATAAATGACGTATAATCCTCCATAAAATTGCGTCCATGGATAGGAGCAAGATTTGGAGCACAGAATGCCACAGCCGCGGCACACAGCGTTAGACGTTTGATTTGCTTAAACAACTTCATCGTTTCTGCCATTCAATTTTAGGATGTACGTCATTTCCTTGTACCATCATTGATCTTCGTCCTCCATTAGCGCAATCTCACGACGTATGCCTCTTATTGAGAGTACGAGAGTTAAAGGGTAAAACGCTATTGCTGGTGCAAAAATAAGTAAGTCCAGGTAGTCGATGCAATCTTCAAAGTGAGATGTCTTGCTGCTGAACGTGACTCCAGCAAGCACTTGCTGCTCAAAGTCGTTGATGACTTTGCGTTGCATCCTCAATGAACTGCCTGGCGAATCAGGCCGGTTTATCAATCCATACCATCGCTCACCTGCTTGCACATAAGAATATCGTTCTAACCCAAGCATGTCGTCAGTTGCAAAATATATTTCAACGATTGTTCCATCGTCCAGTTTAAGTTTTGTTTCGCGGCTTCTTTCCAACCCACCTATTAGCACCTCCGAATCTTCAATTCGCAGCGAGATGTTTCTATGCAGCTGTTCCTTTGCTTTACCGTCAGTAATCATGTACATCTTAGCGGGAACGGCTGGTTCTCCATATGGTGTTATGAATCGTATGAAATTCATAACAGCAAGCACCGTGTGGATTGTAATCAACGAGCACCAGAACCATAATTTACAATTTGATAGATTAGCCATGGCATGAATTTATAAGACGAAATAATACCAAAACCGAGAGAGGTGACGAATGTGTAATGGCCGTTTTCGCTGCAAATGTAGTCAATTCCATCGTGATACGCAACAGCGGCGATGTTTTTCTTTTCATGGCACAATTCATCGCTCCTGTTGTTGATTGCAGTAAATCGGTGGTCTGCAATAATGAAAGGATGAATCGTTTGCATAAACCTGATGATGTTGGTTGTCATAATCATAATGCATAGCCTTGGCAACACTCAATGCATTAGCCTTGAATGAATATTCTTTTACTCTGATTCTTGTGGGTAGTGTGGCGTAGTACAGTGTGTCGCCTTGGTTCAAATCAATGGAATGGAGTCCTTCGAAATTATCACTTAGTCCACTTGTAACCGTTGTTGTCTTTCCAGATGCAATTATAATCTGTTTTAAGCCGATTGATACAACGGCATATTCTGAGGCGAACAATAACGAATCACGCCCATCAATAATGGCACTATAGCTGATTTCTATAGAATCAGGGCTGATAAACTGAAGAATATAAAACTGGTCATCATCCGTAAAACGCTCATACACATACGGAGAGACGTGCCGACTGGCATAAACGTTGAAAATGCTATTGCAGACCGACACCGCTCTGTTGTTTCTCAGCCAGTTATTGGTGCTTGAACAGGACGAGTGAATCATCAGGAACACACATCCGGCAGCAATCATGCACAGGGTAATGTTGCGGCAGTTCATGATTTGATATTTGTGTATTTGCTATTGTGGTAGCTTTCTATCTTTTGAACCAATCTTTCGATTTATCGGATTTTCCGTCGTTTGTTGTGCCGACGGTAAAGGAAAATCGTTATCATCAGGGTAGGGAAAAAGAGCCACAGCTTTGGAGCGACAAGCACATAAATGTAATTAAGCATGTCTTCGGCCTGGGAGGTCGCACTCTCATATGTCACACCCTTAAGCACTTCTTTCTCAACACCTTTTATCACCTCGCGCTGCACTTTTAATGAACTGCCTTTGATTGTTGGATTATTCATCATGCCCACAGCAGGCACCCCGTTGGTTTCGTGCAAATAACTGCTCACAGTCAATACGTTGCAGTCCGCATCAATCCAGCAATCCACTTGATAGGGTCCCTCTACATATAATCTGACGCGGTGGCATTGCGATGCGAGTGAGTCGATGTCGGTGCCTGCTACTGCTAACTGAGCTATATTGCTCCGTAGTTTAGCCTTTCCGCCCATAATCTCATATTTTTTCTCGAAATCAGGCTGGCCAAAAGCATTGCCGAAATAGCAGTACGCAAAGATGATGCATAATGCAAGTTGAATGCCTAAAAGCAAAAGCCAATATTTCTTGCTCATAATCAATCAGATATGCTTGTGGAGAGGAGCTATTTCTTTGGAATGCCATATTTGCCTGTAAAAGCGCAGATGGCCAGATATGCTAAAAAGATGATCAGCGATATAGGTAGCAGAACGAGCGCACCAAGCCCATAAAGCACGATTGGCCTGTTGATATAGACGAGCGTGTCCTGGAAATCGCTGGTTTTGCTCTTGTAAGGAACGTCCTTCAGTATGGTTTCCGTGAATCGCTTGATAACCATTCGTTGGTTGGGAATACTGCTGTTGTCGTATTCACAATCGCCAATGCGACCAGCACCATAAAAGTTAAATGCCGTGAATGCGTAGTTGCTCAACTCAATTTGGTTGGTGTATGCATCGATGTCCACGCTCACCAGAACGCAATCGGATATTTGCACGAAATGGTTGCTTGAAGCAAGACGCTGGAATGTGTCGAGCGAAGTCCCATCGGGCTGTTCGCCGCAATCATAGAGCAGTCGCCATTTGGCAATGTTGGCACGCACTTTGGCAATATCTTCATGCGCCACTATGAACACCTTGTTGTCGGGAGGCTTGGGTATGGCACCAACAAAACACATCAGCGCATAACCGCCAATAAGCAGTATGGCAATCCAAAAAGCAACAAAACACCCTATTACTCTTTTTAATCCACCTAATCCCATGGTTGTGATTGAATGAAAATAAGATTAAGTTTTAGCCCATAGATGAGCATAAAGGCATTACCTGCCATTTTACCTAAATAAGTATTTGATGTTTCTGGATTAGACAGCATTCTAATCGCAAATTGAAAATCTGTATTAATGGTGTTTGTGTTGAATAGAGCGTCATAAGAACCTGATGCACCCCATCTGTCATAACCCTGATCGTGCTGGAAGGCATAATAGTCATGCCAGTCTATTGGAGGAATGGAGTAAGAGTAATCGCGTCCGTTGAGAGTCGGATTGTAAGGTCCTAAATATGAGCCATACCAATTATTTGCGATTGTTGAAGGACTTGTGAAATTAGTGCTTCCAATATGTAGAATGCCATTGTTGTTGTACTCAGATGTTTGCGATATCCCATCTATCATGAAATTACCATCTGGGTAAAGATGGAATTCATTAATAATTTCATCTGATTCAAGATTTTTTGTGTAAATCACAGCATCATCGTCTAAAATTGTAATATTGGCATGGTTTCGGTAGAACTCAGGCAAATAAGAAGCATTCTTAACTCTATCATCAAAGAAAATGAAATACTCTCCCGCGTATTTTGCCATCAGCCAAGCCAGTCCGTCCAGGTCAACATATCGCAGCGGGTTGTTCAGGCAGTAGGTGTAGCGGTTGAAGCCCTGGGTGCCCTCGGGCTGCTGCACTTCGGGGTCGGGGCTGAGGAATCGGCCCAGGGCGGGGTCGTAGAGCCGGGCAAGCATGGCCGAAACCAGGGGTAATAGTCTATTCATAGGCAACAAGTTGTGGATAGCTCCTTTTTCGACTGCAAAAATATGGTTTTTTTATGGAATCGCAAAATATTTATGGCAATATTTGCCGCTCCTCCATTTTCGATACCGAAATAAATGGCGACTACCGAGCAGTTGTCCCTGTTCTTGTTCGGCCGCCGAGGCGAATGCCATAAACTTTATACTTGTGGGTCGTGCTTGAAATGCTTATGTTCTTATGTCAACCGCACTCAAGGGCTTATGTCTTTTTTTACTAACTTATTTTTTCACATCGCTAAACTTTGTCAAAAATGACATGGGGTAATGATTTTTATTGTATTTTTGCGCCATCAAATTATTCATCACTAAATTCGAAGAAAATGAAACGACTGATTACCATGTTGGCTTGTGCCGCGTTGATGTGCGGCGGCGCATTCAGCAATGCCATGCCTGCTGCCATGCCGCAGTATGTCACCACGCAGCAGCAAGAAAAGGACATCAAGAAGCAGGAGGAGGCCCTGAAGCAGCAGAAGAAAGCCCTCAAGGAACGCAAAGAGGCTGAAAAAGCTGCTAAGAAGCAAGCCAAGGAGGCACAAAAGGCCGAAAAAGAGGCTAAGAAGCAGGCCAAGCAGGCCGAGAAGGAAGCCAAGCAGCAGGCCAAGGAAGCCAAGAAGAAGGCAAAAGAAGCCGAGAAGCGCGAAAAAGCACATAAGACCATCGAGAAAGAGAAGAACAACATCCAAAAATATACCCGCGAAAAGGAGATTCTCGAGGGCGAGCTGCCCACCATCGTGGATGAGCAAAAGCGCATGAAATCCCAACAGAAGGTGGTTAAGCTCAACGAGAAAATCGCCAAAAGTAACGAGAAAATCGCCAAGGCGCAAAAGGATCTCTGAATAGCTTGGTTGATTCCGCTTTAAAAAGTCCTTTAGAAAGTCCTACATGTAGTCCTTGTTAAGCAATGATTGTAAGAATCTTATGTTCTTATGTCAACCGCACTCAAGGGCTTGTGGTCTTATGTCTATTTTCCTAACTTGTTTTTCCACATCACTAAGTATCTTATAACTCCTCGACTGGGTGCTGAACTATAAGTCAATCGTCACCTTTGTAAAAAACTGGACGCTGCCCTGTGCCATTGTCACCGGCACGGTGCTGTATCTCGTCTTCGCCAATGTGGAGGCATTGGACGGAGCGGCTCGCTTTTTCGACCCCATCTTCGACGCCATCTTCCCGCTGTTCATGGGCATGATTCTGTTCACCACGTTCTGCAAGGTAGATTTTCACAAGATGCGCCCCACGGCATGGCACTGGTGGATTTCGTTGCTGCAGGTGCTGCTGGTGGCCTTGGTGTCAGGGTTAATCATGGCTATGGAGATGAAAGGGCGCGACCTCATCCTGATGGAGGGCATCTTGACGTGCATTATCGCGCCCGGGGCTGCCGCTGCCGCAGTGGTCACAGCCAAGCTGGGCGGCAATTTGGAGTCGATGACCTCCTACACCTTTCTATCCAATTTTGTTACTGCCGTGATGGTTCCGCTGGTGTTCCCGCTAATCGACCGTGGAGTGGACATCTCCTTTCTGGAGGCTTTTTTCACCATCTTGTGGAAGGTGTGCATGGTGCTGCTGGTGCCCATGGTGGCAGCCTATTTGGTGAAGCATTATCTGCATCGCCTGCATGCGTGGCTGGTGAGTATCGAGGATTTGTCATTCTATATGTGGGCTATCTCGCTAAGCATCGTCACGGGTTCCACGGTGAAATATATTGTTCATGCCGACACCACGGTGGCGTTTGTGCTCACCATCGCAGTCATCTCGCTGGTGTTGTGTCTGGTGCAGTTTGCCCTGGGACGATGGGTGGGACACTACTTCGATGCCACCATCGAGAGCGGCCAGGGCTTGGGGCAGAAAAACACCGCCTTTGCCGTTTGGATTGCCTACACCTATCTGAACCCCCTGTGCTCGGTGGGGCCAGGGTGCTACATCCTGTGGCAAAATGCCATCAACAGCCTGGAGATATGGCATGTGCGCAAGTTAAAGATGCAAGATGCAAGCTGCAAGATGCAGGCTGGCTAACGCGTGTCAAGAACCAAGAACTAAGCGTAAAGCTCTTCACTCAACACCCATCATTATGCAAGACCAATTTTCTCGTACCCGCATGTTGCTTGGCGAGCAGGCCATGCAGCGGTTGATGCGCTGCCGCGTGGCGGTGTTTGGCGTGGGCGGTGTGGGCGGCTATGCTGTGGAGGTGCTCGCCCGCAGCGGGGTGGGAGCCATCGATGTGGTCGATAACGACCGCGTGACCATCACCAACGTGAACCGGCAGATTATCGCACTGACCACCAATGTGGGTCGCAGCAAGGTGGAGCTGGCCCGCGAGCGCATACAGGCCATCAATCCCCATTGCCGTGTGACCACGCACGAGATGTTCTACTTGGCCAGCAATGCCGACCAGCTCGACTTGAGCGCATATGATTATGTGGTGGACTGCATCGACACTGTGGCGGCGAAGATGGAGCTGATACGCCGTTGCAAGCGGCTTGACGTGCCCATCATCTGCTGCATGGGAGCGGCCAACAAGCTCGACAGTACGGCCCTGCGAGTGGCCGACATCACCAAGACCATGATGGACCCGCTGGCCAAGGTGTTGCGCAAGCGGTTGCGCCGCGAGGGCATCAATCACTTCAAGTGCGTTTATAGTCCTGAAGTGCCCCGGCTGCCGATAGAGCTGGAAGGCAATGAACGCGTGCCTGCCAGCAATGCCTGGGTGCCTGCTGCAGCGGGATTGCTCATTGGCAGCGAGGTGGTGAAAGACCTCACGGCACAATGCGAGGGGCAGGCCCCGCCACACCCCGCCAAGGGGTGACGGCAACACTGCGCCAGGCATCTCAACGAGCCTCAAATCATCGGGAACAGGCCGTAGAGCTGTGCGTCGATTTTGTCGGTCACCTGCACGAAGTCCTCGGCACGCTCGCCAAACTTGCAGTGGTCGCCATCGATCACCAGCAGTGGACCGTGATAATCGGCAATCCATTCCTCGTAGCGGCGTTCCAGACCCTGTAGGTAGTCGAGACGCATGGTTTGCTCATATTCGCGTCCGCGTTTCTGGATTTGCGCCACCAGCGTGGGGATGCTCGAGCGGATGTAAATCATCAGGTCGGGCAACCGCACCAGCGACATCATCAGGTCGAACAGGTCGCTGTAGTTGGCAAAGTCGCGGTCGCTCATCATGCCCTGGTCGTGAAGGTTGGGCGCAAAGATGCACGCATCCTCAAAGATGGTGCGGTCTTGAATGATGATTTCGTTGCTTTTGGAAATCTCCACCACCTCTTTGAAACGCTTGTTGAGGAAATAAATCTGCAGGTTGAACGACCAGCGTTTCATGTCGGCATAGAAGTCCGACAGGTAGGGGTTGTCGCTCACCGACTCGTAGCGTGGCTGCCAGCCATAGCGCTCAGCGAGCATGCGTGTAAGGGTGGTTTTGCCGCACCCAATGTTTCCAGCTACTGCAATGTGCATATCGGTTGTCAGTTATCGGTTGTCAATTTTCAGTTATCAGTTTTCAGTGATGCTATTGGGTTGTCGCGAAATAGGGAGTCTTGGTTTTTGGGTTCTTGGGTTTTGCTTCGGTCATCAGCCGCACCAGGGTGCGGCTCTACTTATTACTTGTTCACTTCTCCTAAGCCCCTCCTTAGGAGAGGTTTGGGGAGGCCTTCTCGCATCATTCCTCGTCGGGGAATAGGCCGTAGAGCAGCCGGTCGATGCGGTCGGTGACCTGGGCGAAGTCTTCGGGGCGGTGCTCGAAGTCGAGGTTGTCTTTGTCGACAATCATCACACGCCCTTTGTACTGATGCGTGATGAAATCCTCGTAGCGCTGGTTGAGGTTCTCGAGATATTCCAGCTGCATCGTCTGCTCATAATCCCGTCCGCGTTGCTGGATGTTGCCCACCAGATGAGCTACCGACGCACGCAGATAAATCATCAGGTCGGGAAGCCGCACCACTGTGAGCATTTGCTCAAACAGCTCCATATAGGTGTTGTAGTCGCGGTCGGTGAGGTGTCCCATGGCCTTGTTGTTGGCCATGAACACATACACCCCCTCGAAAATCGAGCGGTCCTGGATGATGGTACCCTGCGCCTGGCCTATGGCAATCAGGTCGCGGAAACGCTCTTTGAGGAAATACACCTCGAGATTGAACGACCACCGGTGGATGTCGCGGTAGTAATCCTCGAGGTAGGGGTTGTGATCCACCGACTCGAATTGCGGTGTCCAGCCGTAGTGCTGGGCGAGCATGCGCGTGAGCGTGGACTTGCCGCTGCCTATGTTGCCTGCAATAACGATGTGCATAGTGTGGTGGTCGTGCGGTTAACTATTCGTTCTTCATTTGCGGGTCGACAAGCCCCTCGGCATTGTTGCTCTTGAGCGCGTCAACATATCGGCTGATGCGTTCCATCTCGCGTGGTATGCGAATGCGTTGCGGGCAGTGCGGCTCGCAGTGTCCGCAGCCTATGCAGTGGTCGGCTTGCCGTAGGCGCGGCACCGAGCGGTCGTAGCCAATGAGGAACGCCCGGCGAGCCTCCTGGTAGTCGGCCTGCTCCTTCGACCGTGGCACATGGCCCTCGCTCAGGCACTTGTTGAAGTGCACAAACACGCCCGGGATGTCGATGCCATAGGGGCACGGCATGCAGTACTTGCAGTCGTTGCACGGAATGATGTTGTAGCTCACATATTCGGCTGCCACGCCCTCGAGAAAGCTCATTTCCTCCTGGGTGAGTGCCTTGAGCGGACTGTAGGTGTTGAGGTTCTCTTTCAGATGCTCCATATAGGTCATTCCGCTCAGCACGGTGAGCACCTTGGGGAACGAGCCGGCGTAGCGGAACGCCCACGAGGCCACCGAGTGCGTGGGGTCGCGTGCGAGCAGCTTGGCGGCCAGCGGCTCGGGCAGGTTGGCCAGACGGCCACCCAGCAGAGGCTCCATAATCACCGAGGGAATGTCGCGCTTGGTGAGCTCGCCGTAGAGGTATTCGGCATCGGTGTTCCTGTCGTTGATTTCATCGGCAAAGTGCCAGTCGAGGTAGTTCAGCTCGATTTGCACAAAGTCCCACTTCACCTTGCCGCTGTCGTGCATCTTGAGCGCGTGGTCGAAGATGGCCACATCGCCGTGGTAGCTGAAGCCCAGATTCTTGATAATGCCTTTCTCGCGCTGTTCAATCAGGTAGTCGAGGATGCCATTGGTGATGTAGCGCTTGTTGAAGGTGTCCATGGCATCGTCGCCGCCGCCAATGGCATGCAGCAGCAGGTAGTCGATGTAGTCGACCTGAAGCTCCTTGAGTGAGTTCTGGAACATCTCCACCCCGGCCTCGTGCGACCACGTGTCGGGGGCGAAATTCGAGAGCTTGGTGGCGATGAAAAACTCGTTGCGTTTGTGGCGTGCCAGCGCGATGCCCGTGACATGCTCGCTGCGACCACGGCAGTAGGCCGGCGAGGTGTCGAAATAGTTCACGCCATGCTCGATGGCGTAGTCCACCTGGCGGTTGACCATCTCCTGGTCGATTTCGGCATCCTGCTCCTCGCGCGCCGAGCCACCGCCAGCATCCAGTGTTGGCAGGCGCATCATGCCGTAGCCCAGCAGCGACACGCGGTCGCCGGTCTTGGGATTGGTGCGGTAGGTCATTTTGCCTATGGGCGGCTCCTGGTTGGTGGCCGTGGTGGCCGGTTTCTCGCCACTCACGCAGCTCACCATAGCTGGCGTGGCGGCAGTGGCTCCAGCAAGGCCAAGTGCCTTGAGGAAATTGCGGCGGGTATATGTCTTGTTGCTCATGATTCAGAGATTAAAATGGGGTAGGGATGCTATGGAATGCGACGGGGTGCGACACTATAGCGTCGTGAGTCCGGCAGCGCATTGTGGTAATTGTGCATTATGCATTAGATTTCCTTATGCATTTCGTGACCTTCCACATAGATGGCAGTGTGCGGTCGTGCGGGGCATAGGTATTCGCAAGCTCCGCAGCCAATGCACTTGGCACTGTCGACGGCGGGCACCATGGGCGATGCGTCATCGTTGGGGTCGACGGGCACCATCATGATGGCTCCAGCGGGGCAGTGTCGGGCGCAGTTGCCGCAGCTCACACCGTCGCGTAGCACCACGCAGTTTTCTTTCACCCACACAGCGTGGCCCACTTGCGTGGCCGCACGCTGAGCCACATCGATGGGGCGAATGGCTCCCGTGGGGCACACCTCGCTGCAGCGGGTGCATTCGGGTCGGCAGTAGCCTCGCTCGTAGCTCATGGTGGGTTGCATCAGCGTGTGTGGGTCGGAGCTGGGACGCAGCACATCGTTGGGGCAGTGCGTCACGCACAGCTGGCAAGCCGTGCAGTGCTGTTGCATGTGCATGGCACTGAACGACCCCGGAGGCGTGAGCGGGGTGCACCGCTCGGGGATAACCTTGTCCTCGATTTTGGCCAGTCCGCCGTCCACTTTCTTGCCGGCCTGAGCCAGCGCGGCATCGGCGGCCAGAAGGGCACCGCCCACCAGGAAGGCGCGGCGAGTGTTGTCAACATCGTCTTTGGCCTCATGGTCTTCCCCTTCCTTTCCTGAAGGAGGCGTGTTTGGATTGCTTTCGGAATCCTTAAGTCCCCCGTGTCCTCCTGCATAACTCAGCGCACCAAACGCGCACTTGTCGAGGCAGTTGCCGCAGGCCACGCAGCGTGTGTAGTCCACTGTGTGGTTTTTGAAGTCGATGCAACTGGCTTTGCAGTTCTTGGAGCACATGCCGCAGCTCTTGCACTTGTCGTTGTGGAAGCGGATTTTCAACCACGAGAACTTCGCCAGGTAGCCCAGCACGGTGCCCACGGGACAGATAGTGTTGCACCAGGTGCGCCCACCCCGCCATGCCAGCACGGTGATAACGGCAAATGTGACCACAGCGATGATGAGCGTGGGCAGGCTGCGCAGCCACACCTCGCGGCTGTAGAAGGCGTAGCTCTGGTAGTGCTCGGCGATGGCGGCCAGACCGTTGTTCGCCCACAGATATATGGGCTGCAGCAGGTTGGCGGCAATGCGGCCATAGGTGCTGTAGGGTGCCAGCAAGGCCACCACGGTGCTTAGGCCTGCCACCAAAGCCACCACCAGCACAGCCAGCATGGTTAAGCGCAGCCAGGTCAGGGCCGGCGAATAGGTGAAGCGGTTCTTCTTGCGCCAGGTGTGCAGGCGCGAGATGAGGTCTTGCAGCACACCCAGCGGGCATATCACCGAGCAGTAGATGCGGCCAAACACGAGCGTGAGCAGCACGAGGATGGCTATTACCACCCCATTCAAGGCCAGCACAGCTGGCATGAATTGAATTTTGGCCATCCACCCCAGCCATTGATGGGCAGTGCCGGTGAAGTCGAGCAGCAGCCAAGTGATGAGTGTGAAGAACACCACCGCCAGAGCGACTCTGATTTTGCGTAGTTTCATAGGAGTTGTCAGTTATCAGTTATGATTGATGAGCTCGTGACCCAAAAAATTCCCCTAAAGGGGACTTTTCTAAGCGGCAAGCTTTGGGCTTGGTTCTTGGTTCTTGCATCTCGGTTCTCAATTAGCTGTGGCAAAGATACGACAAAAATTGCAATCACACGGCATGTTGAGAACTTTTTTTCTAAATTTACGCCGTGGCGCCTCCGGGGCAAAGGGAATATTTAGTAATTTTGCAGCGTGAAAATGAACGGTACAACCAACATCTGCGTGTTTGGCGCATCGAGCAACAACATCGATGCGGCCTACATGACGGCTGCGCGTGAGCTGGGAGCGTTGCTGGCTGCGCGGGGCTGGGTGTGTGTGAACGGCGGTGGCGCCCTGGGACTGATGCGTGCCGTGACCGATGGATGCCTCGACCATGGCGGACAGGCCGTGGGGGTGATTCCCCAGTTTATGGTCGACAACGGCTGGTGCTACGACCGCCTGACACAGGTGATGGTCACCACCGACATGCATGAGCGCAAACAGCTCATGCACCGCATCACGCAGGCCATTGTGGTGCTGCCGGGGGGATGCGGCACGCTCGAGGAGCTGCTCGAAGCACTCACCTGGCGGCAGCTGGGGCTGATTGCCAAACCCATTGTGCTGCTCAACACACAAGGCTATTTCGAACCCTTGGTGGCGATGCTCACGCGCAGCGTGGAGCAGGGATTCATGAAACCCGCACACACCGTGCTGTGGACCGTGGCTGCCACACCCATCCAAGCCGTCGAAGCCATCGAGCGCGAATGGGCCGAGGGGCAAATGCCCATCGAGAGCAAATATTGAGTAGCCGAACCGTTATCAAAACAACCTGCTAATCCATCCACTTGCCATGCCCATGCCCAACACATCATCATCGTCGGCTGCCGACACCCTTGGAATCGACAGCAACGCTGTCGATTCCAATGCCGTGCAGCTGTCGCCGCAGTATCTGTCGGGGTTCCCCGATAGTGTGCAGTGCGACACCATGGTGGAGTCGATGGCCGCATTGCCGGTGATGGAGCTGCCTGCTGGCCAGCCCTCGCATCCCGCAGGCACCGGGCCGTTGCACAACACCACCTGCATGGCATTGCTCATGGCCGGCGTGATGGCTGTGGTGGTGAGCTACCGCAAGGGGTATAAATACCTGTCGAATTTCAAGCACAACATGGTGTCGACACGCCGTCGCGAGAACCTGTTCGAGGACCATACGATGAACGAGACCCGCATCCTGAGTGCCTTGATGGCCAACACCTGCATCGTGGAGGGCTTTCTGCTCTTCTATGGTCTGGCCACGTGGGTCCCGTCGCTGTCGGCGGCCCTGCATGCCGGGGTGGCACGCTATGTGGTGTTGCTCACCGCTGTGGCTGTGGTGTTCTATCTGGTGCAGCTCGGGGTCTATTGGCTCATCGCGCAGGTGTTCAGCGACGCGGTGAGCACACGACTGTGGACCACCGGCTTCAACGCCACACAGTCGCTGCTGGGATTGCTGCTCCTGCCCGTGCTGGCCATGGTGATGGTGCTCCCAAGCACCACCAAAGTAATGTTAATTTCTGCAATAATCCTGTACTTCTGCGCCCGAATTGTTTTTATATGCAAAGGTTTCAGAATTTTTTATAGCAATTTGCCATCACTAATCTATTTTATTTTGTACCTTTGCGCCGTCGAAATCGTGCCCATCGTGATGCTATGCGCCGGCACGGTGTTTATTTGCCAGCATTTTGGATAGTGTTTTTCGTACACAAATAGTGATAAGAGACTAATAGGACATGAAGAAAATTTTGGTGTCACAACCCAGACCCACGACCGAGAGGTCGCCGTATTTTGACCTTGAACGCAAATATGGAGTGGAAGTGGTGTTCCGCCCATTCATCAAAGTTGAGGGGCTGTCGGCCAAAGAGTTCCGGCAGCAGCGGCTCATGATACCCGACTACAGTGCCGTGATCTTCACTGCCCGCACAGCAGTGGACCATTTCTTTCGTTTGTGCAGCGAGACTCGCTACAACGTGCCCGACACGCAGAAGTATTTCTGCGTCACCGAAGCCATAGCACATTATCTGCAAAAGTATATCATCTACCGCAAGCGCAAGATTTTCTTTGCCGAGAATGGCAAGCTCGACGGACTGGTGCCCTTGATCCAAAAGCACAACAAGGAGACCTATATGATGGCCGTGAGCGATGTGCACAACGACCAACCCAACGTGCTCGACGAGCATGGCATCCAATATGTGAGAGCCGTGATGTACCGCACCGTGAGCAACGACTTCGGACCCGACGAGAAGCTAGACTACGACATGCTGTGCTTCTTCAGCCCCGCCGGTGTGAAAGCCTTGCAGACCAATTTCCCCGACTTTGAGCAGGGCGAAGTGGCCATTGCCGCCATGGGACAGTCGACCATCGAGGCCGTGAAAGAGGCCGGACTCAGGCTCGATGCCACCATCACCCCCGAAACACCATCGATGGCCAGCGCCATTGAGGGGTATCTGAAGAAGGTTGGCGTGGAGCCGGTCGATGACGAACAAGAAGATTAAAATCGAACTGGATTAACAGAGCTATTATACTATTTTTGAAGATTTCGGGGGCGACCAGCAGGGTCTTCCCCGATTTTTTTGTAATTTCGCGCGGTCAATGCCATTCACATGGCAAACCTCTGCAACCCAACTGATGAAAGGACTACGGTTATACAAGAGCGAGAAACTGTGCAGCCGCACGGCGGTGACGAGCCTCTTCAACGAGGGTAAGAGCCTGATGGCCTATCCACTGCGCGTGATGGTGAGGCCACGGCGTTATGATGCGCTGAGTCCCGCGCAGATGCTCATCACCATTCCCAAAAAGCGCATCCGCCATGCCGTGCAGCGCGTGTTGCTGCGCCGGCGCGTGCGCGAGGCCTACCGCTTGCACCGCCGCACACTGCTCTACGATGCGCTGCAAGCGGCCAACGTGAGCCTTGACCTGGCCTTTATCTATGTGGGCAACGAGGTGGCCGACTATGCGCTCATCGAGCGCAAAATGATTAGTCTGCTGGAGCGGTTGAGCAAAACCGCCGCCCCTGCCGAAACCACTGAACCGAAACCGGAATAAAGCCCTGCCCCATCCTTGATAACACGTCTGCTCATATTGCCCATCCGCTTCTATCAGCGGTTCATCTCGCCGCTGTTCCCGCCAGTGTGCCGCTTCACGCCGTCGTGCAGCCAGTATGCCGTTGAGGCTATCACCAAGCACGGCCCGGTGAAGGGGCTGTGGCTGGCCATCAAGCGCATCCTGCGCTGCAATCCCTGGGGTGGCAGTGGCTACGACCCTGTGCCATGACCATCCTCGACATCCACACCCACAACCCCGTGGCCTGCGAGGCCGTCATCAGTTGCAACGTTGATGCGTTCCACCCGCAGCCTGGCAAGCTCTACTCGGTGGGGCTGCACCCGTGGCACACCGCGTCGGCCACCGACGATGACCTGCGCCTGATTCAGACACTCGCCACCCACCCACAGGTGGTGGCCATTGGCGAGACCGGCCTCGACACCCTGCGTGGTGCGCCGCTCAACCGGCAGTTGGCCTTGCTGGAGCAGCACATCGCCATCGCCGAGCAGGTCCGTAAGCCCGTTATCGCCCACTGTGTGCGTGCCAGTCAGCAACTGGCAACCTTGTGGCGACGCACTGGGCCACACCGGGTGGACATTGCCGTGCATGGGTTCCGTGGAAATGAGCGCGTGGCACGCACGCTGCTCGATGCCGGTTGCTGGCTGAGCTACGGCCTGCGCCACAATGCCGACGCCGTGGCCGCCACACCGCTCAGCCGCTTGCTCGTGGAGACCGACGATGCCGACATCGACATCACCGCAGTGGTGGCCGCCGTGGCCCAAGCTCGCGGCATCGAACCGGCTACACTCGAGCAGCAGGCACGAAGCAACGTCGCAGCATTCTTGCAGCATGGTCGTTAAGAGAATAGTCCCACTAAACGCAAAAAGCAAGCCGTTTGACACAAGCATCAAACAATGAAGGACAATGAGTGGCAATGACGGACAATTGTTTACGTGGGTCAAACAACACATAACAACATTGTAACAACTATTACAACATAAAGCCAATTACTTTGTCATACCCCTCAGATGGTGTGTCAAAAGTGTGGAACATTGGCGGTTCTTGCCCAGCAGGGCAAAATTTGCGTAACCCAGGGTCACCACTCGCGGTGGCCCAGAGGATTGGAAAAGCAACCGCAGTGCCTTTGTAGGAGGCCACACAAGAGCCAAGAGCCAATGGATGTGGCCAAAGTAGCCTCTTCCAGAGGCATTTCTGCCAATTGGTGGCCCGAGGTTATCCAGATATTGCCCTCCGGGCAAATCATGCCTACCGCTATCAGTGGTATGAATCCCATGTTCCACACTTTTGATTCATTTTCAGCTCTCCTAAATTAGGGAATTCAAGTTTCGCAGGTAGCATAGCTTTGGTAATGAGCGAATTTTGCGCTTGTTGGCCCTCTACGAGGCCAGTCGCTGTGTGAGACCGCTATCCCCACGCCGCACAGGTCTCCGACCTGCACGCAGTGGGGTTTTCGCCAATTCAAGGCCGTGGCTTTGTTGTGGTCTTCGACCATCAACGAGCGCGACTGCTCTTACGCAAACAAGAATCTACTTGCGAAAGTTGAGTTAGGGAAGCAGCTAAAAGCCCCCAATTTTAATAGGGGGGGGCAACTTCGCGATAGTTGTCTCATTTTTGGCTCTTTATGTTCGTTTAGTCAAATATGTGTTGACAGTTGTGCGTGTTCCTCACGGGGTGTCGTTTGATGTGAAAGCTGCGGCAGCTGTGGCATACAATTCACAGGCTTTGTTCAGCTTGCGTCGCATCTCCCTGACCACTGCGTTTGGCGAGAGAATGCGCACGCCGGGGCCGAAACCCAGCATCAGCGAGAAAAACTCCCAGTTGGGCTCGACCACCACCGAGAAAATCATGCTGCCATCCTCGGCTTGCTCACGCACAACGCGTTGTGACGGATGAATGGGTTTGGTGGCTATGTAGCCTGCCTGATGCTTACTGGTCCAGAACGTGACCTCGGTTGACTGGCCGAAACGGGTCACTCCCACAATGTCGTTGAAATAGGTGTCGGGGTCGAAGTCGGGGTTGTCCTTGTAGGGTATGTTGCTCATCGCTTGTATTTTCTCGATTCTGTCGAGGGCGAAGTTGTAGATCATGCCTTTGGTAGTGGTGCAGAACAGAAACCACCGGTTGCGGTATTCTTTCAGCAGATGCGGGAAAATGATGTAGCTGTGTGGCCGGAGTGCCGTGAACGATTGATACTTGATTTTGATGGTTTCTCGGCGAGCGATGTGGTTGTAGAGCGGATTCAGAAACCGCAGTCCTTTCAGGTTGCTGTTGCGCTCAAAGTCCACGATTTTTTTCTTCCCTCGAGCCACGGCCAGATTGTCTTGCAAGCGGCTCACCACGTCTGTCATCTCGCTGAAGTGGTCGAAGTCCTCAAACTGCCGCAGCAGGTCCACGGCCTCGGTCATCGTTTCGATGTCGGTGTGCGACAGCGGCAGTTTCATGATGGAGTAGTCCGGGTCGGTATATCGGTAGTATTTGTGGTCAAACACCTCGATAGGAGCGTTGTAGCCCAGTTTGTCGCTGCGCATCATCTGCAAGTCGCCTTGCACAGTGCGCAACGACACACCGCGCCGGATGCCTTCGAACTCATACAGCGCATCGGAGCACGCTTCCACCAAGTCTTCAATCGTCCAGCGACGGTAAGGATTTCGCAGGCAGTTGTCGATGGTCTTGTAGCGGATAAGGGCGTTTTTGTTGACGGGCATGGCTATTGATGCTTTAGAGAGTGATGTGAATACAATAAGATAGTAGAATAAGACATATGAGCTACGAGCTGCGAACCGTTTTGCTCCTATTCTGTTCTGCTGAACTGATGGGGTTTAAACAGGCCTAAAAAGTGCATCGGGTTATTTATTTGCGATGGCCAACTGCTCTTTTCTGATGTCGATCATGAGCTGATTCACGAAACCCGCATCGATTTCGTCTCGAATGGTGGATTGTGCCATCAGTTGGTTCATACGTTCTTTCTCTTCCTCGAGCCGCTCGATGATTGCATCGTATTCAAATTTGTGGTTGCGCACATCCATCAGGAACTGCCGGTCCCAGGTGCGCCGCAGAATCATCCCCTTGCCCTCGGCAATCTCGCAAGCCATGTGCATGAGTCTGAAGCAATGCATCATGTTCTTGGAATCGTAGTTCTTGTCAAGGTTCGATTCATAGCGCTTGGGATTGCGTTCCTTCACCCATTTCTGATAATCGGCATAGACCCGGCAATGCGTTGAGTAGCCGCTTTGGTTGTAGGCGATGAAGCAAATCGGGCGAGCGTTTTTGTCCTCGATCGACGACAGGCGCAGTTCATTGCTGTCGCTGTCGGCATTGATCACACCTCGGTAGCCAATGGGAGCCATTGTGCTCAGTCGTTGACTGGTGGTGGCGAGGTCGGGGTCGTTGAAGTGTTGGCTGGCAAATGCCAGGAATGCTGCATCGCTGCTCCACTGCTCATGGGCGGCGGTGTGGGCTCCAAAGTCGTAATACACTCCGTAGATGTCGTGCATGTTGGGCACATTCACCAGTCCGCAATAGGTTTGGTGTAGATGGCGGTTTTCTAGCCAGTCGCGGAATTTCGTGCTGCCTTGCCCCTTGAAGGTGTAGATGAAATCATAGGGTGAAAGCCTTTGCGTGACCGGGTTTACAATCTTCTTGTTCAGTCCGCGTGCTTTCTCGATTTGCGATTTGGCATAGCCGACGAATGGGTTGAAGCACTGCTTGCTGATAAACTGCTCACGGTGAGCGATAACCATCTGCATCAACGGGTGCACCGGCCCCAGAATCATGTCGGAGGGCACAAACAGGCACTCCAACACCGTGGGATTGGATTTCAGCAGCAACCGCATCAGCTCGCCAATCTCATACCAGGTGTTGTCGTGACGGCTGTCGCTCACCTGCGGTTTATAGCCAAAGCATCCGAGCAGTTCGTTGGTCGTGCATAGGTAAACACCGCTTGTGTCCACGTCCGAATCCTCGTTGTTCAGTCCATAGAGGTGGCTGCCACGAATATATTCATACAGCAACCGACCCTCGTTGCGGATAATGTCAAAGTTGGTCATTGTCGGTTCTCTTCGTTGGTTTCGTTCTTTTCTTGCTTTTCAAAAGGTAGGTCGTTCATCATCGTGGTGTGCTGTTCGGTTGTGGCTTTTTTGTTTTCGGCTGCAAAGGTAGTGATTTCTGCGCAACCTATTTGCGTAGAGGCACTTTTTTGCGAATTTTCGATGATTTTTTTGCGGTTTTTTCTTGCTACGCAAATACGTTGCGTAGTGCTGTACTTATTTTGCACCCCGAAATCGAACAAGAGCGTTCTTTGACAGATTGTGATAATATAGGTGGCGGTTGCCGTAGCGAGGGGTTACTTCGTCTCATAAACTGGAACGGTGCAGAACTTGGGGTTCTGATTACCACCATTGGATTATTCCAAAAGTCTCCTTGCGCCAGTTGCACCACTACCTTATTAATCTAAAGTTATAAACCATAAGGCGGTAATTGCCGTAGCAAGGGGTTACTTCGATGATAACGAGCGACAAGCGACATCATGTAGGGCTCGTGCCTGCTAAGGTGCCCATTTCTCTTCTTGCAATTGTTGCATTATTGCCTTTTTTGTGATTGTTAAAACAGTGAGTGCCGTAGGTCGAGGAATGCTTCGCAGTGGTAAGAACGTCGGATTCGGGATCCGAAGGTCGCTGGTTCGAGTCCAGCCGCCGGCCTGCCGGCGTAGTTCAGAACCCTCACCGCTTGTCGCCTCACAACTTCCAGAGCAAGTGCCGTAGATAAGAAATGCTTCGCAATTATAGTCATAGGGTCGCTGGTTCAAATCCAGCCATGAAACAGTAGGTTTCATGTAGCTCAGTTTTGGTAGAGCACATGAGTCTTGTCGATTGTAGCCTTGCTTTTCGTGGCGGAGTAGAGCAGTAGGTAGCTCGCAAGTTCCATAAGCTTGAGGTCGCTGGTGCGAATCCAGCCTCCGCCCCACAGATGCCTAACAAACCTCAAAAAGATACTACAACGATGAACTACAACACGAAATTGAAAGACATGCACAACCTTTGCAACCACGAGGGTGCCACGGCCTATGTCATGACACCCGAGCTGGAACTCTACACGGCTGTGGTGACGGCATCGCTCAGCGACACGTTCTACGAGAAGCAGGACGTCCGCGCCGACCGCATTGCACGGCTCATCGCCAAGGTGAAGCCCGAGTTTGTTGCCCGCCTTGCCGTCTATACCCGCACACAGATGCACCTTCGCAGCATTCCCCTGCTGTTGCTGGTGGAGCTGGCCCGGGTGCACAATGGCGACGACCTCGTGGCCAGAGCCGTGGAGAAAACCGTGCTCCGCGCCGACGAAATCATGGAGCTGCTCATGTGCTACCAGTGGCGCAACCCCTCGGCCGACACGCGCAAGAAGCTCGGCCGGCTCTCGCGGCAAATCCAGAACGGACTACAGGGGGCCTTCAACCGCTTCGACGAATACCAATTCGCCAAGTACGACCGCGACAACCTGGAGGTGAAGCTGCGCGACGCGCTCTTCCTCGTGCACCCCAAGGCCAAGGATGAGCAGCAACAGGCTCTTTTCGACAAAATCGCCAACCGACAGCTGGCAACGCCCTACACTTGGGAGACCGAGTTCTCGGCACTCGGCCAGCTCACGTTCGAGACCCCGGAGATGAAGCTGACGGCGGTGCGCGAGAAATGGGAAGAACTCATCAACAGCGGCAAGCTAGGCTATATGGCCTTGATGCGCAACCTGCGCAACATGCTCCTGGCCGATGTGTCGCTGCTGGAGATGCAGCGCGTGGCCTCACATCTGGCCGATGCCCACTGGGTGGACCGCGCCAAACAGCTTCCCTTCCGCTACCTCGCGGCCTATCGCGAGATTGAGCAGGTGCATTCGCCCCACACGGCCATGCTGATGAATGCCCTCGAGGCCGCCGTGAAGTGCTCGACCGCCAACATCGAGGGATTCGACGAGCGCACCCGCGTGCTGGTCGCCTCCGATGTTAGCGGTTCGATGAGGACACCCGTAAGCCCCAATAGCTCGGTACGCAACTACGACATCGGCATTCTGCTGTCGATGCTCCTGCGCAGCCGTTGCCATCAGGTGGTGGCGGGAATCTTCGGCGATGAATGGAAGGTGGTGAACATGCCCACCGACAATATCCTCATGGCCACACGCCAGCTCGAACGTCTGGGCAACACCGTGGGCTTCAGCACCAATGGCTACAAAGTGATTGACTGGCTCATAGCCCACAACATGGTGATGGACAAGGTGATGATGTTCACCGACATGCAGATGTGGGACAGCACCGGTCGCCAGCAGGCCATCGAGGACTCGTGGAAACGCTACAAACTGATGGCCCCTCAAGCACGGCTCTATCTTTTCGACCTCACCGGCTATGGGCAGCTGCCCATGCGACTTGTCGAACCCCATGTGTATCTGATTGCCGGCTGGAGCGACCGCGTGTTCAATGTGCTCGAGGCCATCGACCACGGCAGCGATGCCTTGAATGTGATTAACCATGTAGATGTATAAAACAAACGAAAAAAGATGGAAAAGGTAACTATGATCAATAATACGGTGGTAAAGATGTGGACCACCGAACTCGATGCCAAGGCACAGGAACAGATCGAGCATCTGGCCTCGCTGCCTTTCGTCCACCACCACATCGCCATCATGCCCGACTGCCATGGCGGCAAGGGTATGCCCATCGGCGGCGTGCTGCCCACCACCAATGTGGTCATCCCCAATGCCGTGGGCGTGGACATTGGCTGCGGCATGTGTGCCGTGAAGACCAACATACGTGCCCGGCGACTCACCGACAACATTCTGCGCAAGGTGTTCATGAAGGGCATCCGCGAGCGCATCCCCCTGGGCATGGATCATCACAAGCAGATGCAGGACGAGAAGTACCTGCCCACTGGCTTCGACATCGACAAGCTCCATGTAGTGAAAAACCAATACACGTCGATCCACCGTCAGGTGGGCACGCTGGGCGGCGGCAACCACTTCATTGAGCTGCAGCGCGACCAGGAGGGCTGGCTATGGATCATGATTCACTCGGGCTCGCGCAACCTGGGCAAGCAGGTGGGCGATTACTACAACAACAAGGCCAAGTGGTTCAACGAGCTGTACTACAGCCGGGTGCCCTCGGTGTTGCAGCTCCCCTTCCTGCCCCTGAAGACGCAGGAGTTCAACGACTATTGGAACGAGATGAACTATTGCATCGCCTTTGCCAAGTGCAACCGCCAGCTCATGATGGAACGCATCCAGGAAGTGATTGCCGATGCCCTGCCGCTCGCCACCTTCGAGCCGGCCATCGACATCGCCCACAACTACGCTGCCTTTGAGCACCACTTCGGCACCAACTGCATCGTGCACCGCAAGGGCGCCGTGCGTGCCCGAATGGGCGAGGTGGGCATCATACCCGGCTCCCAGGGCACCTGCTCCTACATCGTGGAGGGACGGGGCAACCCCGACAGCTTCAACAGCTCCTCACACGGCGCCGGCCGGCTGATGAGCCGCACACAGGCCATCAAAAGCCTCAACCTCAAGGACGAAGTGAGCAAACTCGATGCCAAGGGCATTGTGCATGCCATTCGCTCGCAGCGCGACCTCGACGAGGCCTCCAGCGCCTACAAAGACATCGACCACGTGATAGCCCTAGAGGCCGACCTGGTGGCGGTGAAAACCAAGCTCGACCCCCTCGCCGTCATCAAGGGGTAGCGCCCCGCCCCAGTGTGAGAACACATTGGTGTAAGCATCCGAAATTAGCTGGCTCGTGCTGGCTAATTTTGGGTGCTTACAATTATGCCAGTTTTCCCTCATGACCGATGCACAGCCATGCCGCTCTGGCAGGTGGGCAGTGCTGGTTAGAATCAATGTCAGCCGTCTACAAACAATTCAGTGGTTTCAACGCACTATTTCGGTTTATGGCGAGGTCGGTAATGTATGTTGTTGCTTTAGCCGCGGATGGCAAACTGCCGCAATACGGCGGTTGCCCACTGCCTGAACTGGGTGGCGCGTGCCGAGTTTGCGCGGTACCCGACAGAAATGATGGCATCAAGATTATAGAATTGAGTGCTGTAATCTTTGCCATCCGAAGCAGTTCGTCGGAATTCCCGACAAACTGAATCTTTCTGTAGCTCACCTTCTTTGAAGATGTGCTGCTGTGCCCGAGCGGCTACCTGACGGTGACCTGTGCGCACCCCCTTTCCGAAGGCCTCGGCACCGCCGCGCTGCGACAGGGGCAATCGCTGCTCATCCCCACCTGCGCCACCCATCTGCGCCTCGTGGACATGCACGCCTGCTGGCCGCATGGCTGGCCGCATGGCTGGCCGCATGGATGCCGAAAAGCGAAAATAAGCCCCTCTAGGTGGTGCATATTTCGGAAATAGTTTGTAATTTTGCACCGAAATTGGGATGGAATGGCCTGCAGGCTTCGCTGCTGGCCTATGCCCACAACCGAAAATGAAATTTTACACAATGAAGTTATCTGAATTTGGCTTCGAGTTGCCCAAGGAACTCATTGCCACGCATCCCACGCCCAACCGCGATGAATCGCGCCTGCTGGTGCTGCACCGCCAGACCGGCGAGGTGGAACACCGCATTTTCAAAGAACTGCTGGAGTATTTCGACGCCGGCGACACCTTTGTCTTCAACGACACACAGGTGTTCCCCGCCAAGCTCTACGGCAACAAGGAGAAGACCGGCGCGCGCATCGAGGTGTTCTTGCTGCGTGAGCTCAACCCCGAGAACAAGCTGTGGGACGTGCTGGTGGAGCCGGCACGCAAAATCCGCATCGGCAACAAACTCTACTTTGGCCTCGACGACTCGATGGTGGCCGAGGTGATCGACAACACCACCTCGCGCGGCCGCACGCTGCGCTTCCTCTACGACGGACCGCACGACGAGTTCAAGGCCAACCTCTACGCCCTGGGCCACACCCCGCTGCCCTACTACATCGAGCGTGAGGCCGAGCCTGAGGATGCCGAGCGCTACCAGACCATCTTTGCCCGCGTCGAGGGTGCCGTGGTGGCCCCGGCCGCCGGGCTGCACTTCTCGCGCGAACTCATGCGCCGCATGGAGATTCGCGACATCATGGCCGAGTTCATCACCATGCACATAGGCCTGGGAAGCTACCGCGACATCGATGTGGAGGACCTCACCAAACACCGCATGGATAGCGAGCAGCTCGAGGTGCCCGAGGACATCACAGAGAAAGTGAACAGCCGACGCGAACAGGGACACCGCGTGTGCTGTATCGGCACGTCGGTACTCCGCGCTTTCGAGTCGGCCGTGGGCATGAATGGACGCATCAAGCCCTACACCGGATGGACCAACAAGTTCATCTTCCCGCCCTATAAGTGCACCACCTGCGACGCGCTGGTCACCGACTTCCACATGCCTTACTCCATCATGCTCATGAACAGCGCCTCGTTTGCGGGCTACGACCAGCTGATGAGCGCCTACCGCGTGGCCATCGACGAGAAATACCGCTTCGGAGCCTATGGCGACGCCATGCTCATCGTAGACTGATGTCCAGCTACTGAAAACGGTAGTGCGTTTCGGATTGTGAAAAACAATTGAAAAAGCATAAAAAATTTGCTGGCATCGCTGGGTGTCACTACCTTTGTAGCGAAAACAGGGAAGAAGCAATTTTGTATCGATGAATGTCGATAAGAATTGACAGGAATATCTATAACCACCAAACATTTTTTTGTAGCATCCTTGGGAAGTCCAGCTGTGAAGCCCGGCTTCCTTTTTTTGTGCCCCCAATAGGCCGTGAGGCGGCTGCCGCACGTCTTTTAACAAGGCAACTATCGAGTGGGATGCGCGGCGCAATGCAGCATTGTCCATTGTGCGTGATGGGAGCAGGGCGGATTGTATGCGACAATGATTTATCAAAACTGTTCAACTTTCACAAGCTATGGGTGGAGTTGCCGCTTGATGGTCACTGCCGACAGCTGTTTTTTTCTCTCAATATGCGCATTTTTCTTTGCGCTTTCCAAATAATGTTCTACCTTTGCAACCGAAAACACAATATCCAACAGCACCATGTCTGCCATCAAGACCTTCTGCCTTTCCATGGCATCGCTTGCCACAGCCTCGCTGTGCCAGGCGCAGCAGGTGACCGTGGCCTACGACTACGATGCCGCCGGCAACCGCATCGCCCGCCGCCTTGTGACCGCCCCGCCGCAGTCGCCGCCCCGGTCGCCGGCTGTTTCCCATGAAATCGGCTCCGTGGCGGTGTCGCCCAGCGTCACCGACGGGCCTGTGACGGTGACCACCACCGCCGATGTGCTCGCCGCGCCGCTGCCGTGGACGCTCACCGATGCGCAGGGACGCGTGATGGGTAACGGCCAGCTCACAGAACCATCCACCACGCTTACCATCGACGGCGCAAGCGAGGTCTATCTGCTCACCATCACCCAAGCCGACGGTCCGGCAACGTTCAAGATTGTGAAACGATGAAACCGTCAGCCGCACACTCCCACCGAATTACGCTGGTCGTTGCGGCCTGCATCGCGCTGTGTCTCCACCTTGCGGCACAGCGACCGCTGATGGCCGGCCTCGGAGCCACCACGCAAAGCATCCCCATCCTGCACAATCCCGTGGGTCCGCCCGACCCGATGGAACCCGTTCCTCCGGGCATCTGGGACAACATCGAGCATGGGGTCATCATCGACGACAGCCTGAATGCCTGTGACACCATATTCGGGACGGTGCCTTTTGATGTCACGCACGGCTCAAACGGGCGTATGCGGGTCGAAATCCCCATCTCCTCGTTCGCCACCGAGCATGAGCTGCCACACGGCATCTCACTTGTCTACGACAACGCCACATCGTCTGGACCGATGGGATTCGGCTGGCGTTTCGACGGTCTGCCGGAAATCACGCGCACCGGACGCAGCTTTTTCACCGACGGCAACACATCCGGCCCGAGCCTGGATGACGGCTGCTACACACTGAACGGTGTCCGTCTGCTTTTCCAGGGCACAAACAGCGACGGTTCGCTCTGCTTCCGCACGCAGGTGGGCAACATCCGGGCCACTCTCGGCCCTGACGGGGTGTTCACGGTCTACCACCCCGACGGGAGCCGTGACTACTTCACCGAGCACGACTCCCTGCGGCACTACATCACGCGCCATGTGGCGGTTGACGGACAAGCGGTGACTTATACCTACCGCCAGGCAACGGCCCACAAGGTGCTGGAAACGGTCAGTTACGGTGAGAACCGTGTGCTGCGCATGAGATACGCCGTGATCGAGGGCTTCATGCCGGTGTCCTACAAGGCCGGGGTGGCCGTGCGCCACCAGCTGCGCCTCAAGCGCATCGATGTGGAGCGCGACGGACGCATTCTGGCCCGCTATGGGATGGGCTACAAATCCGCTGACGAGGTGGGCAACCAGCTGCGCCGGGTGTCGCTCACCGACTCGGCCCGGCGGCGGTGCCAGCCTTTGCGCATCAAATACCACGCCCCCGGCGAAAAGACCTTCACTTCCGTGAGCCGCCGCCTGTCGGCCTGCCATATCCCGCAGGACTACGACATGGGCAAGGTGACCGTCACACGCGGTCGGTTCGACCAAAGCTCGGAGGACGACGGGCTGTTGATGTATCCCAACCGAGTGGCCTACCGCTTGGCGACCGCCGACCAGCAGACCGGCACTCCACGCTATGTGAACATGTACACCACCCAGGACTCCATCATCGCCACCACCGGACAGATGGCCGACACCGTCATCCGCTGCACCGAGCTCCCCGCCGGAGCGGGTTTTGTGGATGCGGTGACGATGGATGCCAACGGACGCCCCGGCGACGAGCTGGTGCGGGTGAACAACGTTGTGTCGGGAATCAACGACGCGGTCACACTGAGCGTATTCTCCAAGAGCGGCCTCTCGCTTTCGTTAGACACCGTGCTCACCATCTCACGGCCGGCGCCGCTGCTGAACGCCATGCGCTACACCCGCCCGAAGTCTTTCCTGACAGGCAACTTCGACGGCGACGGACACCAGGAGCTGGCGATGGTCACGCATTCCAACCACTCGCCGGGTCACATCGACTTAATCGGCCTGTGCGATGCGGCCTTGCCGCCGGTCAAAGGTTCTTTCGCACTCGACAGCTGCCGCCTGCTGTGTCCGTCGTGGGACGACAACAGCGACGCCCCCAGCACCGACACCCGCTGGGCCTGCTTCAACGGCAGCGACCGTGTGGTGGCCCTCGATGTGGACGGAGGAGGCAAACCGTCGCTGGGCGTGCTCAACGACAGCGGGCTGTGGCTGCACACGTTCACCATCAATGCCGACGGCACGCGGTCGATGGCACGGCGCAAGGCCGACTGCCCGCTCACCCTTGCCGACCTGCAGTACCGTGAGCTGCGCACGGGCGATTTCAACGGCGACGGCATCACCGACCTGGCCGTGCTTCAGATTGACGGTGCGCCTTACCACCAGATTTACCACGGCAACGGCGCGGGGCGGTATATACTGGCCGAGGCTTACATCTACGATATTGGCGGCCATTCATTCCGTTATGCCCTCACCGATGTGGACCACGACGGCCGCACCGACGTGTACGCACACTCGTCAGGCTCCTCCTTTGAATCGGTTATCCTGTCGGGCGGCGGCACCGATGCGGTGGAAATATCCACCCCGCTGTGGAGCACAACAGCCGGGGGCTGCGCCACCAGTTCTCTGAGCCATTCTCCACTGGTGACGCTGGATGCCGACGGCCTGGCCACATTCCACCACTACAACGACATGGCCGACGTGCGCTGCACGATGGCGCAGGTCACCGACAGCCTCACCCGCAGCCACACGTTCACCCACCGGCGGCTGTATGCAGCACTCGACACGCTGTATTCAACCACCAGTCCTTCGTTCCCGTTCACTCCCTTCAGCGAGGGTATGCTGGTGTGCGCCGGCCACCGCATGGTGGCGGCGGGCGACACCGTAGGCAACACGTCGTTCACCTACGGCCTTCCGGTGGTGCACCGCCAGGGGATGGGGTTCTGCGGCTTCGAGCACGTGTTCTCGTGCGACTCGGTGACGGGCGAACAGACGTACACCTGGAACGAGCCGGAGAAATTCGGCGCTCCACGCGAGCGGCGCGTCACCAACGGCACCACCCCACTCAGCCTCACGCAGAGCGCCAACACCCTCGACATCGACCCCGCCGACCGCCACATCGCCATCATTGAGACCGGGCGCGTCACCCACGACTTCCCCACCGCCGTGGCCGACACGGCGGCGTTCACGCACGACAGCCACGGATGCCTCACACACGAGCTGCACCGGCTCACCGGCGGCATCACGCGCACCGTGGCCTACGACCTTTACACCACCGGCGCACAGGCGCCGCTCGGCTCGGAACCCTACGTGGTGGGACTGGAGACGCAGCGCGAGCTCACCGTCACCGCCGGCGGCCGCAGCGTGACCACGGGGCGGGTGACGGAATATGACGACAGCTGCCTGGTGAGCCGCGAGACCGACTACTTCGGCTCGCCCGGCAACGCCGTGCTCACGCGCACCTACACACGCGACGCGCTGAACCGCGTCACGGCGGTGTCCACCACGCCCTATTCCGGCACGCCGCTCACGCGCACCGTCACCTATGTCGGCGGCAGCCGCCTGCCGCACACGGTGCTCGACGAGCGGAACCTGCTCACCACGCTCACCTGGGGCGACTACGGTCTGGCGGCCTCGGCGGTCACGCCCAAGCTGACGGCGGACCCCGGCACGCCCGTCCCCGGCGGCGGACTGGTCGTCAACGGCGGCAGCGGCACGGGCCCGCGCGGCGGCGTGCCGGCCGACGGACAGCCCGTCCTGGTCGACATCGAGCCCACGCTCACCACGCGCTGGCACCGGGGTGCGCTGGGACGGCTCGACAGCGTCACCTCGCCGCAGGGTGTCGTCACCCGCATCACCCGCTCGTGGAGCACCGGCGAGGGCGTGGGGGCGGTGAGCCTGACCGAGACCGCCACCGACGGGCGGCCCGCAGAGCGCACATGGCGCGACGCGCTGGGGCGCACCGTGCGGCACAGCGTGCAGCGCTTCGACGGCGCGTGGCTCGCCACCGACAGCGCCTACGACCGCCGAGGGCGGCTGGCGCGGGTGTCGAGACCCTCGCGCAACAACGACCGCCACTGGACCGTGTTCAGCTACGACAGCTGCGACCGGCCCACCGCCGTCGCCTATCCCGACGGACACATCGACCAGACGGC
>JAFYCU010000246.1 GCA_017545095.1 Muribaculaceae bacterium | reverse complement strand
TATGACATGACGCTGTCCAAGCGACTCATTACCGGTGTTGACGTTTGGCTCAACACGCCCACACGCCCCCTCGAGGCATCGGGTACTTCGGGAGATAAGGCCGAGATGAACGTCTTGCTCAACTTCTCGGTGCTCGACGGCTGGTGGTATGAAGGTTACCGCGAGGGGGCCGGATGGGCACTCACCGACAAGCGCACCTACACCGACCAGGCGCAACAGGACAAACTCGACTCGGCAACCATCTACTCGATGCTCGAGAACGAGATCATTCCCCTCTACTTTGCTAAGAACAGCAAGGGCTATTCGCCCGAATGGATTCAGTACATCAAGAACTCCATCGGCCACATTGCGCCCAACTACACCATGTCGCGCATGATGCGTGACTACTTCGACCGTTTCTACCGTCCGCAGGCCGAGCGTGCTGCAGCTCTCACGGCTGACAATTACGCGCAGACCCGCGAGATTGTGGCTTGGAAGGAGCGCGTGGCCGCTTGTTGGGACGTCGTCCAGCTCGTGGGCGACATCGAGCTCAGCGAGGCCATGCACAACGCCCTGAGCACAGGCAACGGTCTGGAGGCAACCCTGCGAATCAACACCGCCGGGCTGATGCGCGATATCCGCGTGGAACTCGTGGTCTATAAGGACGAGGATGGCGAAAGCCACTTCCACGAGGCCATCCCCTTCGATGTCGTGGCCGAGGACGGCGACGTGCTCACCTACCACATGAAGCGCGACGTGAAGTATAGCGGCGTGTTCCGCTACGCCTTCCGCGTCTACCCCTGGCGCGACGAACTCCCGCACCGCCAGGACTTCGCCTACATGAAGTGGGTGTGAGTTGAGATGCAAGATGCGAGAACCGAGAGTCAGGCACAATTCAGCTTGGCTCTCGGTTCTGGTTTCGGTTACTAAAATGTCTGGTTGTTTCGAAAAAACTGCTTCCAATACTCGAAGTCCTTGGGTACCCCGCTCCAGATTCTACCCTCCATTGCTGAGAGGAGTATCTCGAAGTCTGACTGGATTTGTTGCAAATCTGGGGTGAGGTATTGCTCAAACGGTGCCATGAATTGTTCGCTGGCGGGGTCGCAGTGCGCGGCATGGATGCCGCAAGCGATGGCGGCGATGGTGTCGCTGTCGCCGCCGATGGAGATGGCTCCGCGCACGCAGTCCTCCAGCGTGTCGCTTTCCAGATAGGCAATGATGGCTTCGGGCACGCTGCCCTGGCAACTCACGTCGAACTCGTAGCTTGGCCGAATGTTATCGAGTGTGCGGCTCAGGTCATAACCAAAGCGTGTCTCGACCTCGTGCTTGATGAGTTGACGCACGTTCGGTCGGTCGCCCTGTGTGCGGCTCAGAAACACAGCCAAAGCCGTGGCCTGCGCACCCTTGATGCCCTCGGGGTGGTTGTGCGTCACGCTTGCCGAGATGCGCGCCAGTTCCAGCACCTCGTCGATGCTTTGGGCGTAAAGCCCCACGGGGCTCACGCGCATCGCCGAGCCGTTGCCCCAACTGTTGTAGGGCTGCGGGTCGGGGCTGACTAGCCAGCGCCGGAAGCCGCCGCCGTAGCCCGCATGGGCATGCCTGCGACCAAGTTCAATCATACATTCCACCAGCCGCTCCGGGCTGTGAGTGGGGTCGCAGGTGAGCCACAGGGCGTTGGCCAGCGTCATCACGCTGTCGTCGGTGAACCGCGTGAGCGGTGTGACCAACGCAAATTCTTTACTTTTCACATTATGCCACTCGTAGGCACTGCCCACGATGTCGCCAAATACTGCTCCTAACACGATGGTAATGAATAATGGATAATGGATAATGCCGCAATGCGCTGTCGGTCAGCATTAGTGGCGCATGCTGCGGCTGTGCCGCAGCCCTTTTCCTCTTTCACCCCCCAGCGCGTCGGCCACGGAGAGCAGCAGGTCGAGTTGCTCGATGCCGTCGATGAAGTGCTGGGGTATGGCCTCGCAGCCCACGGCGGCGCCAAGGATGTTGCCGGTCACGGCGCCGGTGCTGTCGCTGTCGCCGTTGTGGTTCACGGCCGCGATGAGGGCCTGCTCCAGGTTGTCGAAATGGCGCACGGCGCAGTAGAGTGCGATGGCGAGCGCCTCCTCGCCAACCCAGCCCTCGCCCAACTGGGCGATGTTGTCGATGTCGGGGCGGTCGTTCTCGGCCAGCTCGATGGCTTGCAGGGCCAAGCGTTGCATGATAGCCACGTCATGTGCGTGTGAAACGAAGAGTTGAGGCAGCGTGTCGCATCCTTCTTTGATCCACTCAATCAGTCGCTCGCGAGTGGGTTGCGCTTCCGCCACTGCGCGATAAATCACATGGCTCATGAGTGCAGCGGGAATGTAGCCCAAAGGATGCAGGTGGGTGACCTTGGCTGCATCGGCCGACATTTTGTCTGCCTCCTCAATGCTCATGTGATGCGTGGCGGCAAATAGCGGGATGGGGGCGATGCGCATCACTCCGCCGCAGCCTTTGCTGTCGTTGTGCGGTTGCTTCCCGCACCACAACGAGGCCAACGCCGTAAGGCAGGTGTTGCCGGGGGCGCGGCGCACGTTCAGCGCGTCGAGGTCGCGCAAGGTGCCGTGGTGATGCTCCTCGCTTTTGTGTCCCGTCTGCGTGCCAAACCATTCCAAATAGGCCTCGGTGATGGCCGTGATGGCGTCGCTGTGAGTGCGGTCGGCATTCAACAAACCTTCGGCGGTGAACAGGGTCATCTGTGTGTCATCGGTGAACACGGCTTTTCCGGATGTATCAGTCCAGCGTGGATGCGTGTCAAATTGAGTGATGCCTTGAGACCCATAGGTGGTGAGGATGGACTGACGTGAAATGAATTCCACCGGATTGCCCAGTGCATCCCCTATTGCCCCGGCGATGATTGATCCGCGCACGCGGCTGAGTGTGTTGGGGTGTGTCATGTGGTTGTGGTTTGAGGTTTATACTTTCGTAGTTATCGCGTAATTATTACGTAAACAAAAATCATGCCAAGAGGCATTTTTGGCAGAAAAATCGTCAAAAAATTTGCTGGTTGATAAATAATGATTACATTTGCAGTCTAAACTTATAAAAACCGAATGATTATGAAAAAGAAAATCCTCACATTAGTCATGTTGGCAGTGATGTCGCTGAGTGCGTCGGCTGCCTATGTCGTGGTCACGGGCACCGATGTGCGCCTGCGCATGAAACCCTCGCTCAAGAGCGAGACGCTCACCAACTCACGCGGCGAAAACATCCATCCTGCCAAGGGCGAGAAGCTGGAGCTGCTGGGCGATGCAGGCGATTTCTACAAGGTGCGTTACAAAGGGCAGGTGGTGTACATCTCGAAGCAGTTCTCGCGTGCCATGGAACAGCCCAAGAAGACTATTGCCACCAACGGACAGCGTTATGTAGTGGTCACAGGCACGGGTGTGCGACTGCGCATGCAGCCGTCGCTCAAGGCCGCCACGTTGCAGCGCAATGGCGCGAACGTCCATCCCAAAAAGGGCGAACGCATCAAACTCATGGGCGAAACCGGCGACTTCTACAAGGTGAACTACCAGGGCAACTACGTCTATATCCACAAGGATTACGCTAAAGTGGAGTAAACGATAAAAACGAGGGCAACCAACTATGGCTCTTGCCTAACTAGTTTAACTAGAATCTCTCGCTTCTCGCGTCTTGCCGCTCACCGATAGCTCTGCATCAGGATGGGACGGTCGCAGCTGTTCACGATGCCGCACACCAGAGCGAAGGGGATGTTGCCCAGTGCCACACAACCTTCGCTCAGTTTGCCCAGCTTCAGGTAGCGGGGATAAATCTCGCCCTCCATGCGCATGCCGCTGTGCATCTTGATGCCACGGGCGGTGGCGTTGGAGTTGGTGGGGTCAAGGCCATCCATCGTGATGGCGATGCGCCCGTTCTTGAACATGGCATGCACATTGTGCACGGCATAGTTGCCCAGCGACGTGCACTGGCTTCCAAATTCGTTGCTGAACACGGGCACTGCCTCGGTGTTGCCAGGGCCGCACCCATGGGCGCATTTGCTGCGCACGATGATGCGTTGCTGGGCATAGTCGTAGAGGAAGAATCGGTATTTTCCCGATGGAATGGAATAATCAACGAACATCACGAACTGGTCGTCGTAGCCGAACTGCGAAGCCAGTTCGTGTGCCTTTTCAATGCGCGACAGAGGCACGCCCAAGCGTCCGCTGAGCACATCGGCCACGGTGGCTTGCTGTGATTGGATGGTGGCATCGGCAGCCAGATGGTCGGTATCAAGGCCCGCATTGCTCCAATTGGTGTAGGCGCGTTGGTATTCACGTCGGTTGCCCACCATCACCTGCCGAGCCTGCGAGCAGGGCAGGGTGGAGGCATCGGCCACGGGGCTGTTCAGGCGCACAATGTTGCGAAACACATCGCCAGGAGCCTGCGAGGCCGTCTGTGCCAGCGACCCATCGCCGCTGTTGTCCACCACCGACACGTAGCGGCGGTCGATTTGGTAGCCCAGCCGCCGCAGGGCGGGCAGCACACGCAGCGTGAACGCCGCCAGGTCGCTGCCGGTGTAATGGCCGCTGGTGTCGCGTGTGCCCAGCGTCACCACAATGCAGCTGTCGAGCCATTCCAGCCCTTGCTGGTGCGCCAGCAGGCAGCCATGCTCGCCCTGCGGCATCAGCACCACATGATAGTCCATGTCACCGCGCACATGCGCGGGTTGACGCACATATACAGGTCGCCCGGCATCGCGCAGCTGCAAGCCGTAGCCCGACATAACCTTCTCGTTGTTGACGGGAATATCCCAGCCGTTGAATCTGATTCGTAGGTTTTCGGGAGCCAAAGCGTCAAGGAGCCACGCTCCCACCGAGGGGGTGGTGATAGAGTCGCCCGTGTCCACCAACAGGTTCATGCGGCGGTTAAGGTCGAAACCGCGAGCAGGCATCGTGAGCACCATGCCCGCCAGCAAGCCTGCTATGCACAGCGCAGCCACCAGGCGGAGACGGCCCATTTCCTTCAACCAAAGCGCAAGCACAAGTGCCAACGACAGGAGGATGTAGAACGTGCTGTGACAGAACAATGCTACGGCAATCAACACGTTCGTGGCCACCGTCTTGGCTATCACAAGGGGAGTAACGTTTGCTTTCATGCCGCAAAATTACAAAATCTTCCGTTATCCGCCATCATAAATCCTGCAATGTGTTGAAATGTGCGCATTGCCGACGCGCATCATAACGCGCTCGCCACAGCTGAATAGTGCCAAGAGTGCCGCTTTCTGTGAAAAAATGTTGATGCCAGAGCGTTTTCCCACTGAGGATTTTGGATGTTCATCGTTTTGCAGTAATTTCGCTGATTGATTTTGTTGAACTAAATAGTTAAGATGATATTACGCAATTTTTTTGGTTTCGCAGCAGCGATAGCGATGAGTTTGGCCTCGCTGCCGGCGATGGCACAGGAAGAGCTGGCCGGGTTGTTCGACTATCCTCAGGCTCCCGACACCTGCACCACACTTGAAAGCCGGTCCAACTATGTGCTGGTCCACTTTTGGGATACATTCGACTTTGGCAAACCCGTAACCGACGACATGGCTCTGGTGAAAACCTTCCGCGACTATGCCGATTTGTTCAAATACGGCCATCGCAACGTGGTGAAGTCGAGTGTGCGCGACTTTCTGTTCAAACTGCGTGCCAACACCACCAACCTGAGCAAGGTGGGGCAGGTGGCCGAGATGGTGCTCTATGGCCCCATGGCCGACTACTGGAGCGATGAGATATATGTGGAGTTTGCCAAGTCGCTGGCCGCAGCCTCGGGACTGAAGAAAGACGAGCGCGAGTATTATGCCCGTCAGATTGGCCTGATTAGTGCCTGCCAGGAAGGAATGCCGCTGACGCTCGAATACACCGATGCGGTGTCGGGCGGCAAACGTCAGGTGGAACAGCTCGACACCGTGACAACGGTAATCGTGTTTGTGGACGACGGCATCGACAGCCGCACTGGGCGCACCATGCTCGATGCCGACCTCACGCTCTCGCAGCTTGTGGAGCTGGGCCAGGTGCAGGTGCTTTGCCTGTTCAACGGCACACCGCCTTCCGACTGGGCCGCATCGCTTCCCGCTTCTTGGCTCAAGGGCTATGCCACACGCATCGAGCAGCGCATCGACCTGCGATTCCTGCCCGCTTGCTTCGTAATCGACGACCACCACTGCATCGTGCAGAAAAACCTCTCGGTGCGCGACATGAAGGCCGCATTAGAATGACTTGAATAATTTAATGAACGATTGCTATGTTGAAGAATCTATTCCTCTACAATGCAGGTTACACCTATAGCAACCTGTCGCGTCTGTTTCTGCGCATGTTCACCGGCGTGATGTTCCTGCAGCTGTGTGTGCGCCAGTTGCTCCACATCGACCAGGTGGCACCGGCGTTCAATGGCTTGATGGGCTTGTCGCCCGAGACCTCGGTGACTGTGTTGCTGGTGGTGGAGTCGTTGTGTGCAGCATGCATCATGCTGGGGTTGCTCATGCGCGTGGCGCTCATCCCGCCCATCGTGATCATGTGTCTGGCCGAGCATGCCCTGCTCACCTCGCCGCATCAGATGACCAGCGTATTCAGTTTCCAGCCAGGCTATCCCATGATGTTTCTCGGCATTTTCGTCTATCTGATGCTTGCTGGCCCAGGCAAAATATCGCTCGACTACATCATTGGCGTGCATCTGATCGAGAACAACGAAGACGATGAAGTGCTCGACAAGGCGTGAAAGAGATGCAAGATGCAAGATGCAAGATGCAAGATGTGAGATGCGAGATGCAAGAGCCGCATCGCGGAATTGTGCATGGTGCATGAATAAAGCATTATGCATTGAATAAAACTCATTACTATGGCAATCGCAGTATTAATCTCGGGAGGTGTCGATAGTGCCGTGGCGGTGCATCGACTGGTAGAGCAGGGCGAGGATTTGCACTTGTTCTATATCCGCATCGGCATGAAGGGTGGCGAGGGCGACTGCTCGGCCGACGAGGACATCGAGATGTGCCAACTCATCGCTCGCCGCTATGGGCTGCCCTTCGACGTGGTGTCGTTGCAGGATGAATATTGGGACAGCGTCATGGCTTATGCGTTGCGCACAGTGCAACAAGGCCTCACTCCCAATCCCGACATGATGTGCAACCGAATGATCAAGTTCGGCTATTTCGAGCAGCGATGGGGCCACGACTTCGACCTCACCGCCACCGGGCACTACGCCACCACTTGTGTGGTTGATGGCGTGAAATATTTGGCCACGGCTGTCGACCCCGTCAAGGATCAGACCGATTTTTTGGCTCAAATCACCGGTGAGCAGTTGCGCCACGTCATCTTCCCCATTGGCGACCTGCCCAAGGACGAGGTGCGCCGCATCGCCGCCGAGGTGTGCCTGCCCAATGCCACACGTAAGGACAGTCAGGGCATTTGTTTTCTGGGACAGATCAACTATAACGACTTCATCCGCAGCCATCTGGGCGAGCGCCCTGGTCCCATCATCGACATCGCCACCGGACGCAAACTGGGTGAGCATCGCGGCTATTGGTTCCACACCATTGGTCAGCGCAAGGGGCTCGGACTCAGTGGCGGACCATGGTATGTGGTGCGCAAGAATGTGACCGACAACGTGATTTATGTGTCGGGGGGCTATGGCACCGAGCGACAGTATGGACGTGTGCTGCACCTCGACGAGATGCATTTCATCAGTGGCAATCCATGGCAGGGTGTCGACCACCCTGTGCGCATCACGTTCAAGAACCGCCACACACCAGTGCTGATGCACGCCACATTCACCCATCTGGGAGAGCGTGAGTGGCTCATCGAGAGCGACCAGGATGTGCAGGGCATCGCTCCAGGGCAGTTTGCCGTGATCTACGATGAGCATGGTCACCTGTGCTACGGCAGCGGGGTGATTGTGGATGGAAAACCCGAATGAAAAAAACATCTTTATGTGACAATTTTATTACAGACCATAAAAAACGATGGACAACAAGATAGAACTCGTTGTGGTGGGTGTAACCCGCAAGGCCGTGGAGGCCAACGCCTATGCGTTGCTGCTTAAGGAGAAAGACGGCCAGCGTGTATTGCCGGTGGTGGTGGGCACTGCCGAAGCGCAAGCCATTGCCGTGCGCCTCGAGGGCGTGATGCTGCCGCGCCCCATCACCCACGACCTGATAGTGAGCATGTGCCACGGCTTTGGCATTATGCCTGAGTATGTGGAACTTTACGACTTTGTGGATGGCATTTTCTACGCACATCTGCACATGAGCAGCCGCGATACAGCCATCGACATCGACTCGCGCACCAGCGATGCCGTGGCTATTGCGTTGCGCACAGGCGCTCCCATCTACACCACCTCGCGGTTGCTCAACACAGCGGGATATGAGGTCAACAACGATGGCGCTCCCGTGCGCATGGGGCGCGACGCTTCGCTCAACGAACTCTCGAAAGAACGTCTGGAATCGCTTTTGCAACAGGCTGTTGATGCCGAAGATTATGAACGTGCCGCAGAGATTCAAAAAATAATTGCCTCAAAAATGGCATAACTCGCGGAAAATTACTACCTTTGTCGCGATTTTGCAAAACTTGTATATTTGCATTTTGTAAAGGACTAAAAATCAGATTAGATATGAATAATTTGAAGTTGCGGCTCATTGTGATGAACTTCCTGGAGTTTGCCGTCTGGGGAGCTTACCTCACGTGCATGGGCAACTATCTGGGCAAAGCTGGCATGGGAGGCGAAATCTCGTGGTTCTATGCCATCCAGGGCATTGTGTCGATATTCATGCCCACCATCATGGGCATTGTGGCCGACAAGTGGGTGCAGCCTCAGCGGTTGCTGGGATATTGCCATCTGTTGGCCGGTGCGGCCATGATTTCGCTCTTTTTCATGGGGCAGTCGGCCGAAGCAGCCGGCGTGCTGCCCAACAAGGTGGCGTTCATCACCATCTACACCCTCAGTGTGGCATTCTACATGCCCACACTGGCACTCAGCAACACCGCCGCGTTCACCATCCTCAAGGATCACGGTATGGACACGGTGAAGGCGTTCCCGCCCATTCGCGTGTTTGGCACGGTTGGCTTTATTGCCACCATGTGGTTTGTGAATTGTGCCACAATCGATGGCGGGTCGTTCTTCTTCACTCTGTCCGAGAATGCCAGCAAGTTCCAGTACACCTACATGCAGTTCCTGGTGTCGGGTGTGTTGAGCCTGGTGTTGTTTGCCTATTGCTTCACACTGCCGCAGTGCAAGCTCACACCCAAGCCCTCACAGTCGCTGGCTTCCGCTTTGGGTCTTGATGCGTTCAAACTCTTCAAGACCAAGAAGATGGCTTTGTTCTTCGTGTTCTCGGCATTGCTGGGCATGTCGTTGCAGGTCACCAATGGCTATGCCACGCCGTTCCTCACCAGTTTCAAGGGCAGTGCCGACCCGGCAATGGCCAACTCGTTTGGTGCCAACAATGCTACGATGCTCATCTCGCTTTCGCAGATTGCCGAGGCACTGTGCATCCTGCTCATCCCGTTCTTCCTCAAGCGTTTTGGCATTAAGGTGGTGATGCTCATCGCCATGTTTGCTTGGGTGTTCCGTTTCGGCTTCTTCGGTCTGGGCAACCCAGCCGTGCCTGGTGTGCTGCTGTTCGTGCTCTCGTGTGTGGTCTATGGCGTGGCTTTCGACTTCTTTAACGTGTCGGGTGGTTTGTTTGTCGACAAAGAATGTGACCCCGACATCAAAGCATCGGCTCAGGGCTTGTTCATGCTCATGACTAACGGCTTGGGTGCCACCATCGGCACGCTGGCTGCTGGCGAAGTGATCAAGCACTTCTGCCAATGGAACGCCGACGGATACCTCATGGGTGACTGGCAGAGCGCATGGTTCATCTTTGCCGCCTTCGCCCTCGCAGTAGCCGTAGCCTTCATGTTCCTCTTCCAATACAAACACGAACCCGAAAAGGAATAAACGAGAACCGAGAACCGAGAACCAAGAACCAAGAATAGGTCGCAATCACATAAAGTCCTTAAAGTCCTTAAAGTCCTTAAAGTCCTTAAAGTCCTTAGAGTCCTTAGAGTCCTTAGAGACTTTAGAATCCTTACCCCCTCTATCTAGCGTCAGCCCACCGCTCTAACCGAAAACTGAAACTATGCATCGCTTCTATTGTCCCGACATAGCCACCACGTTGGCCCTCTCCGAGGAGGAGTCGCGCCACTGCGTGAAGGTGTTGCGCCTCGCCGAGGGCGACACCATCGAGGTGGTGGACGG
>JAFYCU010000245.1 GCA_017545095.1 Muribaculaceae bacterium | reverse complement strand
GCCACAAGCAGGGTCAAGGAAGGTGAGCGACGCCAATTTGTCCTGAAACGCCTCCAACTTGCGGTTGCGGTTACGCTCCACCTTGTCCTCGAGGATGGTCTCAAACTCAGCACGCAGGTCGTTCATAAACAGCGGGTCGATGACCTTGTGGATGTTCTCGACCGATGTGTAGTGCATGCCACCGCTGCGACGTGTCTCGGGGTTGAGCGTGCTCTCAAAAACGGCACCGAAGATGGTGGGTGAGATTTGGCTCCAGTCAAAGTCGAGGCTGGCGTTCTGCAACAGCAGTTGGCGGATGCGCTCGTTCATGCGAGGAATCTCGATGTGTTCGTCGGCAAACAGGCCACCACTGGTGTAGGGGAACGCTAGCAGGTCCTCGCGCATATAGGGGTCGCGCTCCTCAACAGGGGTGTCCATCACCTTGAACAGGCGAATCAAGGCATTGCGCAACTCCTCGACGGGATAGCCCACCAGGAAGTCATGGAACATGTCGCGCGGCCCAAAGACTCCGGCATCCTCGGCATAGAGGCAGAACACCAGGCGCACGCACAGCACGTTGAGCGACTTGAGCGAGTCGGGGTTGGTGGGGTCGATGTATTGTCCTAGCAGTTCGTCATAGAGCTTGCCCACAATCTCGCCCGCTGCCATGGTCACTTCCATCTCTTTGGTCAGGTGGTCGCTCTTGACATCGACCAGAAACTGCAGGCGGTAGTACTCCTTCTCCAGGTCTTTGAGTAGAATCTGCTCGGGCTCGCCGTGAGGGTGCTCCGTGTCGTAGACGAGGAACTCGGCAAAGTTGCACGTGACAATCCATCGTGGGCGCGCCGAGTAGCTCAGTTCGGCGGCATAGCGCTTGGCTTGCTGGAACGGCGTGAGGATGGAGCCATCACTTTGCAGGATGCCCTTGCGCAAGTCCTTGCCTAGCGACTTCTGCTCAATCAGTGTCTTGGTCGCGTCAATCGAGGCGTCGATAAATTTGGTGCTACCCACCTTCACCTGCTCCTCAAAGCGGATGAACGTGCTGGCATCCTCCACGCCGTAGACCTCGGTCAACAGCTCAATCCAGAACGACTGGGTGTCGCCCTTCTCATATCCCCGGTCTTGCCACTTCTCGGCAAACTTCTTTGCCGCCGCAGCCTGTTGCTTCTCGCTACGCATAATCCAATCAATTAATCCGCTGCAAATTTACAAAAAATGGCTAAAAGCCGCAACTAAAAGCGAAACAAACGAAACGACGTTTCGCGTGATTGAATTAATTGGTTTGCGGGCTTCGCGATAGAATCATGTTAATCGATTTCACGTGGTTTTTAAAAAGCAACTTACTGGCCGCTCATGGCCAACAGCATCAGTATGCCAGGCACATTGTTGGCTGCATGGAATAGCACGCCCCACCAGAAACCCAGATTCACTCGGGCATAGGTGATGGCGCATCCCACTAGGCCAGGACGCAGAATGGTCACCAGGCAGTAGGGCAACAGCATCCAAGTGATCACCGAGAAGGCCTTGAGGTGAATCAAGGCAAACCCGATGGCCGATGCCCACATCACGGGCCGTAGGTATTTTCCCCGCCATCGGTTCCACTGTTCATCGGTCGTGAAGTGCATCACCAGCCAGTACAGTAAAGCTCCGGTGACGATTGTGGCGGCCATGATTATCCAATTAGCGTAGGCATCATAAAAATAGGCTGCTATGGTGACGGGTAGCAGTCCAGACCAGAGAGCCACAGCTTGCCGTTTGAGCGACACGCCCAGTCGAAATATGATTTCCTCAGCGATGGGAGCAATCACTAACAACAACAGGACGGTTTGCCATACGGGTTTATCCATTCGTGTGG
>JAFYCU010000244.1 GCA_017545095.1 Muribaculaceae bacterium | reverse complement strand
GTTGTGACTGCCCGCCGCCACCGCCGCCGCCAAAGAAATCGCCAAAGCCTCCGAAACCACCGAAACCGCCAAACAGGTCGCCGAACTGACGCAGGATGTCCTCCATCGACATGCCGCCGGCATATCCGCCGCCGCCCATCTGTTCGCCTGCAAAGCCGAACTGGTCGTAATGGGCGCGCTTGTCGGGGTCGCTGAGCACATTGTAGGCCTCGGCAGCCTCCTTGAATTTCTCCTCGGCGGCCTTCTTCTCGGCATCGCTCTTGCCTTGCTGTTTGTCCGGGTGATACTGGATGGCCAGTTTGCGGTAGGCTTTCTTCAAGTCATCGGCCGTGGCATTCTTTTCCACCCCTAACACCTCGTAGTAATCTCTCTTTTGAGCCATTGTAGTTTTTAGTTGCTAGTCCTTAGTTCCTAGTCCTTTGGTCTTAAGTCCTTAGTTTTTAGTAGTTATTTTATCAGTTGCCGACGACGACCTTGGCGTGGCGCAGCACCTTGTCATTAATCATGTATCCCTTGATGGTCGTGTCGATGACTTTGCCCTTCATCGACGGGTCGGGAGCGGGAAACATCGTCACTGCCTCGTGCAAGTCGGTGTCAAAGTCCTTGCCTGTCGAGTCGATGGGTTTCACATGCTGACTCTCAAGGTATTTCACAAATTTGTTGTAGATCAAGCCGACGCCTTCCTTGAGGCTGTCGAGGTCACCGCCCTTGTTGATGGCATCGAGCGCGCGCTCCAGGTCATCCACCACGGGCAAGAGGTCGCGCAGGGCACCCTCGGCACCGTTCTTGATCAGGTCGGCCTTCTCCTTGATCGTGCGTTTGCGGAAGTTATCCAGTTCCGCCATCAGGAAGAGGTATTCCTTCTTCTCGTGCTCGACTTGAGCCTCAAGTTCCGAAATCCTTGCCTCAGGAGTCATTTCGTCCTGTTCACCGTCCTGCTTGGCGGCCTGCTGCTCATTCTTCAGTTTTTCGTTATTGACGAGTTCCTCCTGCTGAGCGGCAGCGGCCTCGTCGTTTTGATTCTTCTTGTTCTTTTTTGACATATCGTTGTTGTGTTAAAATTCTCTATTACTAGACTGTTTCCTGCAAAAACCACTCCAAGACGGCACCCGTCGGGGCAAAAGCCGACAAGTGCCTATGGCTCGCAGCAGGGAAAGCCTCCCCGAGTTAAAGCGTAAGGACAAAGGTGGCACAATCGGCAAAAGTGTCAGCCGCGGCCTCTGCCAGTTTGTCACTATCAAAAATGCCGAAAATCGTGGAACCGGAACCCGACATGGCGGCATACTGCGCCCCCGCATCGAGCAACCGCGCCTTGATGAGCCACAACTGGGGCAGTGCGGCAAAAACGCTGGGCTCAAAATCATTGACCAGCAAGCCATCCCATGCCGTCACGGGAGCGGCAATCACATCGGTCAGGGACACCGAGGCGGGTTGAGGTGTGACGCGGCTGTAGGCCGTGCGGGTGTCCACACCCACGGGGGGCTTGACCAGCAGCAGGGTCTTGCCCGACAGGTCCACATCCACCGGCGATAGCACATCGCCGATTCCCGTCGCCAGCATCGGGCGGTTGTAAACAAAGAAAGCGCAATCGGCCCCCAGCCCGGCGGCCATCGCAGCCAGCTCTTTCTCGCCGATTGCCAGGTTGAACATGCGGTTGAGCATCACCAGCGTGTGGGCGGCATCACTCGAGCCGCCACCCAAGCCAGCGCCGTCGGGGATGCGCTTGTACAGGTGTATTTCCACCGGCGGCAGGTCATATCGCTGCTCCAGGAGACGATAGGCCTTCATCACCAGGTTCTTCTCGGGCGGGCAGTCCACGGGGTTGCCGTGGCAGGTGAGCGACGTCTCACCCGCGGCGGGAACGATCTCGAGAACGTCGCTCAGCGGGATGGGATAAAACACGGTCTCGATATTGTGGTATCCGTCGGGACGACGCTCCACGATGTTCAAGCCCAGGTTGATTTTTGCGTTAGGGAGGGTAATCATGTGAACGGGGTTACAGGATGGGGCTGATGAGACGAACGACCGACTCGAGCGCCTTTTGCAGCACGGGGCGCTGTTTCCACTTGCCCAGGCTGACGCGCGTGCAGCGTTCCAGGTCGGCCTCAAAGATGTCCTTCATCTTGCGGTTGAACTCCTTGTCGTAAATCAGCGCATTGAACTCAAAGTTGTGCTCAAAGCTGCGGAAGTCAAAGTTGGTGGAACCCGTCGTGACAAACTCGTCATCGACGATGAGCACCTTGGCATGCATCATCTCGGGTTCATAGAAATAGACCTTGATGCCCGACAGGATGCACTCCTTGATGTAGGAGCCGGTGGCCAGGCGCAACATTGTCGAGTCGGGGTGACGGGGTATCATCAGCTTCACGTCAACGCCCGACAGCGCGGTGCTCTGCAGCGCCTTGAGCAAGGCATCACTAGGCAGGAAATAAGGGGTCTGGATATAAACTTGGCGCTTGGCCAGCGTGATGGCCCTGAGGAAGACCAGCGAGATGTTGTGCCAACGGCTCGTCGGCCCGCTGGCCATCATCTGCATCATGTATCCGCCACAATCGACGTCGTGGCGCTTGGGCTCGATCTTGAGCATCTCGCGCGTGGTGAAGTTCCAGTCGATGGCAAACGATAATTGAAATACTGCCACTGCCATGCCCTTGACACGCAGGTGGGTGTCACGCCAGGCAGCGCCCTTGCTGTCGCCCGTCACATAGCGGTTGGCGATGTTCATGCCGCCCACATAGCCCACCTCGCCATCGATGACGACGAGCTTGCGGTGGTTGCGCCAGTTGATGCGGAAGGCCATATTGGCCAACGTCACCTCAAGGAACGGGTGCACATCGATGCCGGCAGCACGCATCTCGCGCAGCACACGCGACGAGAAATGGTAGGAACCGACGTAGTCATAGAGCACCGCCACCTTCACGCCCTCGCGGGCCTTGCGCTCGAGCAGCTTGATGAGTTCACTGCCCACCTCGTCGTTCTCGATGATGAAATACTGGACGAGCACATACTCGCGTGCCGCCTCGATATCACGTTTCAACGCCTCGAATTTCTCGCGCCCCGTGGTGAAAACGTCAATAGCGTTTCCGCCGAACAGATGTCCGCTCGAGAGTTTGTTCACCAGCGAAATGAGTTGGCGGGAATCGTCGCTCAAGCCATCTTCAAGGCCCTCGACACGCGGGAAATCGTACAAGCGGCGCAGGTCGCGCAGGCTAGAGCCCGAAATCAGTCGTGTACCCTTGAGGCTGCGGCCGAACACCAGATAAACTATCAGTCCGATAACGGGCAGCAGCAACAGCACGAGCACCCACGCCATCGATTTCACCGGGTT
>JAFYCU010000243.1 GCA_017545095.1 Muribaculaceae bacterium | reverse complement strand
GTTGCTGGATCACCACCTTGTCGCCCGGCTGCGTGAAATGCTGTACCACCAGGGCGAACCCGGTGACGATGCCGCCAATGAAGCACACCTCGTCGCGGGTGAACGTGAAGCCGTTGCGCTCGCGTTGCCAGTCGATGATCGACTGCCAATAGGAGTCGGGAGGCATGGTGTAGCCAAAAATCGGATGGTCGGCCACGCGGTGCTGCATGGCCTCGACAATCTCGGGACACACGGCAAAGTCCATATCGGCCACCCACAGGGGCAGCAAGTCGGAACGCCCAAAATTCTGCTCAAGGGCACCATACTTATAGGTGCCCGTGCCGCGACGGTCAATCACGCGGTCGAAGTCAAAATGCTCTTTCATATTTTCAACAATCGAATAATCCTTGCAAAATTACTGCAAACCGAGCGCAGTGCAAAGAAAAATCTCGTTTTTCTTTGCATTGTCGAGGTGCAGCGTAATTTCGCGCTTTAGCGCAACATTACTGCAAGTTGAGCGAAATGCAAAACAAATGAGGAACGAATTTGATTTTGCATGGTAACTATTGAAAGTTGCCCCCGCTCTGATACCAAAATCACGTTGTCAATGTTGTCTGATTGTTGTTACAGTTGTTTGACTTTCCCGCGTTTGCCCATCTTTTGTGCCTTGGTGGCCGCATATTTTTGTGGGAATTTTACCTGCCATGTCAAAACAATTCGCTATATTTGCAGCCTAAATCAAAGTGTCAAGTAAACCATGGACGAAATAATCTATCCCGTAGGCGAGCAGGACTTTCCCAAACTTCGAGAGATGGGGAGGTTCTACGTCGACAAGACAGCGCTGATTCATCGCCTTGTCACGCGGGGCAACTACTATTTCCTGAACCGCCCGCGCCGGTTCGGCAAGTCGCTGCTGCTGTCCACGCTCGAGGCCTATTTCCAGGGCCGCCGCGAGCTGTTCCAGGGACTGGCCATCGAGCAGTTGGAGCGCGACTGGACACCGCATCCCGTGCTTCGACTCGACATGAGCCGCGACAAGTTTTCCACTGTGGCCAACTTGCTGTCGATGCTCGACGGCATGCTGGCCGCTTACGAGCGGCAATACGGAATCACTCCCGCCGATGTTGACAGCCACGCCACCCGCCTGAACCGACTCATCGAGATAGCCTACGAACAGACTGGCCAGCGCGTGGTGGTGCTCGTCGATGAGTACGACGCTCCATTGCTCGACAGCTTGACTGATACAGCTCGCCTACAAGAGATTCGCAGCATCATGCGCGGTGTCTACAGTCCGCTCAAGGCACAGGCCGCGCGACTGCGCTTCGTGTTGCTCTCGGGTATTACCAAGTTTGCCCAGCTGAGCATCTTCAGCGAACTGAACAACCTGATGAACATCAGCATGTCGCCCGAGTACGAGGCATTGTGCGGCATCACTGGCGAGGAGATTGCCACGCAGATACGTCCCGGCGTGGAAGCCCTGGCCGAGTACCACCACTGCACGCCCGAGCAGATGCTCGACACGCTGCGCCGCAACTACGACGGCTACCACTTCAGCCATGCGATGACGGCCGATGTCTACAATCCTTTCAGCCTGATGAAAGTGTTCCAATACAAGGAACTGGACTCCTACTGGTTTGAGAGCGGCATGTCGAGCTGGCTGATTGAGTTGCTGCGCAAGCACGCCATGGAGCTGCCTGATATGGAGCGCGTCAAGGCCGCCAGCGACGATTTCAACCGCCCCACCGAGCGCGAGGTGGGCCTGGTGCCGCTGCTCTATCAGGGCGGCTACCTCACCATCAAGGGCTACAACCGCGAGCGGGAGCTGTACGACCTGGGCATCCCCAATCAGGAGGTGCGCCGGGGGCTGAGCAAGGATATCATGTATTACACCGGCCCCGACTTGCAGAGCCGGAGTTTCATGCGCGAAGCCTATTTCGACCTGATGGACACGGGCGATGTGGCGGCGTTCATGCCGGTGCTAACCGACTTCTTCCGCTCCATCCCCTACGACATCTCCTCGCCCACCGAGAAGCACTACCAGGCGCTGCTCTACACCATGCTGGTGGCGCAGGGCGCCGACGTGAGCGCCGAGGACCGCACTAGCGACGGACGCATCGACATCGTGCTGCGTATGCCCCGCGAGATTTATGTGATCGAGCTCAAGCTGGGGCACACCGCCGCCGAGGCCATGGAACAGTTGCGCCGTAAGGACTACGCCGCCAAGTACCGCCACGACGGCCGCCCCGTGCGCCAGCTGGCCATCAACATCAACCCCGACATCCGCACCATCGACGACTGGCTCATGCAGGAGTGAACATTTAGAGGATAAATGGGGGTTTTATAAAATCTCGCCACAAATGCTTGCCAATGCACAAAAAAGTAGTAATTTCGCATTTTGAATCATCAATCAAGTCGTTGCACCGCCATGAATACCGAGACCAACAGGCTGTCGCCACAGCAAGAAGACGAGCTGATCAGCAGTGCTTTCGAGGCATTGCTTGATGGCTATGTGCACAGCAACCACCGCCAGAAGACCGAGATTATCAAACGCGCTTACGCCTTTGCGCGTCAGGCTCACCAGGGTGTTCGCCGTCGTTCGGGCGAGCCCTACATCATGCACCCCATCGCCGTGGCCACCATCGTGAGCCAGGAGATAGGTCTGGGGTCCACGAGCATTTGCTCGGCCCTGCTGCACGATGTGGTCGAGGACACCGACTACACCGTCGAGGATATCGAGGCACAGTTTGGCGGCAAGATTGCCCGCATCGTCGACGGCTTAACAAAAATCTCGGGAGGCATCTTCGGCGACATGAGCAGCACGCAGGCCGAGAACGTGCGCAAGCTGCTGCTCACCATGGGCGACGACATCCGCGTGGTGCTCATCAAGATGGCCGACCGCCTGCACAACATGCGCACGCTGGCCTCGATGCCGCCGCAAAAGCAGTTCAAAATCGCCGGCGAGACGCTCTACCTCTACGCTCCGCTGGCTCACCGCCTGGGTCTGTTTGCCATCAAAACCGAGCTGGAAGACCTGAGCTTCAAATACGAACATCCCGAGATTTATCGCCAAATCGAGGAGAAAATCGCCACCACCGCCGACCAGCGCAACCAGGTGTTCAACCGTTTCGCCGCCCCCATCCGCGAGCGACTCGATCAGATGGGGATGCACTACGAGTTCAAGGCCCGCGTGAAGTCGTGCTACTCGATATGGAAGAAGATGGAGCGCAAGCACGTGCCCTTTGAGGAGGTCTACGACCTGTATGCCGCCCGCATCGTTTTTGAGTGCACCGACGACAGCCGCGAGGCCGGCATGTGCTGGGACATCTACAACGCCATCGCCGCCGCCTATCCCAACAAGTTCCACACCGGCCGCCTGCGCGACTGGGTGGTGAACCCCAAGGCCAACGGCTACCGTGCGCTGCACGTGACGGTGATGGGTCCCGACGGCAACTGGGTGGAGGTGCAAATCCGCAGCCAGCGCATGGACGACGTGGACGAGCACGGACTGGCCGCACACTGGAAATATAAAATCGGCACCGAGGTGGAAGACACTGCGCTAACCGCCTGGCTGCAAACCGTGCAGGACATCCTCAAGAACCCTGAGCCCAACGCGCTCGACTTCCTCGACACCATCAAGCTCAACCTGTTTGCCAGCGAAATCCAGGTGTTCACCCCCAAGGGCGACCTGCTGCGGCTGCCCAAAGACGCCACCGTGCTCGACATGGCCTTCAACCTGCACAGCGAGATTGGCACGCACTGCATTGCCGGCAAGGTGAACCACAAGTTGGTGCCGCTGTCGCAACGACTCAACAACGGCGACCAAGTGGAGGTGCTCACCTCGCACAGCCAGACCCCGCAAGCCGAGTGGGAGCAATTCCTGGTCACCGCGCGCGGCAAGACCCGCCTGCGCGCCGCCCTGCGACACCAGCGGCGCGAAATCATCAACCAAGGCGAGAACAAGTTGCGCAACTGGCTCATGGCCAACGGTGTGGAGATGACCAGCGACACCCTGATGCGCATCATCAACAACGAGCACGCCGCCAGCAAAGACGAGCTGTTCTTCATGATTGGCAACGGCGAGATTGCGGTGAGCGACCAGCTGCTGCGCAAGGTGAAGCCGCAGCAAGGCGGTGGACTCTTCGACCGCCTGTGGCGTAACCCCTTCGGTGGCACCCGCAACAAGCAACCCGAAACCACCGAGAAGCCCGAAGTGAACACCCGCGAAGTGTATGAGCTGCGCACCGATGGCGGTGTGAGCAACTACCAGATTGCGCCCTGCTGCCGCCCCATTCCCGGCGATGACGTGGTGGGATGCATCGACGACAACGGCCAGGTGGTGGTGCACAAGCTGGAATGCCCCACAGCCATGCTGCTCAAGGCCGGACGCGGCGGACGACTGGTGCAGACCCGCTGGGCCAGCACAGGACGCAAATTCCCCGCCTCGCTCCATGTGGAGGGCATCGATCGAATGGGCATTCTGCAAGAGATCATCTACATCATCTCCACCAACATGGCCATCTATATGCGCAGCCTGAACATCAACGCCAACCAAGGCGTGTTTAAGTGCGACCTGGACGTGCTCATCGAGGACACCAGCGTGATCACCAACCTGTGCAAGCGCCTGAAGAAAGTGAAAGGCGTGAGTGCCGCCACGCGCATCAACTGACCGAATCCAATCCAGCCCCACAACGATGAAACCCCAAGACCTCACCCATCGCCACACCATCATGATTGTGCTGCTGCTCGTTGCCGCAGTGGCCGTGATTTCCGTCACCCTCATACGCCGCGAAGCACCCAAAAGCGAACGCTCCTACACGCTGGGACACCCCTGGCGGCACCCCACCCTGTATGCCAACATCAACGATGTGCTCAAGCCCATTGACGCGGCCACCGAGCAAAGCATCGAAGACAGCGTCAGGGCCAACCATGTGCCCGTGTTCAGGCGCGACAACACCCTGGCCAGCACAATGATCGACTCGCTCGACCACACCCTCGCGCAGCACCCCGAGGTGAGCAAGACCACACGCGACATCATCTACCGCAACGTGATGGCAGCCTTCGAGACCGGCATTGTGGACAACGACAACTACACCCGCATCAAGGCAGGCCAGCTGCCACAAGTGGTGATGCACAAGGTGTCGAGTCCCGAAATCAAGCGCGACTCCACCACCCACATGCGCTCGAGCCTCACCGTGTATCAGCACCTCGACTCGCTGCTCAAGCCCATTGGCGAGGACCATGTGCTGCAAGACCTGCGCATCAACGGCTACCTGCGCCCCAACATCATCTACTACAAGGAAAAAGACGAGGATTTTCTCAAAAACGAGATTGAGAGCGCCATGCCTCGCGAGGCGTTCACCGTCAACGAGGTCATTGTCGAGGCCGGGCAAACGGTGACCGAGAAAGAGGAAGCCTACATCAAGGCCTACTTCGAAAAGCTGGACCAGCGCAACAGCGACCCCAACGCCGACAAAAACCCGTGGTCGACCAAGATGGCGACCATAGCCCTGGTGGCCATCCTGCTGGCAGCCTTCTTCATGTTCATGCGCCAAATCAGGCCGCGTATCTACCACCACATGAAGAAGATGGTGTTTCTGATCTCGCTCATCACGCTGTTCTCGGTAGCCGTGATATTGATTGTGCAGTGGCGACCTGTGCTGCTGTACGTGATTCCGTTTGCGATGGTGCCCATCATCGTGTCGGCGTTCATGGACTCGCGCACGGCATTCTTTGTGCACATGATTGTGGTGCTGGTGTGTTCGCTGGCGATGACCGACCCGTCGGACTTCATCGTGCTGCAATTTCTGGCCGGTGGCATTGCCACAGTGCTGATGAAAGAGCTCACCCGCCGGTCGCAGCTGGTGCAGTGCTCGCTGTTCATCTTTATCACCTACTATGTGGGCTACACCGCCCTCGAGGTGGCCGAAGGCCGCTCGCTGATGACCATTTTCACCGACTGGCACATGGCCATGCTCTTCGGCACCAACTGCGTGATGCTCTCGTTTGCCTACTTTGTCATCTTCATCGTGGAGAAGATTTTCGGTTTCACCAGCACGGTGACCCTGGTGGAGCTGTGCGACATCAACAACCGCACGCTGCGCGAGCTTGCCGAGACGTGCCCCGGCACGTTCCAGCACGTGCTTCAGGTGGCCAACATCGCGCAGGAGGCCGCCATCAAGGTGGATGCCCACCCGCAGCTCGTGCGCGCCGGAGCCCTCTACCACGACATCGGCAAGATGGACAATCCCGCGTTCTTTACCAAGAACCAGAGCGGTGTGAACCCCCACGACGCGCTGGCACCGGAGCAAAGTGCGCGCATCATCATCGAGCATGTGACCGGCGGCCTGCGCCGCGCCGAGCGCGCACGCCTGCCCCAGGTGGTGTGCGACATGATTGCCCAGCACCACGGCACAGGACGCACGAAATATTTCTACAACAAGGCATGCCAAGCCGCCCCCGACGGCACCGCCGTCGACGCCGAGCCGTTCACCTACCCCGGTCCCAACCCGCAGACCAAGGAAGCCGCCATCCTGATGATGGCCGATGCCTGCGAGGCCGCCGCCAAGAGCCTGCAGACCTACAGCGTGGAGTCAATCTCGACCCTGGTCGAACGCATCATCAACACACAGGTTACCGACGGCCTGCTGCGCGACGCACCCATCAGCTTCCGCGACGTGGAAACCGTGAAGAAAGTCTTCACCGACCGACTGTGCGCCTTCTACCACACCCGCATCAGCTACCCCAACGAGGTGAAAGAATAATGCTTTGCACTCGGTGGCCGCTGCTACCTTAATTATCCTTAATATTGCCGGGCATTCACAATAAAGGGGGGCATGGATGAGTTAAATAAAGCGTAACCCAATTATAGCGCCAATGATTTTGCAATATATCCTGCTTGTTCTGGGTGTGCTGTGCCTGTGCCTTGCCGTGGCCCTGCTTTTTGTGCCGCGCCGCCGTGTGGCAGCTGCCTTGCCGGCCTATTGCGGCCTGCTCATGCTGCACTGGAGCTACTTCATCGAGGCGAACAGCGGGTGGTTGCTGTTTTGGGGCGCCGCCACGGCGATTGTCGCCGCACTGGTGTATATGCAACCGCCGGGCGAGATCGACGGTCACCGCTCGAGCAACATCTATGTGGCCTCGTCGGCCATCGCCGGCGCGCTGCTGGGCATGGTGGTGGACCCGCGCATCATGGTGCTGGGCATCGTTCTGGGGGCCTTTGTGGGCCAGATGGCCTACAGCCGCACCCCGCACGGCCAGTGGCTGGCCAAGGGCGGAGGCAAAACCATGCTGCACTACTATGCCGCCAAGTGCCTGCCGGTGGTGATTGCCACTGCCATCGTGGGTATTGCCGTGGAAGGATTCTTATTATAAAAACCGACTGAAATGAAACGTATATTCTTCATACTCACCCTGATGGCCACCATCGCCCTGTGCGCTGGCGCCGACGACCACAAGCCCACCTCGCGCAAGGTGGACTTCAACCATGTGAAAGAGGTGATTGAGAACCCCAACTCCATCTACTACTACCCCAAGCTGCTACAATCGTTCAACAGCAACGACACCACGATGACCGTGGAGGCCTACCGCAACCTTTACTACGGCTACACCTTCCAGGAAGACTACAACCCCTTTCGCGAGAGCGTGTACACCACCAAGGTGGAGCAGCTCTACTACAAGCAGCCCCACACCCGCGCCGAATGCGACAGCATCGACAAGTATGCCACGTTGGCCCTGAAGGACAACATCTTCGACATGAACCAGATGCAGTTCTTCATCTTTGTGCTCAAGGAGAAGAAGAAACACGCGCGTGTGGCCATCCGCCAGTTCCGCCTCAACCGCTTGGTGGCCGCCATCATGTCGAGCGGCAAGGGCACCAAAGAGGAGCCGTGGGTGGTGATTGCCCCCGAGCACGAGTATAACATCGTCAACTTCCTGGGGTATGTGGCCATCGACCACCGCGACGAGGGCAACGGCATTGAATATGTGGCCGTGCAGCCCAAGGAGGGCAAGAGCACACAGGGCTTCTACTTCGACGTGCGGCGGATGATGGAAGTGGCAGCCATCAAGTTCCCCGACATCTAACTACCAGATAATGAACGATTGAGCAGCCCAAAACACAAGGCATCATGAGTAGCTGGGTGAACAAGGTGGTAGGTCTGCCGTTGCTGCTGGCTGGTGTGGCACTGCTGGTGTGGAACGAGAATCACTATGTGCACGCCACGCGGCTGCTCAGCGAGGCCGCCAAAGCGTTGACACCACTGAGCGACACCCTAAACATCGACCCCGCCAACGAGGGCCGACTGGTGTTTTACGATGCCCAGGTACAATGCGGGGAACCGGTTTTCGACCCCTTGTATGGTGCCGGTGGCGCGTTTGCCGCCGTGCAGCGCGACGTGGAGTATTACCAGTGGATTGAGACCCAGGAACGAGAGCCCTACCACGACAGCGAAGGCAACAAGCAATATCGCACCAGGTACCGCTACAGCACGGCCTGGAGCCAGAAAATCATCGACACCGAGTCGTTCAACACGCGTGAGGGCCGCCAACTCAGCAACGCACCGCTCACCCGCATCGCCAGCGAGAAGTGCTATTCGCCCCACACCCGTTTAGGGCCTTATGAGCTGTGCCACGACCTGATTGACAGCATCCCCGAGTCGGAGCCGGGTGTCCACGCCCTCGACCCCGCGAGCAAGGTATTCCTCTCGGCGGCCGACAGCACCACCCGCGATGGGTCGGTGCCGCTCTATGTGCGCGGCGACACGCTTTACTACGGCTCGCTCCCCGACCTCGACATCGAGCACGACCCCAACGCCGGCCATGTGGGCGACGTGCGCGTGATTTTCCGTTACCGCCGTCCCTGCCATGCCTGGGTGCTGGCACAGCCACAGGGGCACCAACTGAAGCCTTTCCAGGCCAGCGACCACTATTGGCTCACCTTTGCCCGGTTCAGCCAGCGGCGTTTCGACCCCGACGAGGCCATAGGCTTCGAGCAGTGGGGATTCAACACACTCGTGTGGACACTGCGCGTGATTGGTTGGCTGATGATTGTGGGCGGACTCAAGCAACTGATGCGCATGCTGCTGGGATTCCTGAAGAAGATCCCCATCATTGGCGTGGCTGTGACGTGGGGCATAGCCGCCGTGGCGTGGGTGGCCGGCACCGTGCTGGCCGTGCTGGTGATTGCCGCCACGTTCCTCTTTTTGCGTCCCTGGCTGGGCATCGGCCTGCTGGCCGGCATCGGTGCGCTGTGGGCCGCCGCAGCCTGGTGGCAGCGCAGCCATCGCCCCGTGCCGCCCCCACTGCCTGTCGAATAGGTGTTCCTTCAGTCGAATTTGATGGTGTTGCGGCTGATGCTCTCGATGCGTCGGTTGCGCCAGCAGCGCCGGCACAATGACACGTACTTGTCGTCGCCGCCAATCTCGACCTGGTTGCCGTCGGTGAC
>JAFYCU010000242.1 GCA_017545095.1 Muribaculaceae bacterium | reverse complement strand
TGCTCTTCAGCGGCACCATCATCGACAACCTGCGTTGGGGCAACCCCGAGGCCACCCTCGACGAGTGCCGCTCCGCCTGCCGCATCGCCCAGGCCGACGACTTTGTGATGCAGATGCCCCAGGGCTACGACACCCACATCGAGCAGGGCGGCACCAACGTGAGCGGCGGCCAGCGGCAGCGACTGTGCATTGCCCGCGCACTGCTCAAGCACCCGAAGGTGCTCGTGCTCGACGACAGCACCAGTGCCTGCGACAACGCCACCGACGCCGCCATACGCGAAGCGCTGCGCCGCGACGTGCCGGCCATGACACGCATCATCATCGCACAGCGCATCTCAAGCCTGCGCGACTGCGACCGCATTCTCGTGCTCGACGGCGGACGCATAAGCGGATGCGACACCCACGACAACCTGTTGCGAACCAACAAGATTTACCAAGAAATTTGTGCCATACAAGATGAGGACGGCGGCGACTTCGACGCACCTCAAGGCGGAAAGGAGGCCACACGATGAGACAACCCAACTTCACCCCCGGCGGCCCCGGCGGCCGCAACACCTATGCCGGCGAGCCCACAGGCAGCCGGCGCGACATCCTGATACGCCTCATGCGCATCGTGATGCGCAACTACAAGTTCTCGCTGCTCGTTGTGGCGGTGTGCATCGTAATCACCGCCGCCACCACGTTGGCCTCCACGCTGTTCACCCGCACGCTCATCGACGACTACATCGTGCCGCTCACCCACCAGGCGACGCCCGACTACGGCCCGCTGGCGCGCACGCTCACCATTCTGGGCATCGTGCTGCTCGTGGGCGCCGCGTGCTCCTACCTGCACAGCTGGCTGATGATTGGCGTGACCCAGGGCACGATGCTGAGGCTTAGGCGCGACATGTTCAGCCACATGGAGCGGCTGCCCATCGCCTACTTCGACACCCACTCCCACGGCGAGGTGATGTCGGCCTACACCAACGATGTGGACACGCTGCGCCAGATGATCAGCCAGAGCCTGCCGCAGGCGCTGAACTCGATCATCACCATCGCCATCACGCTTGCGAGCATGGTGGTGCTGAGCATTCCACTCACCATCGTGAGCCTGGTGATGGCCCTGGTGATGGCTTTCGCCACCACCTGGCTGGGCAAACGCTCGCGGCGGCACTTCAAGGTGCAGCAGCAGCGGCTGGCCGACGTGAACGGGTTTATCGAGGAGATGATGACCGGGCAGCGCGTGGTGAAAATCTTCAACCACGAGCAACAGGCCATCGAACAGTTTGAGCGCATCAACGAGGAGCTGCGCCACAGCACCTGCGAGGCCAACCGCATCGCCAACATCGTGATGCCCGTGAACGGCAACCTGGGGCATCTGAGCTATGTGCTCATCGGCGTGGTGGGCGCCACGCTCATCATCGCCGGCCATGTGGACCTGAGCTTGGGCACACTGGTGGCGTTTCTCACGCTCAACAAGAGCTTTGCCCGCCCCATCGCCAACGTGAGCCAGCAAATCAACAGTGTGCTCAACGCCAGCGTGGGCACCGAGCGCGTGTTCCGCCTACTCGACGAGGTGCCCGAGGGCGATGACGGTCAAGTGACGCTGGTCAACGCCATGGAGACCTCCGACGGCACGCTCATGCCCGTGCCCGTGCGCACAGGGCAGTGGGCGTGGAAGGTGCCCACAGCCAATAAGCCGCAGTTTGTGAAAGTGGAAGGCGGCGTGCAGATGGACATGGTGGACTTTGGCTACACACCCGACAAGCAGGTGCTCTTCGACATCGTCCTCAACGCCATGCCCGACCAGAAGATTGCCTTTGTGGGCGGCACCGGTGCGGGCAAGACCACCATCACCAACCTCATCAACCGATTCTACGAGATCCAGGACGGCACCATCACCATCGACGGCATCAACGTGCGCGACATTGGCAAGCCCCACCTGCGCCACGCCTTGGGCATGGTGCTGCAAGAGACCCACCTGTTCACGGGTACGGTGCTCGACAACATTCGCTATGGCCGCCTCGAGGCCACCGACCAGGACTGCATCGAGGCCGCGAAGCTGGTGGGTGCCGACGACTTCATCCGCCGCCTGAGCGACGGCTACCGCACGGTGCTCACCGGCGACGGCGGCAACCTGAGCCAGGGCGAGCGGCAGCTGCTGGCCATCGCCCGTGCCGCCGTGGCCGACCCACCCGTGCTGATCCTCGACGAGGCCACCTCGAGCATCGACACCCACACCGAGCGGCTGGTGCAGCGCGGCATGGACTCGCTCATGCACGGGCGCACCACCTTTGTGATTGCCCACCGCCTGAGCACCGTGCGCAACGCCGACTGCATCATCGTGCTTGAGCGCGGACGCATCATCGAGCGAGGCACACACGACGAGCTGCTTGCACTGAAAGGCAAGTACCACCAGCTCTACACCGGCGGGGATATTTAGAAACCAGTGAAATAGTGAGACTATATAATCAGGAAAGCCTCACAAGCGGGCGATGGCACGGCGGCGGCCCTCGGCGGTGGTCTCGGCAACTACGGCGAGCTGCTGGCCGTCGGTCACGCCCTGGAGCATCTCGGCTGACACATACACATCCTGCACAAAGGCAAAGGGTTGCCCCTTGGCATTGGTGCGCAGCCGTGCGGGGCCGGTGACAGCCATGTCGGCAAATGCCGGAGTGACCTGCTCGGGCGTTGCCAAGGCCAAGTTCACCACCTTTTTCCGTCCCTCCACCTCGGCGAGGCGCACCAGTAGGTGCTGGGCCTCACGCGGCACGCGGCGGGCAGGCACGCTCAATCGGCTGCCATCGGGCACCACAAGGCTCACCGTGGGCTTGCCATGCTTGTTGGTGTAACGCCCTGCCACCAGTGCCGGCACGGGCTGCACGGCGGCATAGAGCCACTCGTCGGCCGGCTCGGCCAGCGGCTGCAACGCCGTGCGCAGGTTGGCGGCGGGTTGTGTGCCATCGGGGATGCGGTTGGTGGCGATGAACCAGTCGCCAGGCAGTTCGTGCAGCGGCTTGTCCGCACGTGCCTGACGGAAGGCGTTGAGCAGCGCGAGGGCCTCGGCGGCACGGCCCTGCTCGGCAAGCAAGATGCCCAGCTCCAAGTGCAGGTTCACCTTGAAATCGTCGGTGCCCGGGGCCAACACGGCGCGGCACAGCGCGGCACGGTGCAGGGCCGGGTCGGCGGTGAGATGCGCCAACTCGTGCCAAGCATAGAAGGTGTCGAGCGTGAGCAGCAGGCGGCGGTAGATGTCCATCGCCTCCTGGGTGCGTCCCTGCTGGTGCAGGGCCTGCGCATAGTGTCGCCGCAGCTGGTCCTTGTCGGGGAAACGCTCAACGGCCTGCTCGAGCAGCGCCATGAACGGTGCACTCCACGCCACATGATGGCGGCGCGCGGCGGCGATGTAGCGCGTCACGACCCGCTCCACCAGCGAGGGGAAGGTGACCTTGTCGCCACGGCGGCGCTCCCAGTCGGCCTCGGTGAAGCAGTCGGTTCCCCAGCGTGTCATGAACTCGGCAAAGTTGAACTCCTCGTGCAGCTTGGCGGCCTGCACCGCCATGCCCATGATCATGGAGTGAAGCATCGACGGCCGCGCCACAGGCAGCTGCAAGTAGTTGAACAGCACCTGGCGCACGTCGTGCAACGGCATCTGCCCCATGCCGTCCTTGAGCTGGTGGTAGATTTCCCAGCCTTTATGCTCGCGCAAAGCGTTCAGGGCCTTGGCGGCAATGCCGTCGGGGTCGCTGAACTGCTGCAGCAGCACAGCCATCTGGTCGGCCAGTTGGGTGGCCAGGGCTTCGTTGCCGCAGTCGGCGGCCTGCACGGCCATGTCGCGCAGCACCCAGAACAAGGCCTTCGAGGCCCACACATCGCCGGGATGCCGCTCCAGCTCGGCAACCGCCATTTCACGCGCACGCTGCAACTCGCCAGCCTTGCGCAACTCGTTGATTTCGTTGAATATCATAGGGAATCTAGGGCTTCTAGGGAATCTAGAGGGAGCAGGAAACTACCCGCCAAAGATGGCGTTGACCACGGCGTTGAGGTCGTCGATGTCGATGCGCATGTCGCAGTTCACATCAGCGCGGTAGATGTCGGGGTGCTTATGGAGCATGATGTTAATCACGATGTTTATGTCGTCCACGTCCACGGAGCCGTCCTCGTTGATGTCGGCGGGCAGGCACGGGTCTTTATAGAGAGCCTCCACATGCTTGTCGAGCCAGGGCTTGCGTACGGTGAGCCATGCCTCGGCCACCTGTCGGCACTCGCCCACAGTGGGGTTGGTCACCGTCCACCGTGCGTTGTCGTGCGGTCGCGAGATGTCGATGCCGTGGCCCTGAGGGCTCTCGGCAAAGCGTGCGTAGCGGGCCTTGAGCGAGTCGACCACCCAAGGCGAGAGCGTGCGCCAGCAGTGCTGCCACTGCTTGACGAACTCCTTGTTGGTGTTGGAGAAAAACTTCCTGTAGATGTCGCTGTGGAGCCGGCTCCAGTCACCCTCCATCTGCATCGACGAGTCGAAATCCCACAGCACGGGCATCTCGAGCAGCGTGGTGTCGCTGTCGTCGTATTTGAGGAAATACTTGTTCGCCCCGCCGCTATCCCAGGTGCCGAGGATTTCGTGCGCCACGAGCCACAGCGCCAGCGAGCCCACATCGATGTGCTCTGGATAGGTGCCCTTGGCAATCGACTTGTCGAAGGCGTTCATCGTCTGGGTGACATAGGCCAGCTGCGCATCGGTGACCTCGTCCCACTCGGGATACTTGAACGTGTAGCGATATACCGAGCTGAAGGCCAGCGACTTGACGCTCAGCTCCTCGTTCCACCAGTAAGGGTCCAGCTCCACGACGAAGCCGTTCTTCTCGCAGTCGAGGCGGCAGCTGCGGTTGCGCTTCACCTGCTCCACGAGCATGTAGATGCCGCGGTAGTTGCCGTTCACCATCAGGTTCACATAGGTGAACGCCGGCGTCCACTTCATGCCCACCACCTCGCTCACGGTGAAGCCCAGCAGCGACTTGAGCTCGTCGTCGTAGAGCAGGAGCCAGTTCTTGTCCTTGTAGCGGTCTTCGTCGCCGCGCAGCAGCAGGTCGGCCTTGTGCTGCAGCTTGATTTTGAACGGCTTCTTGGGCACGAACGCGCTGGTGTTGCCGCGAATGTTGATGGTGATGCCGGCGGTGTCGGCCACATAGTCACCGCTGTCGTAGAGCAGCTCGCCGCTGCCGGGGGCGTGCATGGTGAGCCGTGCCGGCACCTTGGTGGCGTTGCGGGTGGTGGCACCGATGCATCCCTCGGGCGGCCCCACATAGTCGCACCGCGGCTCCTCGTGGTTCACCGTCTCGACGCACAACACTGGCAGACCCCACGAGCACACCGTTTCCAACGACTCGGCGGCACACAGCGGCAACACAGCCGCCACAGCCGCCACAGCCGCCACAGCAGCAACAATCATTCTCTTCATTGCATTCATGTTCAGCAAAATTTTCTGCAAAATTCGTCAAAATCCACGTCATAGGCAACATTTCGGCCCGAAAAATGCAAAACGCGATGAATTTAGACAAAGCTACGGGCTACATGTGCACAATGCGGGATTATCGAAAGATGCACCATTTCCGCAAAGCGCAATCACATTATGTGTGGTGACCGTTCCAAAAGTTACATGGTTCAATATGTTCCGAGAGTTTCAGGATTTTGGTTTGATTGACATATAGGCACGTCCCTCGGCATCCGAGGAGCGCGGCATTTTGTCTCGGCATTCAGAGGGAGTTCGGGATTGACTCGGCCTTCAGCCGCACCAGGGTGCGGCTCTACATGATTCGGCATTCAACAATTCAAGTTTCGCGGGTAGCATAGCTTTGACAATGAGCGAATTGTGCGCTTGTTGACCCTCTACGAGTCCCGTCGGTGTGTGAGACCGCTATCCCCACGCCGCTCAGCCCCTCCGGAGAGGCTTGGGGAGGCTCCTATGGTGCGGTGCAGCTCTGCTTGCGGCGACCCTCAGCAGTAGAAAAAGTCATCGACGAGGTGGAGTGTCTTGGTGGCGCGTGTCATCGCGGTATAGACCCACTGGTAGCTCTCCTTGACGGGGTTGAGGGTGATGTTGCGGGGCATGTCGAGCAGCACGGTGTCCCACTCGCCGCCCTGCGCCTTGTGGCAGGTGACAGCATAACCCCATGTGCAGCGCAGGGCGTTGAGGTAGATGTCGGTGAGCATGCGGCTGTTGAACACCGCCGACTTCTGCTTGATGCCCAAGGCTTTCATGCGGTTCACGAAGTCGATGAGCAGGTCGGTTTGCTGTTTCTTGTCGAGGTTGGGACGGTTCTGGTAGAGGATGTCCTCGAGGAGCCAGGTTTTGTAGAGTGTGCCTGAGAACAGTTCCTTGACGGTAACGAGCCTGAAGTTGAGTCCGGTGCGCTGTGTGACTTGGTCGGTAACCTCGGTGACCTCGACCATGTCGCCGTTGACGAGCGGCACGAGCAGGTTGTTTTGCGTGACCATGAGTAGGTCGCCCACGGCCACGCGAGGCGAGGCAATGCCCAACCGCGAGCGGATGAGCATGGAGAATTGGCTACAGCGGCTGTTGGAACGGCTGATGAACACCGCCTGCTCATATCCCCCACCCTTCACGGCCTTGACGTAAAGCTCCACCAGGTCGTTCACATCATGGTGGAACTCAATGTCGCCGTAGTTGCGAAGCGGCAGTTTGCCCCACACCTTTGAGCTGCCATAGACGCTAATGCTTCCTGGTGCGTTGCTCCACAACGACCGGACGGCCTTGCTGGCGGTGACGATGGAGCTGTCGCCTTTCTGTCGCATGATCTCGGTGAGCTGTGCGGTGGCCACGCCATAGCCGAAATGGCCGGTGATGTAGTCCTCCATCAGAGCCGGTGAGAAATATTGCTCCACGGGCGGCAGCTGGCACGGGTCGCCCACCATGATGTACTTGGAGTCCTTGTTATTGTCGAAATTCAGCAAATCGGTGAGCAGTTGTCCCGAGCCGAACCGTGCCTGTGTAACGTCCTTGCTCTCGAAGTCGCTCACCATCGATGCCTCGTCGATAATATAGACCATGGCCGTTTCATGGTTGTTCGGGTTCACGGGTTCGAAGGTGAGGAACATCTGCCCTGTCTCGTCGATGCTGGTAACTTCGCGCTCGGTGAGGTCCTGATTGAGTCCTTCGAAGGTGTAGATGGTGGAATGGATGATGCGTGCTTTGACGGCGTTCTTTCCGTCGCCGGCCAGGTTGCTCATCACCTTGGCGGCCCGTCCTGTGGGGGCCATGAGCGAGAACAGCCGTCCGCTCTTGCGCAGCTCGGCGAGGAGGAAGCGCAGCAGCGTGGTCTTGCCTGTGCCGGCGTAGCCCTTGAGGATGAACACGCGCTGCCGGGGGTTGTCGATGAAGTTCATGATGTCGCCCAGCACCCGCGTCTGGCTCGGCGTGAGCTTAATTATCTTCGGTGGCATGAGAGGATGAGATGATTGAGAATAATTCTTTTAAAGAAGCTAGATCTTTTCAATATGGCTAATAATGCGATATGTGGACCATGCTTTTTCGCCCTAAAATCATTTCTGATTCCTTTCGTTACTCAACTCTGCCACACAATTACACATTTTTAATTAGGTACGGAACAATTCGGAATTGACACGCAAATTTAGCGCATTTTCTTGACCGTGGCAAACAATCAGCCATCAAATCAAGAAAAAACAAGGCAACAACTCATTTTTCCAGACCAAACGGCTTCAGTATTTCGAATTTTTTCGTAATTTTGCACATTCAAATCAGTCATACCACATCACACGATAATCCAAACTCTGTTTTGACCATGAAGGAAAACGCTAAGAACATTTTGTCGCTGAGCGGCAAGGAGGCTCTTGACTTCTTGATGACCTCGGAGCAGTATCACGGCTTTGAGTTGCCTGAATATTTCGACTTCGACAAGGTGCTGTCTTTTGTCCGCCAGCGCGTGGGCGACCGCCCGTGGGCCGACTGCGTGCGTGGCGACGCCGCCGCGCAGCCCGACGTGAACTTCGACATCCTGCTCAACAAGGACGGCCGCTATGCCGTGCGTCCGCTAGTGCTGTGCAACCCCTACCTTTATTATCTGCTGGCGCGCGAGCTGTGCCACGAGCCGCACTGGACAGCCGTGAAGGAGTGCTTCGCCGACTTCACCGTACCGCACATCACCTCGTGCGCCCTGCCGGTGATCCCCGCGCCGCGCGAGCAGTTCCACAAGGCCACCACCATCCTGAACTGGTGGAACCAGCTGGAGCAGCGTTCCATCGAGCTGTCGATGGAATACCGCTACATGTTCATCACCGACATCACCAACTGCTACGGCACGGTGAACCCGCAGACCATCGACTGGGCCTTGTCGCGTCGCGGCACGGCCGTGGTCACCGACACCAACCACGCGCTGGCCGACGCCATCATCGCCCTGCTGCGCGCCCTACAACAGGGGCGCAACATCGGCATCCCGCAGGGCAGCACGCTGTTCGACCTCACGGGCGAGATTGTGCTAGGCTACGCCGACCTGCTGCTGCACGAGGCACTGGAGCACGAGGGCATCACCGAGGGCTACGAGGTGTTGCGCTACCGCGACGACTACCGCATCTTCTGCGATGACCGCGACACCCTCGAGCGCATGTCCTACATCCTGCAACAGGTGCTGGAATCGCTCAACTTCAGGATGAACAGCGGCAAGACAAAAATCAGCCACTCCATCGTCACCGACTCCATCAAGCCTGACAAGCTGGCCTATATCTACAACACGCCCATCGTGAACAAAAAGGGCTGCGACTTCGACGGCCTGCAAAAGCACCTGCTCTACATCCTGCTGTTCGGTCGCGATTACCCCGACTCCGGCAAGATGCGCAGGATGCTGTCGGAATTCGACAACCGCGTGAAGGAGCAGCTCGAACCACGCCCCAAGAAGATTCTGTTGAAAAACGACACAGGCAACGTGTTCGACGAGTGCATGGTGGAGGCCCCAGGGATAATCCTCGAAAACATCCGCGCGATGAGCGCCATATGCGTGCAGATCGCCATCGAGAACATCAACGTGGCGCACTATGCGCTGCGCATCGCCAGCCGCATGATCGCCAGCATCGACAACAATGCCGAGCGGTGGGACATCGTCGACAAGATGTGCGCCCGGCTGCGAAAGCTGCACAACAACGTGTATCTGCAGCTGTGGCTGCAGAACATCACCTACCGCCGCGACAAGCAAGCCGGCCGCTGCCCCTACGACGCACGCCTGTGCCGCGTGGTGATGGGCGACAACACCGCCCCGCTGTGGAACAACACCTGGCTGCGACCCGAGCTCACCAAGGGCTTCCCACAGACATCGGTCGTGAATAAGAAAACCCTGTCAAAGTGCGACTTCGTGATCACCTTCAGGGAAACACGCGCCTACGACGAGCTTTTGGCCTACTGATGGATTGCCAGAGCAATTACCGAGAAGTTGTGCCCAACAGCTCGGAGAACTGGCCAGCGAGAATCGATTCAAACAACTATAACAACACTCCAACAACTTTGGCAACACAAAGCTAATAATCAAACAATTAAAGACAATAAACAACAACAATTAAGGACAAGGACAAGAGCTATCGAGTAGAGCTGATAAAGGCGTGTTGGCAGTTACCGAACAAGGGCTAGAACTACTGCTCGGGTGTTGCCTTCGACGAAGCCATCTTCCATTAAGTTAACCTAACAACCGATTAAGCCGCAAAAGAACTGGACGACCGCATCATGAAGTTGCTGTCCAGTACCTCGTTAACGAGCCAAGAAATCAAAGAAAAGCTCCAGCTGGATTGGTCCGACGCTAGAATCAAAAAGCATCTACGCGGCATGAAAAACGTGGTTGAGGACAAAAAGAAAAGGCCACTACGCTACGAGGTACGAAATGATAGGCTCTCCATTTTCTGACCGCCTAACGACCGCCCACCTATTTGCATTTGCAAACATGGAGCTTTGCTTTAAGACGGAAAAACCTAAATCAACGCTTCAAAAGCAATGCTTTAATATAATTATAATCAACTTCATAACAAACCAAGGATAACAAATTCATTATCATCTTTTTGATTGTTAAGACGTTTTAATTGGTTGATTACAGGTAGCGTCAAAAAGCGGGAGCAAGTCACTCGACGGTGGTGGCCCGGAGTATGTCGCCAACTGCCAGAAACAAAGGCGCATCAAAAGTCAGCTCCCCCTGAGGGGGCTGGCGGAGTATGGAAACTGCAATCCGCTGATTATCAGCCAAGATGTTATAGGATGACAATTCCAGTTTTTGGCTTTTCACAATCGCGCACACTTTTGATACACCTCCGGGCAAGCTCAGCCGTTATTTCACAATTTTGATACACTATCCATGGTGGCGAGCGTGTCGTCACATTTGGACGGCAGGCTGATTTTTTACGTTTTTTTGATTTTTTTCTCGTCAAGTTGGCGTTTGTTTGCAAAATTTGATATACCTTTGTAGATTGGTGGCGAGGACAAGGCTCCGGCTGTTGTCTGACCGGCATCGAAAGGTTTGATTATTAACTTTTTAGACGATATTTGGCTATGATGAAGAAATTTTTGCTTGTAGTGTGCGGCTCATTTGTGGGCGTGTTTTTGGCCCTGATGGTGTTCATGATCACAGGCATCATCATGAGCGTTGCCATGGTGGGCATGGGCTCGACGATGGGCAGCGGCTCGGTGAGCGTGAAAAAGAACTCGATTCTGCACATCGACCTGTGCGACGAGATCACCGAGCGCGGCAGCAGCGGCGAGATGGACATGCTCTCGATGGTTCAGGGCGACGGCATCCCCACCTCGAGCAGCCTGGCCACGATACGCGCCGCCATCAAGGAGGCCAAGACCAACGACAAAATCCGTGGCATCTATCTGGAGTGCAACGGCTCATCGGCCTCGCCGGCCACGCGCGAGGCGATTCGCAAAGCACTCACCGACTTCAAGCAAAGCGGCAAATTCATCTACGCCTATGGCTACGAGGGCATCACCCAGGGCGACTACTACCTGGCCACGGTGGCCGACAGCATCTTCCTCAACCCCGTGGGCATGCTTGACCTGCACGGCATGGCCTCGGCCATCCCCTATTTCAAGAAACTGCTCGACAACCTGGGTGTGGAGATGCAAGTGATTCGCGTGGGCACGTTCAAGAGTGCCGTGGAGCCTTACATGCTCGAGCAGATGAGCGATGCCAACCGCCTGCAAACGCAAGTGTATATGGGCAATATTTGGCGCGAGATGACCGACAGCATGGCTTCAAGCCGCAAAATCAAACCCGCCACGCTCAACCAGCTCATCAACGACAGCCTGGTGATGACCATGGAGGCCGTTGACTTGGTGAAGAACCACCTTGTGGACCGCCTGGCCTATGCCGACGAGATGGAGAAGGCACTCAAGCGTGCCACCGATACCAAGGAGGACGACGACCTGCGCATGGTGTCGCCGGGCGACCTGGCCCCCAATGTGGAGGAAACCGCAAGCGGTGACCACATTGCCGTGCTCTTCGCCGAGGGAGAGATTGACGGCGGCAGCAGCAACGATGTGGACACCGAGGAGATGAGCGAGGAAATCCGCCGACTGATGAAGGACGACAACGTGAAGGGCATGGTGCTGCGCGTGAACTCGCCCGGCGGCAGCGCCTTTGGCAGCGAACAGATGTGGAAAGCCCTCGAAGACTTCAAGAACAGCGGCAAACCCTTAGCCGTGTCGATGGGCGACCTCGCAGCCAGCGGCGGCTACTACATCTCGGCCCCCGCCCAGCGCATCTTTGCCGAGCGCACCACCATCACCGGCTCCATCGGCATCTTCGGCATGATACCCGCCTATGAGAACGCCATCAAGAACAAGCTGGGCGTGAACATCGAGACGGTGAAGACCAACGAGAACGCCGACATGGGCGTGATGGGCCGCAAGCTCACCGAGCCGCAACTCGCCGCCTTCCAGCGCATGGTGAACGCGGGCTACGACCTGTTCACCCGCCGCTGCGCCGAGGGGCGCCACGTGACGCAGGACAGCATCAAGCAAATCGCCGAGGGCCGCGTGTGGGACGCTGTGTCGGCCCATGAGCGAGGACTGGTGGACGAGTTTGGCGGCATCGACGAGGCCGTGAAATGGGTGGCTCAGAAAGCCGGACTGAAAGAGGGCAAATACAAGACGCAGAACTATCCCGCACTCACCGAAGACTGGCGGCAGATGCTGTCGATGTTCATGCAGCAGCAATACGAGGCCAAGCTGCGTGGCGAGATGGGCATCCTGTATGAATACCACAAGGCGCTGATGCAAATGCTCAACCGCGACCACCTGCTGTGCCTGATGGAGCCCGTGGACATGAGCATGTGACTTGGAGACGCAAGATGCAAGATGCGAGATAGTTAACGCACGTTTGCCGCATTGCGATAATTGTGAATTGTGCATTGTGAATTGTGCATTGAATGAAGGTTGACCTGACCAAAATACTGAACAAGCAACAGCGCAAGACCATCCTGACATGGATCTTGACCCCTTTCTCGTGGGCCTACGGAGCCGGCGTGTGGGTGCGTAACGCGTTGTTCAACATCGGCTGGTTGAAGTCGCGCAGCTACGACGACCGCGTGGCTGTGGTGTCGGTGGGCAACATCACGGTAGGCGGCACAGGCAAGACCCCGCATGTGGAATACATCATCGAGCAGCTGTGCCGCACCTATCGCACCGCAGTGCTCAGCCGGGGCTACAAGCGCCGCACCACGGGCTTTATCCTGGCCACCGATGCCATGGGGCCACGTGACATTGGCGACGAACCTTACCAAATCTACCGCAAGTTCAACGGCCTGATCACGCTGGCCGTGTGCGAGAGCCGCCGCCAGGGCATCGAGACCCTTCTCGACCTGCAGCCCGACCTGCAACTCATCCTGCTCGACGACGGGTTCCAGCACCGCTTTGTGAAGCCCAAGGTGAACATCGTGCTCATGGACTACACACGGCCGCCCTACGAAGACGAGCTGATGCCGCTGGGCACCCTGCGCGAACCCATGCACCGACTGCTCGACAGCGACATGGTGGTGGTGACCAAGTGCCCCAACGACCTCTCGCCGGTGACCGTGCGCATGGTGAAGCAGAATCTGGACCTGTTTCCCAGCACCGAGCTGTTTTTCTCGCAGGTGCGCTATGGCGAGCCGCGGTCGGTGTTCCCCATCACCCACTCGCAGCTCACCTCGCTGCGGTGGCTCAATAGCGACGACCTGGTGGTGTGTGTGACCGGCATCGCCAACCCCAAGCCTTTCGCCCTCTACCTGAAGACCTTCGCAGCCCAGGTGAGGCTCATTCACTTCGACGACCATCACGAGTTCACGCGCCGCGACTTCGACTTCATCTTCGGCGAACTCGACAAGTTCACCGGCGTGAAGCGCAAGTTCATCGTCACCACCGAGAAAGACGCCGTGCGCATCCTCAACAACCCCTACTACCCGCCCAAGATGCAGGACATAATCTACTTTGTGCCCATCAAGGTGGGATTCCTTGACCTCGACAGCAATGGCCGCGACTTTATCTCGGCTCTCACCCACAAGATTGATGAATCCTCCAGCATCATCAACATCACCCCATGAAACAGCAAGAAACCGAAATCTCCACCCTGGGCGAGTTTGGCCTCATCGAGCAACTCACCAAGGGCTTTGAGTGCAAGAACGAGCGTACCTATAAAGGTGTGGGCGACGACTGCGCCGTGCTGCATGGCAGTGGCGACACCGAGACGCTCATCACCACCGACCTGCTGCTCGAGGGCATCCACTTCGACCTCACCTACGTGCCGCTGCGCCACCTGGGCTACAAAGCCGTGGTGGTGAACGTGAGCGACGTGATTGCCATGAACGGCACGCCGCAGCAAATCACCGTGTCGCTGGGCATCAGCAAGCGGTTCACCGTGGAGCACATCGCCGAGCTCTACGAGGGCATACGCCTGGCGTGCGAGACCTACGGCGTGGACCTCGTGGGCGGCGACACCAGCGCGTCGGTCACCGGACTGGTCATCAGCATCACCTGTATTGGCGAAGCGCCGAAGGGCGACATCGTGTATCGCAGCGGAGCGCGCGACACCGACCTCATCTGCGTGAGCGGCGACCTGGGCGCGGCCTACATGGGCCTGCAGCTGCTCGAGCGTGAACGCGCCGCCAGTCAGGGCATCGCCGACTTCCAGCCCGACTTTGCCGGGCGGGAATACATCCTGGAACGGCAGCTCAAGCCCGAGGCCCGCCGCGACGTGCTCGACGAGCTGCGCCAGCTGGGCATACGCCCCACGGCCATGATGGACGTGAGCGACGGACTGTCGAGCGAGTTGCTGCACATCTGCAAGTCGAGCGGTGTGGGCTGCCGCGTGTATGAGGACCGAATACCCATCGACTACCAGACCGCCGTGATGGCCGAGGAGCTGAACATGAACGTCCTCACCGCCGCCATGAACGGCGGCGAGGACTACGAACTGCTGTTCACCGTGCCGCTCACCCTCCACGAAAAGGTGAGCCAGATGCGCACCGCCCGCCTCATCGGCCGCATCACCAAGCCGGAACTGGGAGCCTACATGGTGACCCGCGACGACCAAGAGATGGAAATCCGAGCCCAGGGGTGGAACGCGTTCAAGGAGTCAACAGATAAGGCCACCTAAATCCCCCTAAGGGGGACTTGCTGTCGAGAGGCTGCCCTAGAAGCTCTAGACGTTCTAGAAGCCCTAGACATTCTAGAAACTCTAGAAGTTCTAGACGCTCTATAATTCAGTCCTCAATTTCCACTTCTGAAACTGTGAATTATGAATAAAGTGCGCATCACTGCCGTGCGGCAGACAGTTTACCGCGACCTGATGGCGCGGTATGAGAACCCTATCGAGCATGCCTGCGATGTGGCGGTGGGACAGAGCTGGACCTCGGAGGACGGCCAGTGCCCCGACGGGCTGTGCCCATCGGCGTGGGAGTCGATGCGCCCGTTTGTCGAGGCACTGGCCCGCGGCGAAGGGAACTTCTACGACGGCTGGATGCAAAACCCCATGAGCGCGATGATTAGCTGCAACGACGGCTTCCGCCCCATGAGTTTCTATCTGGAGGCTTTGTTGTAATGCACAATTATCACGATGGCATCGAGGACGCGTCAGGCAACGTCCCTACAGATTCTCGCTCTGCGACAAGTGACGGTGTATCAAAACGGTGGAACAACGACAGCACTTGCCTGGCAGGACAATAATCAAGTAACCCATGGTCACCGCGCAGCGGTGGCCCGTGGGTTGGGGACAGCAACCGCAACGCCTCTGGTGGAGGCCACACAAGAGCCAATGGCTGTTGCCAAAGTAGCCTCTTCCAGAGGCATTTCTGCCAGTTGATGGCATTTCCCCGGGCCACCGCTGCGCGGTGTTCCGAGGGTTATCCAGATATAGCCCTCCGGGCAAATCATTCCACCATCCATCAGTGGCATTTTCCCAATGTTCCACACTTTTGATACACCTTCGACAGTTAACTCGCTGATTACCAATCTGCCGCCCCGATGGTGCTTGGATTGGGTGGGGACACTTTTTATTACAGGGGTTGCGCTGCGCTCCACCCCTGCCTATACCCTTGACAGCCCTATGGGCTTCATTGTAGGGGACAACTTCGCGGTAGTTGCAAAAAAGAACCCGCTGCTGGAGCGGGTTCTTTTTTGCTCTTGAGCATGAAACTTACTTCACCAACACCTTGCGGCCGTTCACGATGTAGATGTTCGGCTCCAGGTTGTTGACCTCGCCGGCTTGGATGCCGTGAGCCACACGCATACCCATCACGTTGTAAACGTCAACGATGTCGTTCTCGGCGGCAATGTCGGTGATGCTGGTCACCTCGCTGGGAGCGAAGTGGCAGGCGGTGAGATTATACTGCTGTTCGCCAGGGATGTTGATGTAGCAACGCGTTGCGTAGAACACGTTGTCCTTGTCGATGTGGGTGAAGTTGGCGTCGCTGTTGTTCACCACCAGGATGCCGTAGAGGCCCTTGCCGTTGGTCTTGAGGGCTGCGCCGCTCATGGTCACCTCCACACCGGCGCCGGTGGTGAAGGTCACCTTCGACTCCTTGTTGGCCACATAAGCGTTAACGCGAAGCGTCTTTGTGCCCGTCTCGCCAGGATAGTAGAGGATGTAGGGTTTGTTGGCCTGAATGCCCTCGCCCTTGCAGTCCTGGAAGTAGAGCGTGATGTCGGTGCCGTGCTGCGACACACCCACCAAGCGCTCCAGCTGCACGCCCTGGCCCAGCGCATCGTCGATCTCCTGCTCGCTCATGGCAAACGGCAGCGACACGGTGTTCCAGCCATTGACCAGGTAGCGGTCCACGGTCACGTCGCACTGCTGGCCATCGTAGCGCTCAACAGCGGTGCCATTGTAGGTGCTCAGTCTCAGCGGGGTTTGCGACCAGGCGGTCAGTGCCATACCTGCCAGCGCAATCATGCAAAACAATTTCTTCATAGTTGTAGATTTTATACGATTAAACTTATTATTATTCTTCAGGAACATCATTGCTTGAAATGTCGTGGCAAATATAGGCACAATATTTCAAATCGCCAAACCTTGCCGCAAAAAATCCACATTTTTTCATTTTTTTTGGCCAACGATGCCGTTTTGACCCGGCCATCAGCCGCACCAGGGTGCGGCTCTACATGATATGGCATTCTGCAGTAAAGCCCAGGGGTTTGGGGAGGCCATGAGCTTGATTCTTGGTTCTTGGTTCTTCGTCTGCTATTTCGCCATCCAGACCCGTCGTTCGTCAGGCGACATGAGTTCGATGGCGTAGCGCAGCATGGTGCGTGGCATCTCGCGGCTGTGCTGGCGGAGGAACTCACGCAGCAGCTCCATGCTCACGCGCTTGCCCACTTCGCGCAGCATCCACCCCACCGCCTTGTGCATCAGGTCGTGCGTGTGGTGCAGGTGCCGCTCGGCCTGGCGCAGGCACCAACGCGGGTCGCTCTGCTGGGTGGTTTTCCAGGTGCACACCACACTCATGCGCTGCCGCCACAGGTTATCGCTGTCCGACAAGCCGTCGATCACCTCCACCTTGCTCCGCTCGTTCATGCCCGGCGCATCGGCACCAAAGGCCGTGGGCAGCAGCAGCCAATGACCCAAAATTTTCGGAGCCGACAGGTCGACGAGGTCCCAGTTGTTGGCGCGGTCGGCATAGCGCAGATACATCTCCACAATCTCGTCTCGGTCGGCGATGGCCTCGGGGTCGCTGGCCAGCCGTTTGCGCGCCAACCGCTCAAAGCGGTCGACCATCAGCAGCAGTCCGCACAGGCGCACCTCGTGCCATGGGCTGGCAAGCAGCGCGGGCACCTCGCCGAGCGGCAGGGCGGCGCACTGCTTCGCCACCTGGCGCACCTGCGGCACCCGCACGCCCAGAAACTCGTCGCCGTGGCCATACTCCCCCAGCCCGGTCTTGAAAAACCGCATCAGCACCCGCCGCTGCTCCGCGTTGCCCAGCCCCTCAAGCCGGGCGATGACATCGGTTGAAATCATAGACTAACTGATGTGCAAAAAATAAGTTAGGAAAAAATAGACATAAGAACATAAGCCCTTGACACTGGCTGACATAAGAACATAAGATTATTATTATCAATTTCTTATTATCCTCATTCTGCGCTTTTAAATCTTTTGATCCTCTGTAAAATCAAGCAGCCAATTTTACCAGGTTATTTTTTCTCGTTCACTAAAAGAACATTTTTTGAAAGAATTACGTTTAAACACTCCTACCATAGCTCTACATTTTTCTGGCTGCAAAGGTAATGCTTTTATCTGAAAAAGTAGGATACTTCGGCCGAAAACCTCACGAAAAAGTAGGATACTGAGCAAGTGAATAAGTGATAAGTGACGAGTGATGAAAAACGAGTGACGAGTAAACAAGCGGCGCAATGCGGTTCTTGGTTCTTGGCTCTTGGTTCTTGGCTCTTGGTTCTTGGCTCTTGGTTCTTGGCTCTTGGCTCTTTTAGTCATGAGTAACGAGAGACTAAAATTTGATACACCTTCCTTTTCGCGCTTTTCTGGTGAGAGATTTGCACAGTTGGCAAATTGTTGCTATCTTTGCGCCGTGGACACAGCGTTGGTCCACACAACCACATCGCGGGTAACAACAAGAAACACTTGTGCACAGTCTTACCATTTGAGAACCTGAGAGCCTCTCTGATAAAAGGACAACAGATTGATGCAGAACGGTTTCCACATCTATGGGCGTGGACTGACCATATCTCATCCTGTTTGTTCTTCAGGTCTTCTCAGGACCTTCAAATGGCAAAGCTTGACAGACAGTCCGCGCTTTTCGCTTATCAAGGTTGCCACAGTGCTTGCCAGCGGGGTGATTTGCGTTTTTTCTTTTTTGAAGAGTCATTTTGTATGCCAGACGAGTACTATTATAGCGGTAGTGATTTCTATGCGGATGATGATGCCCCCATCAATTCCGCCTATACCGATGCGAGGGAACAGCCCTGCCACGTTGCCGATTGCGCGAGCATGTGCGCCCGGCGCTATGGACAGTGGTGGACGCTCACCGGCGTGAAGCCCGACTGTGCCCGCCCCGACGAGGCCGAGCAGCGGCTGCAGCGGTGCTATTCGCTGGTAGTGACGCTCAATCACCCCAACATCACCCGGGCCGTGGCCATGATGCAAACGCCTTTGTTTGACGATGAATGCTTTATCGAAGAGTACATCGACGGGCAGTCGCTCCACGACTTCATGCACACCGACCCCGACGAGATGTTGAGGCGCAAGCTGCTGGAGCAGATTGTGGATGCCCTGCTCTACTGCCACCACAAGGGTGTTGTGCACGGCAACCTGAAAGCCCACACGGTGATGGTCACCCATCAGGACCATGTGGCCAAGCTGGTGGCTCTGGCGTGCGAGGGTGAGCCGCAGGACGACATCCGCGCCTTGGCCGACATCATCGACACCTTGCGGCTGCCGGAGTTCAAATCGCTGGCCAAGCGATGCCGCGCCGGACAGGTGGCCAATATGGAGGAAGTGGTCAAGTCCCTGAAGCACCCCCGGTCGCTCAAATGGCTGCCCAAGGGGCTCCTGCTTGTTGCGCTGCTGGTAGCCATTGTGGCCGCGGCATTCTGGGCCGGACACCGCGCGTCGCTCGCACGCGACAGCCGTCTGGCCGACTCGCTGCCCCTGCCCAACATCTACTTCAGCGACACCGTGGGGCTGTCGGCCCTGAACGACCAGGGCGAGAAGGGTGTGACGCGCGCGACGCTCACAGGTGCTCTCATCTATGGCTTAGACCGAACCAGTCCGGTTCCGGGCAATATTCCCGAGGAGGCGGCCGTTGATCTGGGGCTGAGCGTGCTGTGGGCGCCCTTTAACCTGGGGTGCGCCGATGCCGACATCAACAATCTGGGCGGTCAATTCACGTGGTGCGACACCCTAGGTGCCGGGGATTTTGTACCCATGGACAAGTACTGGCCGCCGGGCCGCCCGATGATTGACATCGCGGGCACCGGCCACGACCGCGTCCGCCGCATCTGGAGCGGACGTTGGCGCATGCCCACCCTGGCCGACTGGCAGGAGTTGGTGCTCAAGTGCAAGTGGATCCTGGTGCTGCAACGCGGCGTCCCGCCCGGCTACAAGGTGCATGGCCCCAGCGGCGCCGAGATTTTCCTGCCCCTGGCCGGTTACGGCTTCCACTATCGTGGTCACGATGTAGGCCTGGTGGGCCATTACTGGAGCAGCACGCCGATGGCCGGCGCCGACCGCCAGGCCCACGCGTTGCGCATCGACACGGCCGCGGTCGATATCGACGATGCGCTCTCGCTGGAACACAGCCTCTCGATACGCCCCGTGATTGACAAAACCCAATGACATGACTGGCAAAGCGTTCGACAAACTGGAGGCCATCGACTGCCACAGCCGCTACAACCGCCTGGTGAAAGCGCGTCGCGACGGCCGGTGGTGGATGCTCAAGGGGCTGAAGCCCGAATACGAGTCCGACGCCTTGATGCGCGAGCTGCTGCGCAAGGAGTTCAACCTGGGCATGCTGCTGCGCCACCAGGGCATCGTGGGCATCGTGTCGTTGGAGCAGGTGCCGCAGCTGGGCGGCGGCCTGTACATCGTGCAGGAGTGGGTCGAGGGCGTGACACTGAAGCAGTGGCTCGCCGGCACGCACACCTGGCGCGAGAAGGTGGACTTGCTGCAGCAGCTGTGCCTGTCGCTCGACCACTGCCACCGCCTGAATGTGGTGCACCGCGACATCAAGCCCTCCAACATCATGGTCACCCCCGACGGTCGCGCGGTGCTCATCGACATGGGTCTGGCCGTGGCCGGCAACCAGAGCGCCTTCCGCGCACCGGCGGGCACCGAGCGCTACATGGCCCCCGAGCAACGCCACGACGGCGGCGACGTTGACGGGCGTGCCGACCTGTGGGCCGTGGGCTGCATCATGCAGGAAATGGCCTTGCCTCGCCGCTTTGGCAGCGTTAGGCACCGGTTGCTGCAACGCGACCGCGACAAGCGCTACCCCGATGCCCAGGCGCTGCATCAGGCGCTGACCCACGCGGCAGGCGGCGGGCGCCGACAGCTCACATGGGGTGGCGCGGCAGTGCTGGCTGCCGTGTGCGCACTAGCGGCTTTTGTGGCAGGAAGCGGACAGCTGGGTAACCGACTGCTGGGCATGGGCGACCGCGTGGCCCCCACGCTGCCCGAATGTCTCACGGCCGACACCGTGAACCACTGGATGGCCGACACCGCCCATTTCATCACCCGCACCGAGGGCGACATCCGTTGCACCGTTCCCAAAGTGACGTGCCCCATCCCCGGCAACATCCCCGAGGGCATGGCGGTGGACTTGGGGCTGAGCGTTCTGTGGGCGCCGTTCAACGTGGGCTGCGACCGCCCCAGCCTGGCCATGCCCGGCGGGTTCTACGGCTACGGCGACCCCACGGGTCAGCTCATATCCACCGACGGCAAGAATGCAAACCTGTACTGGAACGTGTCGTCGCAGGACGACTACAGCGGCACCGAGTTCGACATTGCCACCGTGCATTGGGGCGGCCGCTGGCGCACCCCGCGCATGGCCGACATGGACGAGCTGCTCAACCGCTGCCAGTGGACGTTTGTCAGCCCCGGCGGCACTCCGCCCGGCTATCTGGTCATCGGACCAAACGGCAACCGGATTTTCCTGCCGCTGGCAGGGTTCCGTTATGAGTACGACTACTACGAGTTGGGGCAGAAGGGGTTGTACTGGGTGACGGTGCCGTGCGACGAGAAACAGGCCGCCAATTTCAACGGCTTTCTCGTCCGCATGCTCGTGATTGAACCCGGCCTCATGCAGTACGGCGTGGCCCTGGTGCCCAACGGCTTCAGCGTTCGTCCTGTGCTCGACCGTCCTCTGTGAGCACGCGGGCGGTGATGCCGCCGTGCTTGCCGCACACATAGGTGAGCGACTCCAAGGTGCCGGGCAGCTCCACCTGGGTGACCATCAGGCGCTCGCCGTTCACCATGCCGGCGCACGTGAATGTGGTGCCCACCATCAGCTTGCTGCGCATGTTCTCCACTACGCACATGCGTCCCTGCCCCATGTAGCGCGCCACGATGCGCCTCCCCGGCGCCCATGTCAGCTCCACGAGGTCGCCAATGGCAAGGGCGCTCATGGCCACCATGTCGCCGTCAGGGAACGAGCTCGAGCGGGGCTTCGACAATGTGTCGCAGAACTCCTGCCAGTCACGGCATCCCACGTAGCGCGACAGCGTGTTGAGCGTGCTCGTGCGCACGCTGGCATAGCCCGCCACGTAGCCCCACACGCGCTTGAGCGTGCTCACCGACAGCGAATCGTCGAGCACGGCACGCAACTCATCTCCCAACCGGGCAAAGTCGGCAGGCGAACTAACGCTCTGCCCGAACTGGTCCTCAACTGCTTGCTTCAATGCCTCGATTTGTTCCTCCTTTTTCATCTCGTCATAATTTCACACTGCAAAATTACATCATTTTTCCCATTTCCAAGCCCAATGCGTGGTTCTTGTTGGTTCTTTTTTAAAAAGAACCAACAAGAACCAAAAATTATGCTGCGATTACCAAAAAATGTCTCTAACTTTGCAGGCGCATTGATTTACGATGTGAAACAAAGGTGGAAACTGTGCGGCCACAGCAGTCTGCGCCTTCCTATTTACTAACCCCGCCCGCTGTGGGCGACAAAGAATGTTTGACTATGGTAACAAAATTTTCAACAACCAAGGGACTTGATGACTTGCTATCGAGTTTTTTGAGTTCAACGCACTCTGTGTTGTTCTTAGCCAGTCCCGACGCCCCGGATAAAAGGCTTAAACCTTTTGTCCAACAAAAAATGACGAAACACTTTGGCAAAGAACTTGCCGTTGTTTATGGCAATGGAGAAACGTCAGGATTATACGAAACTGATACGCCATATCGTACGGTCATGTGTGATAATTTCAGAGACCTACCCACTCTTGCTGAAATGTACCACGCTTGCAATCGTAAAATTGTAGTAATCTCGCTTATCGAGTCTTCAGATGAGATGACATCCTTGTTCGACGAGTTGTCTTCCAAGTATGAATCCTCGTGTTTGTTCGCTCAAGAAACCGTGAATGTGGCAGATTGGTTAAAGTGGGCAAAAGAAATCGATTATAACACGGGCCAAACCAGAATCCACCCCATCGTGATAGAGTTTGTGAGCCAAGTGGGCGCGAATGCTATTGAACAGCCTTATGGTTTTACCTCAGCCAAATGGCAACAAATTTCAAATGAGCTATATCGTGGATTCTTTTTAAAGCGACTATCTGATGATCCAGTGATTTCTTGCGACTTGACTGCTGATATGGGTATTGGTGAAAATGAAGTGTACAGGAGTGTTAGTGAATGGTTAAGTAAAAGTCTACAACTCCATCTCCCCTGGGGCGGCATCCAGACAGCAGCACAATTCGTGGAATACCTTAAAGAGAAAGGTGTAGTGGATATTGCCACCGTCTCCGACTCGGCAACTGAGATTAAAGCCCACGAATTCTCTCAATGCCACTATCTGACCAGCTTTACTATACCTGACTCCGTGACAGAAATCGGCTACGAAGCCTTCAGTAAATGCACTGGCCTGACTAGCATAACTATTCCTCGTTCGGTAATAAGAATTCATGATCTTGCTTTCGCAGGCTGTCGATGTTTGACAAGTGTGGTCTTTTGCAATCCCCAATGCTGTATCGACAGCTATAAGAATCGGTGTCACGTGTTCGTTGAATGCCCTGCATTGACCGAGATACGCGTCCCGAAAGGTTCCCGTGAACACTATGTCAAGCAACTGGGCGTGGAGTTCAGCGACATGATTGTCGAGGTGTAACCCTCAATCATCCGATTGATATTGCGACTGTTTGGAATCAGCGATGATTGAGACCGACTAGCAGTGTCACTCGTATTGACACAGGATTCAATTGAGACGATACAAAAGTTTTTTGCGAAGTGAAAAGCTTCGAGAAAACCATCAGAGACCGCCGAATCGCTTGAAAGGACGTAGGCAGAAACGAAAGAAAACAGTTTAAGATATGGCAGATTATCGAGTCAAGTATCACGTGAATTATGTTGGTGGAACAACCGACGACTTCACCGAGGTCATACCCCAAAGCAAGTACAGCTGGTATTGCGATGGCGCACAAGGCGGCACCCGTCTTCGCCAGATGGCAGAAGCGCGAGACTTCAAAGGCCGTAAGGTGCATTGTGTGACCATGGCTTTGCAGGAGATAATTTATTAGGCGCAAAACGCGGCAACTTTACTGCGAGAAAAAAACAGAGACCGCCGAATCGCTTGAAAGGACGTAGGCAGAAATCTAAACAGTACTGTTATGGCTAATGATAAAGCTACAGATTTTAATTTAGATGATTTTTTTGATGATGATCCTTTTGATGATGATCTTATTGCAAGTACTTGTGATCAGATTGATTGGGAGAATTTCCGAAAACATTTGCACCGCTGTTTTGTTGAATGGATGCTCCCCGAGGCAATTAACAGCAAGGCATTCAGTACCAGCGATTTAATTTACTTGTGGAAAAATTGGCAGCGTAGTATTTTAGGTTTGGCCATATATAGTGATTTAGATTCCAAGCATGGCACTTTAATAGAGCGTCTTCTATCGGACGATTTGCTCAAAAGAAGTTTCCTCGAAGATGACGGCTGTGACTACTATCGTTTAACCGATAAAAAGCCCTCTGATGACGACATCATCGAACTCTTGCGTTTTACACTGAATTTCATTAAAACACAACCGGAAGTCCAGTTGCGTGATTCCGAATCAGAGGAAGAAAAAAAGCTGATTGAGCAGAACATCGAGGGTCTACTGGTAAGGTTCATGCCGACGGAAACGCCCGACAAGCAGCAGTTCCGAACTTGGATAAAGCAAGCAAAAGACAACAACGACAATGCCTTGGCGTTCTATTACTTCTTCTTCTACAAGTATCTGCACAACGAGGACGATTTTGCCAAGAACGCGGTTAGCAATGCTGCAAATTGGGAGAAGATGATTCAACTGCAACAGAATCCCCATCCCAAGACTGCCGAAGAGGTTAAGGCACATCTTTTTCTCCTGAGAGAGTTATCTCGCAGTGGTGCTATATCAGATGTCATCGGCTTTCTTTACTTCGGTGCGCCCTGCGACTTTGACCGCATCGCCCAGGACGTTGGGTTTTTTGAGCATTTTAGCCGCGACGATGAAACGCGCCAATTTTGAGAAAACCATCAGAGACCGCCGAATCGCTTGAAAGGACGTAGGTAGAAACGAAATTCTCAGTATTATGACTCAAGTAGAAGAATTGTTGCTGGATTGTAACAAAGATCCGCAGAATCGCAAGCTGCAGGATTTCTATTCCCGCAAAGCGGCTATGGAGATTCATGGTGTGGCACGCGATGAGAAAGCGCATAGCGCATTCCTCGCATGGTTGCTCAATGGAAAGGATGTTTGTGTTAACAAAGCAGACTCACCATTGATGTGGTTTTTGCAGGTGCTTGTGAAGCGCGAAGAAACACGTAATGCTGTCGGTACTGTGATCCCTCAGCCGCTTAAGAATGAAATTCTGAACCGCACGTTGAACTTTACGATTTTAGAGGTTACAAAAGAAAAGCCAGTGAAAGAAGTCAGTGGCAAATTTTTTCCTACTAAATCCGAACCTGATGACAGGATTGACATCTATGTGAAATGCGAGTATAGCAACGGCATGCTTTTGGAAATATTCATCGAGAACAAGGTGACATCTCCCGAAGAAGGTCCCAAAAGTTCTATCAATCTGAAAGATTACGATGACCAATATCAGACCGAACGATACTATCTTGCCACATCTGGCAATGGCACTAATTTGAAGCTTTACGTCTATCTGCGTCCCGATAGTCTATCGCCTGATTCAAAGGCCAGTTGCACATGTAAAGAGTTCATTCAAATCAGCTACCAAGACTTGCTTGACTACATCTTGATTCCGATGATTCAAGACGAAGACTTATCAGATCGGTCAAAGTTTATCATCCAAGAGTATATTGATGGTCTCAGCATCCCGACGCTAGACACCAAGCGCAAACGCATTGTCATGGCATCAACTCAACAGGAAGCAAGCGACATCAACTCTTTTGTGCATCGAAATCTGGAATTGTTGACTCTCATGCTGAAAGCGTTGGCTAAAAAGCGCAATGGTAACAGTCTTACTCCTGACGAGCAGCTCCTTGTGGAGTTCGCCGAAACTAACAAGAACCTCATCTATGCCACCGAGGGCATACTAGGGTTGCAGGGCCGAACGTTACGTTTGGATGATTTATACGATAAGACCGACCCCAGTAAACCTGTTCGCGGTTTTGTTATTTGCAAACCCGTCTTCGGCATTTTCAACGATTCCAACTTTGGATATGAATTTCTCAAAGCATACGCTTTGTATTGTTACAACACCAAAGGGGTCAACAACTTGCAAGATCTTCTAAAATCTTTCAAGAATGATTGCTGGCAAACCAGAAAAAACTCAACAGGATTTTACAAAGGCCAAACTATTCCTCACTTTGAGCAAGTACCAGACCTCCCTTATCCGTTGTACGCACTGAAAGGCAACTGGACACCCCAAAGGTTGCAAAATATTACAAAAAAAGCATCTTGGCCATTCTTCACGGGAAATGCCTTGTAAAAAAACCTTGACTGAATCTTTGAAACCCCAGTCCGGCATGATGCGACACGATTGTTTGCCGCGTCATGCTGGATTGAAGAGAATACAAACAGAGACCGCCGAATCGCTTGAAAGGACGTAGGCAGAAATCTAAACAGTACTATTATGGCTAATGATGAATTAACCAAAGTTACCGCCGAAGACAGGGAATCCGGAGTAGAGGACGAGTTTGGTGCGCTCTACAGTCCCGACGGCCTGCGGTTGCTTGCAGGAGCGGAGGACAAGGATTTTCAAATTCGACCAAGGACGAAAGTCATTTGTGACAAAGCGTTTGAAGGTTTTCTTGACATGTCCTCCATCACCATCCCTGATTCAGTGACCCACATCGGCGACGAGGCGTTTTCGTCGTGTACACTTTTGTCGTCAATCACCATCCCCGATTCAGTGACCCATATTGGTCACTGGGCATTTAATCAATGTGAAAATTTGTTCGCCATCACTATCCCCGCTTCAGTAACCCATATCGGTCCAAGTCCATTCATCGATAGTGGCATTCGTAAGATTAAGTGTGAGAGTCCACTATTCGAGGTGGATGATTATGCGTTATACTCAAAAGGTAAAAAGGCTATCCTGTCGTTTTTCAACAGCGATGTCTCAGAATTCACCATCCCTGATTCTGTGACCCATATCGGTGACGAGGCTTTTAATTGCTGCTTTGGTTTATCCGCCATCACCATCCCTGATTCTGTGACCAGTATCGGTGACAAGGCGTTTAGGCAATGCCGCAATTTATCCTCCATCACGATTCCTGATTCTGTGACCCACATCGGCGACGAGGCGTTTTCGTCGTGTACACTTTTGTCGTCAATCACCATCCCTGATTCAGTGACCCATATCGGTGACTGGGCGTTTTCGTGGTGTTCACATTTGTCGTCAATCACCATCCCCGATTCAGTGACCCATATCGGTGAAATGTCGTTTGCGAATTGCGAAAAACTGTCGTCCATCACCATCCCCGCTTCAATAACCCATATCGGTGCAAATCCATTCATCGGGAGTGGCATTCGTAAGATTAAGTGTGAGAGTCCACTATTCGAGGTGGATGATTATGCGTTATACTCAAAAGGCAAAAAGGCTATCCTGGCGTTTTTCAACAGCGATGCCTCAGAATTCACCATCCCTGATTCAGTGACCCATATCGGTGATAAAGCGTTTTATGAATGCGATGGTTTAACCGCCATCACCATCCCTGATTCAGTGACCCATATCGGTGAAAGTGCGTTTAGGAGATGCCGCAATTTATCCTCCATCACGATTCCCGATTCTGTGACCCATATCGACGAATTGGCGTTTGAGGGATGCTACAAATTGGATTCCATTACCATCCCCGATTCAGTGACTCATATCGGTGACTGGGCACTTGATGTTGATGATACGACCTCGATCATCATTCCTCAGGGCAGTCGGGCGAAGTTTGAGCAATTATTGCCCGAGTATTTACATGACATGCTTGTAGAACAATTGATGAATATCGAATCTAACAAGCCCGAAACGATACTTAAAGCTGACGAAACCAGTCCGTCTTACGAATTGAACCCCGACAAGTATCTGGACCAGTTCCTCGCGCTTGAGGAAGCGGCCAAGAACGAGATTATCGAACTGCTGAAGAACAACCCCGCCGGGCGTTACATCGATTATGCCCGTGTGTGGAATGATGAGGATTTAGATGATGAAGCCGAGGCCTCGCTCAGTGGCACCGTCGATGCGCTAACCGGTGATTGCGATGCCATCGACATCCTTGGCGTGGGACTCAACAGCAAGGACCATCTGGTGTTGCATGCGCAATTGTATGTGAACGGCGACTGCATTGAGTACAACGACGACGAGTGGTTTGAACCCGACGAGCACACCCACTGCTACTGCGAGTTGTACCGCTATGTGGTTGAAAACCTGAACTACGCTACCCCGGAACCCATGGGTTGAAAGGCTTTTCACGAGAGGCATCAGTCTTTTTGTCAACAAATTAATACAAATTTAAACGAATTGTGCGTTCACAGGGTTCCGCTTCCCACCAACGTAGACTATTTTCGTCCATCCAAGGCTTTTAGTTGGGCGATTACCCAATAATTGTCAATGGCATTTGTAATTCCTTTGTATTAATTTGTTGACTTTTTGATTTCAATATACCGATTGCTTATGAAACTGCTGCTGGCTTTTCTTTCGTTTCTTGCGGTGAGCGTAACTTTTGTCGGTCCGTGCGCCCTATTGATTTACGCTTTCGTGTGCGCGTTCAACGGCAGCTTGCTCACCGCGCTGGGCTGCGGCGCAGCCGGACTGCTGCTGCTCTGGCTCATCAAGCCCATCTCAACCATCACCGACAAGGATTTCAAGATTTTTTGAGTTTAAACGACACTCCAAACAACGAAAACAAAGGCAACTATCGCGCAGTTGTCCCCAGCAAGCCCGTTAGGGCTGGTAAGGGTATAGGCAGGGTGGAGCCGAAGGCGGAACCCCTGTGAAGGAGACATAAAATCAACTCTTTAGCCCCGCTAGGGGCGGCAGATAACGCCCTGATTACCAATCTGCCGCCCCGATGTGGCTTAGGGGGAAGGCGCCTCATTCCGGGGGCGCTGCCCCCCGCTAGGGTCTAACGCTCTTTCAGGGCTAACTGGGGACAACTGCTAGATAGTTGCCTAAACAATTGAGAATAAAAATCTTGTGTTCTTATGTCAACCGCAGTCAAGGGCTTGTGTGCTTCTGTCCTTTTTCCTAACTTTTTTTACACATCACTAAAAACCCAATACCCGACTTTTATTGCACAACTATGAACGAAAAGAAGATTAAAGTGTACGCCGAAATAGGCGACCTGGTGTTTGACGTATATGTGACAGTATCCCAAGAAGCTTGGGAGAAGGAACTTGACTCACTGGAAGAAGAGGTGAGGGTCGACATTGAAAACTGCGACGACGATGAATACCTCAAGGAGGACTTTGAAGAAGGCCGCTATTATGGCGGCTATATCGGCCAAACCGACGGCTATGGTCATGGCTATACTTCAGCACAAGGGCATGTCGCCCGCCACTTGGTGTCGTGCCAAATGGGCGCGATACTCGCCAACCTGGGCGTCCTTGAAGACCTGCGCGATGCCATCGTTCAGGACCTTGTGGAGAATGACACCGAGCATGAACATGAGCGTGAGTTGCAGATGCTCAAAGGCATACAAGACTTTGAGGAAGCGAGGGAGGGTTATATCGAATTGACGCTTCCCGATGGCGACTCTGATGAACTCACCATCTGGGACCGCTATCCCCTGGAGTTGCTCGATGAGCTGGCCGCGAGGGTTTACGGGACGCCGCGCAAGAAAACCATCGTCTATCTGCACGGCTTCGGGTCGAGCAGCCTGAGCGGAACGGCAGCCTATCTGGCCAAGAAGATGCCCGAATGCAACGTGCTTGCCCCCGACATCCCCGTCGACCCCGCCGAGGCGCTGCCATTCCTGAAGGACTACTGCGAAAAGCATCACGCCGACCTGGTGATTGGCACCAGCATGGGCGGGATGTATGCCATGCAGATGACCCAATGCCTGCGCATCTGCGTCAACCCGGCTCTGCACCTGTCGCAGGTGAAGGATGTCCTGAAGGTGGGCACTTTCGAGTACTTCCAGCCAACCGCCGACGGCCGCACACACTACACAATCACCGACGAGATTATCGAGCACTTCAAGCAGATGGAGCAGCAACTATTTGCAAACGAAACGAATGAGGGCCGCTACGACTGCTGGGGATTCTTTGCCGACGGCGACACGCTTGTGAACTGCAAGGAGGAGTTTGCTCAGCATTTCATCAATGTGTTCGACTTCCACGGCGAGCACCGCATGAACAACCAGGTGCTGCGCGACATCATCATCCCGGCCGCCCGACGACTTCTCACAGAGTAATCGACAGCCCCCTACCTCATAATCACCATGAAAAAAGCAATACTGGCCGCCGGCATCGGCATTATATTGTTGTTTGCAGCAAGTCATGGCTGGGCACAGTGTGCTCACAGGCACGCTGACCAAGAAATGAAGCCTTTTTGACATCAATATCACGAGGATGGGCGTGTGACCCGTCCTCGTTTTTTTGTGTGCAGGATTCAACAACCATGACGACAATCAAACGCCCCCAGAGCACATTCAGTGTGAGGTTATCAATGCGAATTGCGCCAATTTGGCGAATTACAAGCTAATCTTGAGTCCACTTTAAATGGAAAAGTCGGATAGTCCAACCACATTAATTCATCACGTTAGTTTAACACCAAATCGTTCTTTTGGCAACTATTCAGCGATATTTTTTGTTAAGCATCAGCAGTGCTATCATGCCTGCCAAAATGTTGGCAACATAGGTGGTTGCTACCATCAGTAAAACGACAGCCAAGCTGGTAAGGGGCGAAAGGCCTCCCAGCAGCATACCGGCATACAACATAGGCATGACCATTACCAGGGGCTGAGCCATCGACCTTACTTGAGGCATTATGCTCTCACGCCAAGACTTTCTCTCTCCGGGCTCTTCGCGCATGGCGCGCTGGTAGTTCTGCATGGTCTGGAGCATCGAAGCCGTTAGGCAAGCCATCAGCACCGAATAGACTGTCAAAAAAACACTTGTCGGCAGACACAGCATCGCACTGCCTGCCACCACTATGCTGCCCACCAGCATCGAAACAGCAACAGGCACCAGCATCTTTTTCCACATGGCTTGAAATGGATACAGGCACCAGCAGATCGACAAAAGCACTACCAGCAGATACCATAACAGATAGGCCCACCAAGCATACGTTTGATAAACCAGCCACACAACGGCAACCACAACTGCCATCTGCGCCACCGTCGCTCCAAATATCACCAACATTCGTCGCAGCATCTGCCTGTCGATGAAGGCAAGCGCTATTGTAGCTACAACCACTAAACACGCCACAATGATTGAGCCCCATAAAGAGATTTCTTTTACTATCATAGATTTTAGTACATGACAAAGAGTGGAATTTTCAATATCAATCAACCGAGTATTAGGCTATAAGCTCCATATACGCGATAGAAATCAGCACCTTTGCAAGAAAAAACACCACTAATTTCTATGGATGCCAATTCCAATCCACGGCACTAAGTTAATGATTTGTTTCCAATCCTCAATGAAAAACTGCAAAGAATAAATGAACCTGGCGAGCAAACCGTCACAACCGTTACAACTCATCTCCAAACAACAAATATGTGTTTTTTGTTTCAATCGCACGCTATGCATAATCGCCATAGAGCAGACCTCAGTCAACCACCCATTTGGGGTTGTAGACGATGGTGCGACGCGAGCTGCGGTAGAGGTCGTCGCGGCTGGGGATGCGCACGCGGTAGGTGCGGCCGCTGGTGTTGGTGAGCTTGGTGTTGCGTATCCAGGGGTTGGCCTCGCGCAGCTGTGCGTAGGTGATGCCGTGCCCCTGCGCCCAGTCCACCCAGCTGGCCACCGATGTGGTGACTTCCACCTCGGTGTAGCGCTGCGGCTGGTAGAGCTGCTGGCGGTGCAGGCGGTAGCCGTACTGCTTGGGGTTTTCCATGATGAGTTTGTAGGCCAGGATGCGATAGACGTAGCGCGTGGTTTCCTGGTTGAGGTAGAGGTCGAGCGACGACTGCTGCCCCTGTTTCGACAGTTCGCTGGAGATGCGCCCCATGCCGGCGTTGTAGCTGGCAGCAGCGGTGGCCCAGTCGCCATATTTGCTGTAGGCTGCCTTGAGATATTTGCAAGCAGCCACGGCGCTGCGCTCGGGGTCGTAGCGCTCGTCAACGTCGTCGTTGACCTCGAGTCCGTACTGCCGCGCCGTCTCGGCCAGCAGCTGCCACATGCCGACGGCTTTGGCGGTGGACACGGCGAGCGGGTCGAGCACACTCTCGGTGCAGGCCAGATAGAGGAAATCGGTGGGCACGCCCTGGTCGCGGAGTATTTTCTCGAGCGGACCGAAGTAGCGGTTGGCACGTTTCAGGCACAGGAGCATACTGGTCTGGCCATAGACGATGGCGGTGAGCTCGCGGTCGAGGCGCTCGGCCATGTCCACGCGGTCGAAGCTGAATTTCTTGCCTGCAAAGGTTATGCTGGCGGGCACATCGGGAATGGTGACCGTGATGGGCGCGTCGGCGGCGGTGCGGTTGAGGCCGTACTGGAGTTCGGGCTTAAGCTGTGCCTGCCCGGCGACAGCGGTCAGCGACAGGGCTGCCGCAAGGAGTATGGTATTGAGATGAGTCATGGGCTTTTTTTCAATGTACAATGCACAATCAATTTAAAATGGATAATGGGTAAGTAATGCGGGATGAGTCTCGTGGCCTCCCTTAACCCCTCCTTAGGAGGGTGATGTGATTCTGCCTCAACGGCAAGTCCCCCTAGGGGGATTTAGGGGGCTTTCTCTTGGTTCTTGGTTCTCGGTTCTTGGTTCTTTTGTAAGCCCCTCCTATAGGGGTTTGGGGAGGCTCCACGGGGTTTGGGGAGGCATCTTCGGTCATCAGCCGCACCAGGGTGTGGCTCTACTTTCTACTTGTTTCTTTTTGACCCTACTCGGTGCCGGGATCGGGGTCCACAATGGTGCCGGAGTCGTCGCCGCCACCGGTGGCCACGCGCTTGTAGCGAATGATGTTGATGTCACCGGTGAGGTTATACTTGCGTCCGTCGCTGCCCACGGCTTTGATCACATAGTAATACACGCCTGCGGGCACGAGTTTGCCGCGATAGGTGCCGTCCCAACCCTGACCGGGGTCGTTGAACTCGATGATTTTGTTTCCCCAGCGGTTGAAAATCACGCATTGGAAATCGACAATCGACTTGTAGGACACCTTCCACTCGTCGTTGATGCCCTCGGTGGTGCCGGGAGTGAACACGTTGGGGCAAGCGATTTCGCTCTCGCCGATGTTGACGGTGTGTACATCGCCCTCGCTTTCGCACGAGCCGTCGTCGTTGGAGCCGATGAAGCGCCAATAGTAGGTGCCGGCCTGTGTGAAGGTTTCTTCCACCTCGTCCTGGTTGAGCCTCAGAACGATGTTGTTGAAATCGGGGTCGGTAGCCATCTGCCACTCCTTGTGCACCACGGCTTCGGAGCAGAAGCTTGTGAAGGTGATGTGACAGGGTGCCGAGCCACCAAGCTCGCCAGAGGTGTTTTTCTTCTCGTTGTTGTTGTCGCGCTGCTCCTGCACGGCAATGGAGTGCACCTCCACGGCACGCGTTTGATACAGGTCGCTCACAATGGTTTGGTCCTCGCCCCAGAACTCCATGAATCGGTCGCCGCCGAGTGCGAACTCGGTGTCGCAGAGCGGCGCGGGCATCACGATGGTGGGCTTGTAGCCCTCGATCAGGTCGGTGACGAGCTGCGGGTCGCCAAATCCCACCGAGTCCTCATATTCCAGGTTGTTGTAGCTGAGCTTGAGCTCACGCGAGAGGGTGCGGCGCGCCCCGGTGATGGTGTAGAACGGGATGTCGGCACCCGACCCCTCCACGTGCAGGGTTACGGTGGAGCAGTCGCCATCGGCCTCGGCTTCGATGGTGGCGAGCGAGAGCGGGAACTTCGAGTAGTCGGTGACCCAGATATAGGTACGCGTGGTGCCTTCCTCGATGATATATCCGCAGTTGGGCGTTACCTCGGCGATGCTGCTCACATAGGGGTTGGAGCGGTCGTCGATCACATCAAGAATTTCCTGTGCATATCCCCCACCCCCTTCGCCATAGGTGAACCAGGTGACGGGGTTCATGGTGGTGGCCGTGTAGGTCATGCCCACCCCTTGGGTGTTGTGGAGCACATAGATGTGCTTGAGCCCTGTGCTGGCATCGGGCGTCACGGTCATCACTTCACGGTCGTTGCCCGTGAAGGCCACCTGCGCCACGGCCATGGCTGGCAGGGCCAGCATGGCGAGCAGGGCTATGCGATTGAATATCTTCATCGGCTTCAGTGTGTTATATATACCATATTATATAACGCACATGGGGCGTTAAAATTGCATCACTGCTGGTCGGCGAGCGATTTGTTGATGCTGTCGATGTAGTTGAGCACGTCGTCGCGCCCGCGCCCATCCTCGCTCGAGGTGGCAAACATCGGCGGCAGCTCTTCCCAGGTCTTCAGCAGCTCCTGCTTGTAGTTGTCAATGGCTGTGACGCCAGCCACGCGCCCGAGCTTGTCGAGCTTGGTGAACACGATGCTGAAGGGCACGCCGTTCTCGCCGAGCCACTGCATGAACTCAAGGTCGATGCGTTGCGGCTTGAGCCGGCTGTCGATGAGCACGAAGAGGTTGGTCATCTGCTGGCGACCCATGATATATCCCCTGATGATGCGCTCGAGCTGCTCGCGGCTTTCTTTGCTGCGCTTGGCAAAGCCATATCCCGGCAGATCCACGATGTACCACTCGCCATTGATGAGGAAGTGGTTGATGAGCAGCGTCTTGCCCGGTGTCTGCGAGGTCTTGGCAAGTGCTTTGCGCTGCGTGAGCATGTTGATGAGCGACGACTTGCCCACATTGCTTCGCCCAATGAAGGCATATTCGGGCAGGTTGCTGTCGGGGCACTTGTGCCAGTCGCTGTTGCTGATCACAAATTCGGCTGTTTTGATTATCATAGCTGTGAAACAAATTTTGGACTGCAAAATTACGAAAAAGGCATCACCCACGCAAATTTGGCTGCGCCAAGTCGCACCTTTTCGCCGAAAACAAGCGTTTGCCACTTATATTTTCGAATTAAATTTTGCCGTATCAAAATAATGCATTAAATTTGTCGCGTTTTTGATTTCGAATTGAAAAATACCGCTTAATATTTACCTTCAAAGATTCACGACATGAAGAAATTATTTCTTATGTGTGCCTTGAGCCTTCTGGGACTGAGCGTGATGGCCAACCCCGCCATTCCCAAGCCCGCAAGCCTGCGCGGCCCGGTCAAAGGCCAGCTCGACGTGCGCCTGCACGGCGATGAGTTCTACAACTACTACACCACAGCCGACGGCTACACCGTGCAACGCAACGCGCAAGGGCAGTGGGAATATGTGAACCAGGTGAACGGCCGCCTGGTGGGCACCGGCATTCGGGCCAACAACCTTGGCGAGCGCAGTGCCGTGGAGCAGCAGCTCATCTCGGCCATCGACAAGCGCTTGATCGACCGCCAGCGCATGGCTGCCGCACAAGACACCCGACGCAAAGCCCACCCGCAGCGAGCCGGACACTTCAACTACAACCGATTCCGCGGACTGATTGTGCTCGTCGAGTACACCGACCTGAGCTTTGAGATGAGCAATCCGCAGGAGTTCTACAACCACATGGTGAACGACCGCAACTACACGGGCTACACGATGAACGGCAAGCGCGTGAACTGCACGGGCAGCGTGCGCGACTACTACTACGACCAGTCGGGCGGACTGTTCGACCCGAAGTTCGACGTGGTAGGTCCCGTCAAGGTGAGCTACAAGAGCACCGACCATCACCAGGCCTCCAACAGCCCGTCGATTTTCATGTCGGCCCTGAAGGCTATCGACAGCCAGGTGGATTTCACGCTCTATGACGGCGACGACGACGGCACAATCGACCTGGTGTTCTTCATCGGAGCCGGCCCGGCCTCGTGCTACGAGAGCAACAACGAAGACCTGCTGTGGCCGCACAAGTATTCGTTCTACCTGCAGTCGCTCCTCACCCGCCTCGACGGCATGAAGCCCTACGACTACGCCTGCTGCACCGAGATTTACGGCTTCCAGGACACCCCGTCGAGCCTTGAGACACAGGGCATTGGTGTGATGTGCCACGAGTTCAGCCACGTGCTGGGACTCATGGACCACTACGATGCCGACGGCACGAGCAGCGGCGGCATGAGCTATCCCCTGCGTGAATGGGACATCATGGACGACGGCGCGGCCAACAACGTGGCCCGCACGCCGTCGGCCTACACGCTCTTTGAGCGCTGGTCGCTGGGATGGTGTAACCCCACGGTGATCAACAAGGAGGGCACCTACACCCTGCGTGCCATCGACGGCACCATGGACGGCTGCATCATGCGCACCACCAGCAACGAGCTGTTCACCTTCGAGAACCGACAGAAGACCACCAAATGGGACAAGTACCTACCAGGACACGGCATGATTATCACCCGAGTGGACTCGTCGAGCACCACGGCCTGGACTACGAACAAAGTGAACGTGAACCCCAGCCACCTCTATCATGAACTGATTCGCGCCTATGCTGCCCAATCGGATTACGGCGAACCCAGCGATCCCTTCCCCGGTACCAAGAACGTGACCAAAATCACCAACACCACCTCGCCCAACCTGAAGGCCTGGAGCGGCACCAACAGCCCCTTCTGCATGTGGAACATCCAGGAGAAGGACGGTGTGATTTCCTTCGTGGCCCTGCCCAACGGACAGACCTATGTGGCCACACGCGATGTGGAGACCTTCGACAAGTTGCCCATAGGCTTGGAGAGCGGCGTGGAGGCACGCGGCGACCTGGCCACCTGGGTGCTCAACAAGGCCACCATTGCCAACTACAGCGGCTCGCGCAAGGTGGCGATGACCACACCGTGCACCGTCTCCTCCACCAGCCCGCTCTACTATGATGCCTACAAGGTGAGCGTCGACGTGGCCAATGTGAAGAATGTGGCCACCAAGTTTGTGCTCTACACCTCGGCCGACGGCAACACCTGGAAACAGGTGTCGCAGGTGCAGGTGGGTGCCAACAGCACCACCACCGCCGAATGGGACGTGAGCACCTCGGTCAACGATGGCGTGTACTACCGCGTGGCCATGATCACGAGCAACGCCGAGTGCTACATGGACAACTTCGCGATTTACTACACCGGCGAGCCGGGCACGCCCATCAGCACCGACCCGAGTCTGGTTGAGACCTTCGACAAGCTGCCGCTGAGTCTGGCCAACGGTGCCGAGGCTGTGGGCGACATCGCCACCTGGAAATCGGGCAATGCCACCATCGCCAACTACGAGGGCAGCCGTCAGGTGTCGCTCACACTGCCGAGCACCATCCAAACGGTTACCCCGCTCTACTATGCCACCAACCTGGCCGTGCTCACCGCCAACAACCCGCAGAGTGCAGCCGCCAAGCTGGCCCTCTACTACTCGGTGAACGACGGCAACAGCTGGACTATCATCCCCACCCGCGATGGTGTCCAGCAGCTGGTGGTGCCCGCTGGCGAAACGGTGAAGGGTCTGTGGGACCTCACGTTCACCAACGACCAGCCTGTGCTCTACCGCATCGCCATGGTGGGCGGCAACAAGAACGCACCGTGCTATGTCGACAACTTCACGCTCTACTACACCGGCGAGCAGGGCACCGGCCGCGTGCCAGGCGACGTGAACGGCGACGGTAAGGTCGACATCGATGATGTGAACCTCACCATCAACCTCATCCTCGAAACCCTCACCGATCCCGAAGCCCGCCGCTATGCCGACATCACCGGCGACGGCAACGTGGACATCGACGACGTGAACGGGATGATCAACGTGATTCTTGCCCAGTAACCCTTAGGCGTGGACAGCCCACGCTATGCCAATCATCCAGAGGGGATGCCACTCATGCGGTGTCCCCTCTGATTCTTGAGCGCATGGTCAAGATGCCACCATATCAAGTCAGCAATGAAATAAGTGCAAACGATTTAGTAGCAAATTGTCAGCTTTTTGGAAGCAAAAACCATATCAATAAAATAATGGCTGTACCTTTGCATCAAATTTCAGAACGAATTGTTATTATTAAAAGGTTAATTGATTATGAACGTTGAAATGATTGGATTGTGGGCAGGTGCTACGTGGAATGCCCTGAACGACGGAGGCGGTAGCCTGACGATGAAGGGGCTGAAGAAAGCCACCAAG
>JAFYCU010000241.1 GCA_017545095.1 Muribaculaceae bacterium | reverse complement strand
TTCCGTGGACCATCACCATCAACCTGATGGTGTCGCTGCTGCTGGCGGTGACGGTGATTCCCTTTTTGGAGGGGCTCATCATCAGGCCCGACAAGGTGTCGACGGGCGGTGGTGCCATCACCCGCTGGGTGCAGCGCACCTACGACCGTGTGCTCGACTTCACGTTCCTGCGCCCATGGGTGACCATGGCCGCTGGCTTGGGGGTGATTCTGCTTTCGACCCTCATCATGCCCACGTTGAAGATTCGCCTCTTCCCCTATGCCGACCGCGACCAGTTTGCCGTGGAGATTTTCCTGCCCGAAGGCAAGAGTTTGGCCGAGACCGAGCAGGTGGCACAGTCGGTTAGGCAGACCATTGAGAAGGACGACCGCGTGACGGGAATCACAAGTTTCCTGGGCTGCTCGTCGCCGCGCTTCATGGATGCCTACGCGCCCCAGATTGCCGGCGACAACTACGCGCAGTTCATCGTCAACACCCGGTCCAACCAAGCCACCCTCGACCTGCTGGCCAGATACCAGCCCATGCTGAGCGAGGCTTTCCCCAATGCCTATGTGAAATTTAAGCGATTAGACTATCTTGAGGTTGATGAGCTTGAATATCGCTTCTATGGCGACAATATGGATTCGCTGCATGTGGTGGCCGAACGCCTGATGGAGCGAATGCGCGCGATGCCCGAGTTGGAGTGGGTGCACGCCGACTGCTTTGAGCCATATCCCATTGTCAACGTGCGTCTCGACCCCGTGACCTCGGCACAGTTGGGCATCACCCGCACAGCCGCTCAGCTCACCTTGGGTGGCACCACGGGCAACCTGCAGGTGGGGCAGTTGTGGGAGGGCGATGACGACCTGCCCATCGTGGTGCGCAACGAAACGCCCATGACGTTCTCCGACATCCAGGACGTGGGACTGTCGCCCACCATGACGGTGGTGGCCGGCAATGTGGACGGCCGCAGCAGTGCCGTGCCGCTGCGGCAAGTGGCCGACGTGGAGCCGCTGTGGAGCGAGAGCCGTATACCCCATCGTGGGGGGCAGCGCTGCATCACCGTCAAGGCGCAGTTTGCACAAGGGGTGTATACAGCCCCGGTCGAGAAAAAGATTGCCCGCATCATGCTCAACGACATCGTCTGGCCCCAGGGCGTGCGCGGCGAGGTGGGCGGCGAGATTGAATATGGCAACGAGGCCATGCCGCAGATTGTGGGTGGCATTGTCATCGCCATGATCATCGTGTTCTTCTTCCTGCTGTTCAACTTCAAGAAATATGGCATCACCATTGTGTGCATCAGCGCGCTGGGACTGATGATTCCCGGAGCACTGGTTGGCCTGGGCTTGATGAACCGCGCCTTGGGGCTGACGTCGATATTCGGCTTGATCACGCTCATGGGCATTATCATGCGCAACGAGATCCTCATCTTCGAACATGCCAACGACCTGCTGCGGCAACATGTGGCCGTGCATGGCGACTGGACGGCCGACAAGGATGCCTATAACCAGGCGGTGAAGCAAGCCGCCTACGAAGCCGGCAAGCGGCGCATGGTGCCCATCTTCCTCACCACAGCCACCACCGCTGTGGGAGTGGTGCCGATGATTATCGCCCAATCGTCGTTCTGGATGCCGGTGGGCGTGATCATCTTTGCCGGAGGCATTGGCTCGCTGGTGATGGTGGTGACCATGCTGCCCGTGGTGTATTGGAAAACGAACTTAAAGTAACGTACGAGATGAAACGAAAACTGATATCCCTGATGGTGTGCGCGGCTGGTTTCGCGTGGTGCGGAGCCACACAGACCTACGAGCTGGGGCAACTCCTCGACTCGGCGCGCTGCCACAACATAGCCATTCGCACTGCGCGCCATAACATAGCCGTTGCCCACCAGCAGCGCCAGGAGGCATTCACCAAGTATTTCCCTAACGTGAGTGCCTCGGGCTTGTGGTTCAATGCCAACAAAGGCATGGTGCAAACTACCATCTATCCCCAGCAGTTCATCACGCCCGAGCTGGGCATGGCTCTGGCCCAAAGCATGCCGCCCGAGGCTCTTGCCGCACTGGCCAACCCAGTGGATGTGTCGATGATGAAAAACGGCACCATTGCCGCTGTAACGGCTGTGCAGCCCGTGTTTGCCGGCGGGCAGATTGTGAACGGCAACCGACTGGCCCGCGTGGGCGAGGATGTGAGCCGCCTGCAACTGCGCCTCTCCGAGAACGAGGTGGAGAAGACCGCCGAGCAATATTTCTGGCAAATGGCTTCGCTGCAAGAGAAGATGAAAACCATCCAAACCGTGGAGGAGCTGCTGCAAGGCATCCACAACGATGTGGCTGTTGCCGTGGAGGCCGGTGTGGCCCTGCGCAACGACTTGCTGCAGGTGCAGCTGCGGCAGAACGATGTGGCCAGTCAGCGGCTGAAGGTGCAGAATGCGCTGGCACTGGTGCGCATGATGCTCAGCCAATACTGCGGCCTGCGCGACACCACCTTCAGCATCACCTACAATGCCGATGCCACCATGCCGGTGGCCATCAGGCAGAGCCATGACATGGCCGTGATGAACACCGCCGAATATCAGCTCCTGGGCAAGCAGGTTGAGGCCGCCAAGCTGCAAGAGCGCATCTCGTGGGGCAAGAACCTGCCATCGGTGGCTGTGGGGGCGGGATATAACTATCACAACCTGCTCGACAACAACCATTCCTATGGCCTGGTGTTTGCCACGGTGAGTATTCCCATCTCGGGCTGGTGGGGCGGGAGCCACGCCATCAAACAAAGCGAGATTGCACATCAAAAAGCGCAGGAGCAACTGGCCGACAACACCGAGCTGCTGATGATCAGGATGCAGCACGCGTGGAACAGCGTGGAGGAAGCCTACCAGCAACTCCAGCTGTCGCAGCTCAGCATCGAGCAGGCCACCGAGAACCTGCGGCTCAACCGCGACTATTACCAGGCTGGCATGTCGACCATGTCGGACCTGCTCGAGGCGCAGATGCTCTATCAGCAGGCCTGCGACAGCCGCACCGATGCGTTTGCCAACTATCAGAACACGCTTCTCGACTACCGCCAGGCCACAGGACAATAGCCTCAGCAGCACCCTGCACGCTGCGCCGGAAAACTGCAAATAAAAAAATAGGCAACTATTGCGAAGTTGTCCCCAGTTAGCCCTGAAAGGGCGTTAGACCCTAGCCGGGGGCAGCACCCCCGGGATGAAACAACAGACCTCACCCCCCTCCCCGTCTCCCGCTGGGCGCCGCCGCCCAGCGGGAGACGGGGAGGGGGATTCGTGTGGGCGTTTTGTCACAGGGGTGGAGCGAAGCGGAACCCCTGCATGCCTATGCCCTTGCCAGCCCTACGGGCTTCATTGGGGACAACTTCGCGATAGTTGCCAAAAAATATTGCTGTCCGATAAAAGTTGAAATCGGACAGCAATATTTTGTGTCAACGGCTCACCCACGAGCGGTTGCCTGGCCTCTTGGCTCCCAAAAACATGCTTTATGGGTCAATACCACGGGTGTGCTGCCACGGAGGTGATGCCGCTTGTGCCCACTTGCCCGCGGATGCGTTTGATCGACAGCGGTGAGTACAGATAATCGGGGTTGGATGTGTCGAGGCTGTTGATTTTCACTCGTCCGGAGCAGTGGACGTATTTGCCGTCGCGCAGATACATGCCCACGTGGGTCACACGCCCTGTCTTACTGTTGCCGAAGAACAGCAGGTCGCCCGTTTCGCACTGATGCCAGTCGGCAATTTTCTGACCCGTTTGCGCCTGCTGCGAGGCATCGCGTTGCAGAATGATACCGTTGGCCAGATAGCACACTTTCGTCAAACCCGAGCAGTCGGTGGCTTTGGTCGCGGTACCGCCCCACAGGTAGCTGCCACCCATCATGTTGAGTGCCGTGCGCTCGATGAGGGCGACATCCCACGATTGGAGTTTCCACTGTTCGAGGTCGGCCACATCGGTGACTCTGGCCCAGCCCTCACGGCCATCGGGCGTCGCCAGTCGCACCCACGATTCAGTGGACGCACCTTTGTAATCCAGAATACTGCTCAACACCAAGTCTGAGACCACTTCGCCAGTGCAGGTGTCGGCAAGCAGTTTGGTTTGCTCGACGGTGACGATGTAGCGTCGGGATTGCCGCCACTGTTGCAGTTGTGACTCGGAGCGGAACCACAGCGAACTCTCGGGCACCCACGCGGTGTAGTCGTCGGGCAGCTGCACGCGCAGCCAGTCGCCCTTATCGTCGAGCACCCTCATCGGGGTGCCCATCACGGCCTGGGTGCTCATCTCGGAGCTGTGCTTGGCCTCGCTGCGCAACGAGGCCACAGCGATTTTCACCAGTGCCCAGCTGCGGTTGGCGGGCTGGCGCTCAAAAGCCGTGCCAGTGAGCGTCACCGTCACCGATGCGGCATCCTCGCTGCTGAGCAACAGACGAGCTGTGTGCGTTCCTGTCGACTGCGGAGCGTAGGTCACGGTCAGTTCTGTTCCCTGCATGGCGGCCTCGAGGTCGATGTGCGTCGGTGTCACGCTAAAGGCTCCGGACGCGTCCTCCACCACTGCATTTACCGCACCACGCAGGTTGTTGCCACCCACGGTAATCGTCTGTGTGACCACACTGTTCACCTCGCCGGTGAACGACAGCTGCTCGTCGCTCACCACAATGTCGCAACCGCCATGTGGCTTGCCAAGCATCACGTTGATAACCTCGTTCAGGTCGTCGATATCCACAACACCGTCACCGTTCACATCGCCGTACACACCGCTCGACACACGATGCGGTGCAGTGAGCGACACACCACACACCACGAGCACACCGCACCAAAAAGCAGCGAGATGGCTCCAAAATAGTCTTCGTTTCATACTTTATTTTAATTTTGATTTGTAATTTGCTGCAAAAGTACGCAAAAATTTTGGCTCTGTAGCGTTTGGTATGGGTGTTTTAGACTAAAAGGAACAAAAGAGTCAAAATAGCTACAAGCTACGAGCTACAAAGTGGCGCATTGCGGTGCTTGTTTACTTGTTTTAAGTCGCACATTATTGTGCTCCTTATGTTTCATTTAGTCTAATCAACTACCCACACGATTCGTTACAGGGCCTAAATTCTGGACTGCCAAACTCCAGAATGATTGGGTTTTGCTGTTTGTGCCCTCACAGCAGGAAGAAGAGCGACACACCCAGCACCGAGATGGCCGCGCCCAGCACGCTGCGCGCGGTGATGGGCTGCTTGAAAAGCCACCAGGCGGGCACGATGATGATGATGGGTGTGAGGGCCATGAGCGTGCTGGCGATGCCGGCGGCGGTGTACTGTACGGCCATGAGCGAGATGCCCACGCCCACAAAGGGCCCGAAGATGGTGGTTGCCACCGCCACGGTCATCCCCGTGCCGTCGCGCACGCCGCGCCGCAGGGGGGCGAAGCCGTCTTTCCACGCCAGAAGCACGGCAAAGCCCACCACGCCGGCCACACAGCGGAAGAAATTGGCGAAGAACGGCAGCACCCACGGCTCGAAGTCTGTGCCGACCGATGCCTCGTAATGGTTCATGCCAATTTTGCTCAACACCAGTCCCACACCCTGGCACACGGCGGCACCAATGGCAAACAGCACGCCGTTAAGTGGCAGTTTGAGCGACACGCGCCCGGCATGACCGCGCCCTAGCACGGTGATGGCTATGCCTGCCAGCGTGACCAGCATGGCCACGATGCATTGGGGGCGCAATGCCTCGCCCAGCGTGAGCCAGGCCGTGACGGCGGCGGCAATCGGAGCCAGCGTCATGAACAGCTGGCCAAACTTGGAGCCAATCACAATGTAGCACTGAAACAGGCAGTAGTCGCCAATCACATATCCCACCAGTCCCGAGAGCAGCATCCACAGATAAGCCTCATGGCTTGCTTGTGCCGGCAGCGGACTGCCCGTCACCACCCAGAACAGCACGGCCGAGAACACCAGCGCGACGACCATGCGCAGCAGGTTGAGCGTGAGGTTGCCCATGCGCTTACTGCCATACTCGCTCAGCAGCGCAGTGGCTGTCCACGAGAACGCCACGCCAATCGATAGGAGTTCACCAAGGTAACGCATCATCTTCGTTTTTTCCCGCTGCAAAGTTACGAAATATCCGATGAAAAACGATTGTTTTCGGCGCATTTCCTCATGAGCTTAACGCATCTTAGGCTGTGGAGCCTGCCAGCCTGTGCCGTTTCGAGCGAAATTACGCGGCACCTCAGCAATGCAAAAATAAAAACTTCGTTATTTATTTTGCATTGCGTTCGGTTTGCAGTAATTTTGTCGTTGTGAAATATAGCGATTCATTATGGACTATTTATCCATTAAGATATCATCCTCATTCCGAATGCTTTCCAGCCATGTCGTGACTCGCATGGCGTTTCTGTTGTTGTCGCTTGCGGCGGCGGTTGACGGGTGGGCGCAGTTTGAAATTGAGTATGAGACCCAACTGCTGGCACGCCGGTTCGAGTGCGATGGCATGAAGTATTGCTATTGGAACTACTATTGGGTGACAGTCGAAGGTTGCGCTGACCATATGGCGCAGGTAGTGACCTTTGTCGATACCGTGCGGTTCCGTGGGCAGGATTTCGTTGTGGCAGAAACCGGCCCCGGGGTGTGCAAGGACATGAGGCGGCTCGAGCGCGTGGTGTTGAACCATTTGGGAACGGCGTTGCTGGTCGATGCGTTCACGGGTTGCCCGCGCCTCAGGGTGTTGGAGATTCCCGTTTCCCGGCCGCCAAAAATCGGTGAGCATTTCTTCTATGGCGGTGCGCCCGACGAGGTGTTCGAGAACTACCATTTCCTCACCGTGGCCGTGGTGGTACCGCCAGGCAGCGAGGACACTTATCGCCACGACAGCAAGTGGGGGCGCTTCCACACCATCATCAGCCACACCCCCGCGCCCGGCGACTACGACCTCACCGCCATCCATGCAGAAATTGTCCGTCTGCAAGCGGAGTGTGACTCGCTCTCGCGCCGCGAGGCAGAACTCCTCCAGAGAATCAATGCACTGTCAACCTCAACTCAATCCTCTGATGAATAGCCGATCGATTTCCATTGCCTTGCTGGTCGGCCTCATGGCCATGGCTGCTGTGCCGGTTCTCTGGGCGCAGGAATTGACTGTGACCAGCGAAATCATTGCGACCAAGTTGCGTGCCGATGGCTTCACCTTCAAGTCGCGGGCCTCGGCCAACCTGATTCTCATGTCGAGCGACGACCCTGCCGCATGGCAGGTTCTCGTTCCCGATTCGGTGTCCAACAATGGTCGCGCCTATCCGGTGAAACAGATTTGCGACAGCGTGTTCAGCCAATTCTCCTGTATGCATCAGCTATCGTTGCCGCATTTGTTGGGAAATGTGTCTCTTATTGGCGATGATAATCTTATGTTCTTTTGTCAAGCGCAGTCAAGGGCTTATGTGCTTATGTCTTCCTTCTCCATCTAATTCACTGCACTGACCGATGAACGAGCAAGAGATATTGAGTGTGGCGCGTGAGCGGCTGGGGATTGCCGAGCTTAACGCGATGCAGTGTGGCATGGTGGATAGCTGTGCGGCGCACGATGGCGATGTGGTGCTGTATGCCCCCACGGGCAGCGGCAAGACGTTGGCGTTTGTCATTCCGTTGCTCACCGCCATGGAGGGCGGTGCGGGCGTGGTGCAAGCGGTGGTGGTGGCACCGTCGCGCGAACTGGCGTTGCAACTCCACCGCGTGTTGCAGGCACTTGCCACGGGGCTGAAGGTTACGTGCTGCTATGGCGGTCACCGCGTGGAGGACGAACGCTTGTCGCTGCAGTCAACGCCCGACATTGTGGTGGCCACCCCGGGGCGCTTGCTCGACCACGCGCTGCGCGGCCACATCCAGCTGCGCAATGCCCGCTGGTTGGTGCTTGACGAGTTCGACAAAGCTCTGGAGCTGGGCTTCGACGACGAGATGCGGCAGCTCATGGAGCGCATGCCGCACCTGCGCCGCCGTGTGCTCACCTCGGCCACGCGACTCGAAGTGTTGCCCGGCTATGTGCGTCTGTGCCAGCCGCTCATGCTCGACTACCTGTCGTCATCCCCCGCGCCCGCCAGCCGCATGACCGTGTGGCGTGTGCCCATCGGCGAGGGCGACCGGCAGGAGTGGCTGTGCCGCCTGCTGCTGGGCCTGCCCGATGGCAAGACGATTGTGTTTGTCAACTACCGCGAGGCGGTTGTGCCTTTGCACCAGGCGTTGCAACGTCGGCACATCGCCAACGGGATGTATCACGGTGGTATGGAGCAGGTGGAGCGCGAAAAGGCCGTGGCGATGTTCAACAACGGGTCGCTGATGGTGCTGGTGACCACCGACCTGGCTTCGCGCGGCCTCGACATCGACGGCGTGCGCCACATCGTGCACTACCACCTGCCGCCCTCGGTGGAGAGCTACACCCATCGCAACGGCCGCACGGCGCGTGTGCAGGCTACGGGCGACATCTATGTGCTGCTGCAGGCCGACGACACCTGCCCCGATTTTGTGGCAACCGATGCCGTCCTCGAGCTGCCCGCCACGCCCGTGCGGCGCAGCATCGAGGCCCCGATGGCCACCCTGCACATCAAGGCCGGCCGCAAGGAGAAAATTTCGCGAGCCGATGTGGTGGGGTTCATCGTGAACCAGGCCGGCCTCGAAGCCCGTGAGATCGGCCATATCGACCTTCACGACCACTACACCCTGGTGGCCGTGCCGCGCTCCCGCGTCGCCGCCGCGCTGCCCCGCCTGCAGCAGTCCCGCATCAAAGGCCGCCGCGTGCGCATCACCCTCGCGCACCAGCGGTAACGGTGTTGACCAGTGTAAGTTACCTGATTGCGGTCATTTTGTCAATGAGATCCTCGTATTTTGCCACTTGGTAATACTTGACGTTGGCGGTTGATATTTCGTTGAACAACTTTTTACAGCAGTCAATTTTTGCTTTCTCAATGGGGGTTATATCCATTGAGATCAGCGAGCCTTTGCTTTCGGCGATGAAGAAGATGTGCTTCATATCGGCGCGCTGTGTGGCAATCGCCCGGTCGGGGGCGTAGTTGCCCACTGGTGTAGGAATTTGGAATGAGCGTGGCAACTTGGCATAAACCACAACTTCGTTGGCTTCGTCAAGAGCCTCGGCAAATTCACGCTCACCTTTGCTGTCGCTTACCACATAGTCGGTGACGTGCTTCTTCGATTCGTATGCCGAAGTGAAGTCGGCACGGCTGTTTGCCGTGAAGATGTCGCTGTCATACGATCCCTCGGTCATTCGGTAGTGGATATGCTCCACAATCATCGAGGCTTTCTGCTCCTTGATGATACGAATGACGTTGCGGATAAATTCTTCGGGGTTGTTCTTGAACAGAACTATTTTGTCGGGGTTCAAGCCCAGAAGAATCTTCACCACCGAGCGGCGAGTGAGGCGTGCTCCACGTGCGATGTCGCCCACGAGGTCGAAAGGCACTGTCGAGGTACAAACCTCGGTCAGTTGCTCGCTTTGCGAAGTGGTGTCACCGAATTTGGTAACATCTTCATCGTCTTGCAGGCCCTCAACCTTGATATAGCGCAGCACGTTTACCGACAATTCAGCATTGAGGTGAAGAATGGCGTTCTTTATCAACTCGTCGCTATCATAGCTGACAGTGTAAACATATTGGTGGTTGATTTCTTTCCACAACGCCTTGAACTCGTCATGGTAGAAATTGTCGTTGAGCGAATTGGTCACGGCACTTGGTTTCTCCTCTACAATCATGTCGGCAAGTGAGTTATCGTCGAAGATAGACTGTATCAGGGCGGTTACACCCTCTGCAATGGGTGCCAGCTTTGCGCCGTATGGTGCTTGTTGCCCGGCTGCGACATCGGCATGATACATCGGCGTAAGGAAACCCTTTGCGTCGATATAATTGTTATCTTCAAGATAAACCATGATGCGTGAAGCTTCACGCTCATCAATTGTATGTATGTCGCCGGCAGCAGTCTTGATTCTCTTGCCAGCGAAGTATTCTATGCTTGCCGCACGAGCGCGTTCACGAAGCACCGCACGGGTCTCTTTTTGGAGAGCATCGGTGAAACTGGCGTAACTCTCGTTGGCAATCACAGTGAGGCGGTTCACCTTGTGAACGTCCTCGCCGAGTGTTTCAAGGTCTTGCCTTGCGCCGGTGCGGTCGACGCAGATTCGCAGACC
>JAFYCU010000240.1 GCA_017545095.1 Muribaculaceae bacterium | reverse complement strand
CTGAAGAAAGCCACCAAGCTGAAAGAGAAAGAGGTCTATGCCGCTATCGGCTGGCTGGCCCGCGAAGGCAAGGTGAACGTGACCGAGACCGAGACCGACATCGAAGTCACGCTGCTCTAAGCACCCCACACGGTGGCTTCGGTTCCCCTGTGAAGCGTGGACCATTGCCACTACCAAGTTCAAGCGGCGCATCCCATGATGGGACGCGCCGCTTACTGATTTTTATCTGTTATTGAAAAAAATGTCGAATGGGTTTACTCGATAACGCCGCCCTTGAGCAGATATAGGTTGAGCACCTGCCGGAATGCGGCCAGCTGCTCGTCGGTGAGCTGCTTGTTGTGGTTGATGCCGCTGGGAGCCATGAGCTTGAGCACCACCCAGTCGCCATGAGCAAGCGCATAAATCAGGTCCTTGTCGGCAGCGGTCACGGGGTCGTCGCTGTTTTCCCAAATCATGCGGCCCTTGCCCTTGCCGCGCTTGAAATTGGTGGGCTTGAACGAGTAGTCAAACCCATTGATGTTGAACTGCGCCTCGTAGTAATTGAGCGGGTCGTCGGCATAGTACTGTATGCGCAGCCTGAGCGGTTCGGGTTTGCCATCGGGGCCTTCCTTGAAATAGAGATAGATAGCGTTTTCGGTGTTGTCGGTGGTAACGCCTCGCGGCATGACACCCAGGTCGCCATGCTTGATGTTGCCAAGCAGCTGTTCCATGTCATCAGTGACCGGAGCGTCCTGCCACACAATGCGAGTGGGAGCCTCGGGCAGATAGCTCTTGAGTTCATACTTCGAGAGGTCGAGCAATGCGCTGAGCAGCGAGTCGTCGGCTGCGGTGTCGCGCTGCGCCTGGTGCACACTGCTCATTCCGGGTGCTACCGCGATGCCGGTCTCGCAGCAAACGCAGGGGCCGGGATGCGTGCAACGGCAGTTGCGGTTGCCCATCATCGAGGCACAACTGGTTGCACCCCAAGCCACCACGGCCACGGCGGCAACTTTGGTGAGTTGAGTAACTGTCTTGTAATTCATTTTTAGCGTTCAATTTTTTGTCGGCTGCAAAATTACAATAACAATCTGAATTTACAAAATTAAATCAAAAAATTCTCAAAAATAAATTCTGGAGCAATTCTGAAAGACGAGGTGTAAAGAATAGATTAGGAAAAATAGACATAAGAATCATAAGCCTTCGACAGCGGTTGATATAAGATACAAGTCTCTCATTGTTAATCTTTTACACTCATTTCATTCTTTTATTTCACACGACTGCATCACGATGAGGCTGATAGCCAAGTCAAAAAAACCGAGTCATGTGGAGCCGCATCACGATGCGGCTGATGGCCAAGTCAAAAAAACCGAGTCATGTAGAGCCGCATCACGATGCGGCTGATGACCAAGTCAACACCGAGTCATGTAGAGCCGCATCACGATGCGGCTGATGGCCAAGTCAAAAAAACCGAGTGCCCCCCACCGTTAGATTTGTCCCCCTTTGAGCAGGTAGAGTTGCAGGATGTTGCGCAGGCCGTTGAGTTGGTCTTCGGAGAGGAGTTTCACATGGCTGATGCCTTCGGGTCCCACGAGCGACATGCGCACCCATTGCGCGTGGGTAAGTGCGTAGAGCAGGTCCTTGTCATCGTCGTCGAGTGCGTCATCGCTCGACTCCCAAACCATGCGTCCGTGCACGCGTCCGCTGCGCTTGCCCTCGGGGGTGAACGAATAGTCGAAGCCATCAATCAGGAAGTCGATGCGGCTGAAGTCGAGCGGGTCATCGGCATAGTATTGCACTCGCAGGCGCAGCGTTTCGGGAGCCGTGCGCTCGTCGAAGTAGAGATAGAACGCGTTCTTGGTGTTGTCCATGGTGGCACCATGAGGCATGTAACGGATTGCCGCGCCCTGCGCCGAGCGATCGATGCCCTGGAGCAGGTCGTCCTCGGTGGCGCTCACAGGCTCGTCCACCCACACATAGGGCTTGGCGGCATCGGGCACAATCTGCACAAGCGAATAGTCCTTGCTGAGCAGCTCCTGCAACGCGGCTTTGTCGGCCGTGGACTGCTGCGGCTGAGCCTTGCGTCCCACCACGCGCCGGGTGTCGTTTTTGGCCTTGTCGGCCTGTGGCTCCTCGGCCCACGGGTCATCGGCTTGTGCCGCCTTTTGTTGCTGTTTCTGGTATTCCTTCAAGGCTTTTTCGCGCTCGCGCTCGGGATGCAGGCGGCGTATGGGCCGGCGGATGCTCTCGTCGTAGTCGCGTTCCGACTCGGGATGGTCCTGTGCGGTGACCATCGTGGTGGTTGCAATTGTAAACAGCAGCAACAGCAGTATCCTGATTTTTCGGTTCATCGATGTCATGCGAAATGGTTTCAACGTGCAAAGTTACGAAATAATGCGCAATGGGCAATGGCACAACTTTATTATACACAATTTTTAGGAATTATCGTCCTGCGGCAGTGCGGCCCCGACAGTGCATCGGCAGCGTGGTGGATGCAGCGCGAGGGCGTGGCGCTACTTGCTTCGGCCATCAGCCGCATCGATGCGGCTCTACATGACTCGGTTTTTTGACTCGGCCATCAGCCGCATCATGCGGCTCTACATGACTCGGTTTTTTGACTTGGCCATCAGCCGCATCTGATGCGGCTCTACATGACTCGTTTTTCTGACTTGGCCAACAGCCGCATGATGCGGCTCTACATGACTCGGAGGTTTCGTCTACAGGCAATGCAAAAGCAAAAAACTTCGTCTTTTGTTTTGTATTGCGCTCTACTTGCAGTAATTTTGCAGTTTAAAAGCAAAAAACGATTACTCCAACACAATAGTATTGGAATGAAAGGACTGGTAATCAAGACCACAGGCAGCTGGTATGTGGTGCGAACCGATGCTGGCGAGGTGAACTGCAAAATCAAGGGGAACCTGCGGTTGAAGGGCTTCAGGTGCACCAATCCTGTGGCTGTGGGCGATGTGGTGGCGTGTGAGCCTCGCGAGGGCGACACGGCGATGATCACGGCCATCGAGCCTCGCCGCAACTACATCATTCGCCGGGCAAGCAACCTGAGTAAGGAGTTCCAGATCATTGCCAGCAACCTCGACCTGGCGGTGCTGGTGGCCACATTGGTGAACCCGGAGACGCACACCACGTTTATCGACCGCTTCCTGGCTACCGCCGAGGCCTACAATGTGCCGGCGGTGCTTGTGCTGAACAAGATGGACCTGCTTGCGAGCGACATAGCTCAGGAAGTGCTCACCGACACGGCGGCCCTGTACGCGTCGATTGGCTACCCGGTTCTGCGCACCAGCACGGTCACCGGCGAGGGCATCGACGCGTTGCGCAGCCTGCTCACGGGCAAGACCGCGTTGCTGTCGGGCAACAGCGGTGTGGGGAAGAGTTCGCTCATCAACTGCCTGGTGCCTAACGCGCATCTGCGTGTGGGCGATGTGTCGGAAGCGCACCACAAGGGCATGCACACCACCACGTTCAGCGAGATGCTCGACCTGCCGGGCGGCGGGGCCATCATCGACACGCCGGGCGTGAAAGGGTTTGGCACCATTGACTTCAACCGCAGCGAGGTGGCGCACTATTTCCGAGAGTTTTTCGAGCTTTCTCCGCAGTGTCGCTACGGCAACTGCACGCACACGCACGAGCCGGGCTGCGCGGTGCGCGAAGCGATAGAAAACGGCACCATCGCCCTCTCGCGGTACGAGAGCTACCTGAGCATCCTCGACGAAGACCCCGACAACAAATACCGGGCACCACAATAATTGACAATGGATAATGGTTCAATTTTGTTGGTGTATGGCGAGACGGTCTCGCTTTGCCTGCCCCAAAGTCCATATAACTTAGAACCAAGAACTGAAAACTGAAAACTAATATGTCGAAACGAGCTGGATTTGCTACACGGATTGGTGCTATTGCAGCATCGGTAGGCTCGGCTGTTGGGCTGGGCAACATTTGGCGTTTTCCCTACCAAGCCGGCGAGAACGGAGGTGGGGCGTTCATCCTGGTGTATGTGGTATTTGTGCTAATACTGGGCATACCGGTGATGCTCAGCGAGTTCATCATCGGTCGGTCCACGCACAAGTCGATGATGGGAGCCTTACGCGAACTGCTGCCCGGCAGCGGAGCCCACTGGCTCTCGCTGGTGTGCATCACCGGGTCGGTGATCACGCTGAGTTTCTACAGCGTGGTGTGCGGTTGGGTGTGCGAGTACCTGTACCAGGCGTTCACCGGCCAGCTCACAGGCCACACCGTGGATGAATATGGCGTAATCTTCACCACGTTCGTGTCGTCGCCCTGGCGCTGCGTGGGGTGGACGCTGCTTTTCTTGGTGGTGAACTTTGCAGTGATGCTGCGTGGTGTGCGCCGTGGCATCGAGCGGCTGTCGCAAGTGCTGATGCCGTTGCTGTTCCTGCTGTTGCTAGTGTTCATGGTGAACTCGCTGATGATGCCCGGCCGCGCCGAGGGACTTCGGTTTGTGTTCTCACCCGACTTCAGCAAACTCACCTTTGACGGCATCCTCGACGCGCTGGGTCAAGCGTTCATGTCGCTGTCGCTGGGTGTGGCCTGCTTGGTGACCTATGCCTCCTATTTCCAGGACGATTGCTCCTTGCTCAAAGATGCCGGCATGGTGGCCACCCTCGACACGTTGGTGGCCATTCTGTCGGGGGTGATTATCTTCCCGGCAGTGTTCACCTATGGCTTGACCCCCGAGGCGGGTCCGAAGCTGGTGTTTGAGGTGCTGCCGTCGATTTTCCAGCAGATGACGGGCGGCACAGTGTGGTGCGTGCTGTTCTTCTTGCTGCTGCTGTTCGCCTCGCTCACGAGCACCGTATCGTTAAGCGAAATCTCCATCTCGTTTGCCATTGAGGAGCACAACATGAGTCGCCGCCGTGCCACCTTGTGGTGTGCCGCCATCGTGGGGGCGATTGCCACGGTATGTGCCCTGTCGTTCAACGTGCTCAGCGATGTGAAGTTACTGAACCGCAACATCTTCGACCTACTCAACGACGCGTCGGCCAACGTGTTCATGCTCCTGGGCGGGCTGTTCACCGCCGTGGTTGTGGGCTGGCTCATCAACCGCCAGGTGGTGCGCCAGCAGCTCGACGACGGCAGCGCCCTGTCGCGCCGTCTCACCCACGGCGTGGTGTGGTGCCTGCGCTATGTGGCCCCGGCAGCCATCGTGCTCATCTTCCTGCACTACACGGGTTTGCTTTGACGCAGTGCGAGTGCGCAATGCAGCTCTTGGTTTTCTCCCTTCGGTAAGCCCCTCGGAAAGGCTTGGGGCGACCATGGGGTTTGGGAACTCACAGTCGGCGGGGTTCACACGGCACACTCGAGCAGCATTGCCAGCACCACAATCACGAGCATCACATGGGTTTGGAAACGGAGGTCGGCACGGGCGGCCTCTTGATTGGTCTCGGTTTGGGTCAGAATTTGTTCGATAATCTTTTTCATAGTTGTAAGATTGATAAAGGTTTCACAATAGTTTCAGTTGGAATTGGATTTTGAATCACGCTGCAAAATTAGGCCGTGCAAGTGCTTAGATTCGGCACATCGGACAAAATAAAAGTTAATGAATGTTGAAAAACACACACCACAGGCGAAGTTTTGGCCAAAAGATGATGCTTAAGTGGGATTTTTTTACTACTTTTGCCGAAATTAGGTGAGCATGATGGCATCTGAACTGCAACAGCGTCTTGAGCGCATCGTGGGCAAGAGCACCGTGCTGGTGGAGAAATACCAGCAACTGGTGCAACGACTGCAAAGTGCCGAGGAGCGCGTTGCCGCTTTGGAGTGCGAAAACGAGCAGCTGCGTAAGGATTTGGAACGAGCGCAACGCGACAACCAATACCTGCGCACCGTTCGCACGCTGGCATCGACTCCCGAACAGGTGAGCGAGGCCCGGCTCATGCTTAACCGACTTGTGCGGGACATTGACAAGTGTATCACACAACTGAATACATGAACAAGTGATGAGTTTTGAGTCATGAGTGACGAGTGATGATTATCATACTGATAACTGACCACTGATCACTGAAAACTGAATACTGAAAACAATCTGCGATGGCAGGCGAGAAGAAACGTAGCATCTGGATACAGTTGGCCGACATCAACCCGATGGCACTGAGCGTGAGCGAGGCCGACGAGACCACCTACCGCGAGGCGGAGAAGATGGTCAACCAGCTATGGGACACGTGGATGAAGCGCTATGGCGAGCGGTCGACCTCGCACGAGCTGCTCGCACGCGTGGCTTTCCAGTTTGCACGGCTCTACTGGGTGGCCTACCAGCAGACGAACGAAGTCAATGACTACCTGACCGACTTTGAGCGCAAGCTCGACGAGTTGGTGGTTGATGTGGACTGACCCCAGTGGCCATTCCATTTCAGCACGATTGAGAATTAGGTTCCTGCACTCACTGCGACCTGAGGCACTGGCGGCGAAACGAAACTATGGCTGTCGCCTTGATGCCCACAGGCGGGTAGGTGCAAATTTTATTAATATATTTTATCTTTTTATTCTGTTCAAATGAATATAATATGGATTTTGGTAGTGGGCATCATCGCGTTCGCAGTGGGTGCGTTCGGTGCCAGCTACATCTTGAAGCGCAACGCCAAGTCGAGCGCCAACGAGATTCTGGAGAAAGCCCGTTTAGAGGCCGAAGTGCTGAAAAACAACGAGAAAATCAAGGGCAAGGAAGAGGGAATGGCCATCAAGAGCGAGGCCGAGAAGCAAGCCAACCAACGCTTGCAGAAAGTGCAGGCCAGCGAGGCCAAGGCCAAGCAGCGAGAGCTGCAACTCAACCAGCAGCAAGGCGATGTGCAACGCCGCCGCAACGAGCTGGACACCCTCAAGCAGCAACTTGACACACGCACCAACCAGCTCGACGTGCGCACCCAGGAGGTGGACAAGATGGAGAAAAGCGTGCGCGAAACACTGGAGCACGTGAGCGGCATGAGCGCCGAGGAAGCACGCGAGAAACTCATCGAGAGCCTCAAGGACGAGGCCAAGACGGCAGCAGCCAGCTATGTGAACGACATCATGGCCGACGCAAAGATGACGGCCAACAAAGAGGCCAAGCGCATCATTGTGGAAACCATCCAGCGCGTGGCCACCGAGACTGCCGTGGAGAACGCCGTGACCGTGTTCCACATCGACAACGACGACATCAAGGGCCGCATCATTGGCCGCGAGGGCCGCAACATCCGCGCCCTGGAGGCAGCCACCGGCATCGAAATCATCGTCGACGACACCCCCGAGGCCATCGTGCTGTCGGGCTTCGACCCTGTGCGCCGCGAGATTGCCCGCCTGGCCCTGCACCAGCTGGTGGCCGACGGACGCATCCACCCCGCACGCATCGAGGAGGTGGTGGCCAAAGTGCGCAAGCAAGTGGAGGAAGAGATTATCGAAACCGGCAAGCGCACCGCCATCGACATGGGTATCCGCGGCCTGCACCCCGAGCTCATCAGGCTGATTGGCAAGATGAAATACCGCTCGAGCTACGGCCAGAACCTGCTGCAGCACAGCCGCGAGACCGCCAACCTGTGCGCCATCATGGCAAGCGAGCTGGGACTGAACGCCAAGAAAGCCCGTCGCGCCGGACTGCTCCACGACATCGGCAAGGTGCCCGACGACGAACCCGAACTGCCACATGCACAGCTGGGTATGAAACTGGCCGAGCAGTTCAAAGAGAAACCCGACATCTGCAACGCCATCGGTGCCCACCACGACGAGGAGGAGGCCACCAGCCTCTACGCCCCCATCGTGCAGGTGTGCGACGCCATTTCGGGCGCACGTCCCGGGGCACGACGCGAGGTTGTGGAGGCCTACATCAAGCGCCTCAACGACCTGGAGAAACTGGCCATGAGCTATCCCGGCGTGGTGAAGACCTATGCCATCCAAGCCGGCCGAGAGCTGCGCGTGATTGTGGGTGCCGACAAGATTTCGGATGCCGAGACCGAGCGCCTGAGCACCGAAATAGCACAAAAGATTCAGGACGAGCTCACCTATCCCGGCCAGGTGCGCATCACCGTGATTCGCGAAACCCGCGCTGTGAGCTACGCCAAGTAAAACCCCGGCTGTGATGAACGAAAACAACAATCCTACCATCACCGAAGCCACCGACGCCTGCCTGTCGTGCACCTCGTGCACCTGCCATGTGAGTGCCGGAGGCTGTGAGGGGCGTTGCAACCTGCACAGCACCAACTGGCTCGAAGACATTCCCGGCGGGAAGAACGACTTCGACATCGTGGAGGTTCACTTCAAGAACACCCGTCGTGGCTTCTACCGCAACTCGGCCAAGCTCGACTTGCATGTGGGCGACATGGTGGCTGTGGAGGCCAGCCCAGGGCACGACATCGGCGAGGTGGCCATGACGGGCAAGCTGGTGAAGCTGCAAATGAAGCGCGCCAACCTGCGTCCCGACGCCGAGATATTACGCGTGTTCCGCAAGGCCAAGCAGAGCGACCTGGAGCGATATGAAGAGGCCAAGGCCCGCGAAATCGACACCATGATCAGGTCGCGCAAAATAGCTGTGGACCTGGGATTGAAGATGAAAATCGGCGATGTGGAATACCAGGGCGACGGCAACAAGGCCATCTTCTACTACATTGCCGACGAGCGCGTGGACTTTCGCCAGCTCATCAAGGTGCTCGCCGACGTGTTCAAGATTCGTGTGGAGATGAAGCAGATTGGTGCCCGCCAGGAGGCCGGCCGCATTGGCGGCATAGGTCCCTGCGGCCGACCGCTGTGCTGCGCCTCGTGGATGACCTCGTTTGTGAGCGTGGCCACCAGCGCCGCACGGTTCCAGGACATCTCGCTCAACCCGCAGAAACTCGCCGGACAGTGCGCCAAGCTCAAGTGCTGCATCAACTTCGAGGTCGACTCCTATGTGGAAGGCATGCGTGAGATGCCCCCGCGCGATGTGGTGCTCGAAGACAAGGACAAGCAATACTTCCAGTTCAAAGCCGATGTGCTCAAGCGCGAGGTGTCGTACACCACCAAGAAAGGCGTGCCCGAGAACCTGATCACCCTGCCTGTGGACCGCGTGTTTGAAATCATGTCGCTCAACGATAACGGTGTCAAGCCCGACAAGCTCGAGCTCGACGATGCCGAACGCGAGTTCGAGAAAAACGCCTTTGGCGACATTCTGGGCCAGGATGCCATCAACCGTTTCGACAAGAAAAAGCGCAAGAAAAAGAAATCGGGCGGTGGTCAGCGCGGCGACAAGGCCGAAGCCGCATCGGGCAAAGACCCGGGCAAGAAATCCGGCGGTGGCGGCAAGCAACGCGAAAAGCGCAAGGCACAACCCGGTGAACAGCACAAGGGCGACCGTGCCCCGCAACAAAAGGGCGAGGTCCACCAACAGCCCAAGGGCGACCGCCAAGACGGTGGAAAACCACGGCAGCGCGACGAACGCCGCCCACGACCCGACAAAGAAAACCAAAGCCAAGTTCCCAAGGCCAACAAACCACGCGAGAACAATGGTGCACCATCGCCCAAACCGGAGCAACCAGCCGATAAACAGTAGAGCCAGCCTGTGGTTGCTGGCCACCGCTACCGTGCTGACGATGAGTCTGGGGGCTTGTTCCCCCAGACGCGCATCGTCGGCGATGTTCCACCCATTGGATGTTGACAGCGGCTGGCATCGCACAATGCCGCTGGTGTTTGCACCACAATATGGCGACAGCAATGCCCGTTACGACATCACGCTGGCCATCCGCCACACCAACCTATATGACTACTCCAACCTTTGCGTCACTGCCGACATCGTTAGCGACAACGCTACCCCCGTACGCCGCATCCCCGTTGAGTTCACGCTCTCGGACGGCAACGGCAATTGGCGTGGAGCCGGCTTTGGTGCTCTGTATCAAGCCACGCAGCGCATTGCCACGGGTGTCACGCCCACTGAGGCTCACCGCGTGGTGATGTGGCAAACCATGACCAATGCGCCCACCGTGAACCAGCTACCCGAGGTGGGCATCATCGTGGAACCATCACATTAATTTATAAAGCGTAGCCACACATCCCCACTGCTATGGAATTTAACAAAGCCGAAATCGTCAAAACCATCATCCAGCTCATGAAATATGGGGTGATAGGCGTGATGAACACCGGGATCACCCTGATTACGTTCTACCTGCTCAACACTTGGGCTGGAGTGCCCTATGGCGTGGCCAACATCGTGGGCTATGTGCTGGGCGTAGTGAACAGTTTCCTGTGGAACCGCAACTGGGTGTTCAAGACCAAAAACAATTTTGGCCGCGAGGCGTTGCTGTTTGGCTGCGGCTTTGCGCTGTGCTGGCTCTTGCAAGGCGCAATGAGTCTGCTGCTGCTCGAGGGGCTGGGCTGGAAAAACCTGCCCACCGATGTGATTCCATTCCTGCCCATGGAAAACGCCGGACAAAACATCGTGATGGTGGTGTCGATGGTGGTGTATACCATCGCCAACTATGTTTACAACCGCACGGTGACATTTAAGGAGCAACATGAGGAATCGGATAATCAGGCATAGGGAGCGCGTTGCGCCCACACTCAGAATCCTTAGATGCCTTCGATTCCCCTATTTAGTGTTAGCCCCAATTTTCAATCCTTTAAAAAAACGCCAGATCACGGCATCGTGGGCATCGACGTTGACCGTCAGCCGGCTATCGCCATCGTGTGGCGAGTGCGAGAGCACCAAGGCATCGGCGGTGCCGTGAAGCAGTTCCTCGCCCTCATAGTCGCCCACCGTGATGCCCATATGTTCAAAGGCGTGTTGTGGAATGGTGAGATTCACCTGACACGGCACGGCATCGAAGTTGGCCACTACGAGTAGCACCTCGCCTTGGCCATGTCGCAGATAGGCAAACTGGCGGTGCAGATGCGGATTGGCATACATGAGGTCGAACAACCCACCCTGCACAATCGCCGGCGAGCTACCGGCGAGCGTGAGCACGCGTTTGTAGTAGTCGCGCAGCGCATGGCGTCGCCCCAGCTGCCCTCCTGTGAGCCACTGCCGCAGCGCGGGCACACTCCAATAGTCGAAAATGGTGGTACGGCCATCGTGCCCACTGAAACCCTCGGCATCGCCGGCACACTCGCCCAATTCCTGCCCGGCATAAATCATCATCGGCCCCGTGCCCATGGTGGCGCACACCACCAGCGCCGGCCGGCCATGCCGGGCGTCGCCGGCAAATTGCGGTGACGCCACGCGCACCTCGTCGTGATTCTCGATAAAGCTCAACAGGTGCGGGCGAATGTCGTCGAGTTGCTGCCAACAGCCGGTGAGTGCCTGCGTGTCGCCGTTGTTGCTCACTATATTAAATAAGGTGTCGTAGAGCGTCACCTTGTCGTAAAGGTAGTCGAACCCGCCGTGGTGGATATAAGGGCGATAAAGCGCGGTGTCGTAAATCTCGGCGATGAAAACCAGATGCGGGAACTGCGCTTTGAGCTGTGCGATGGCCCAGTGCCAGAAATCCACCGGCACCATGTGCACCATGTCGCAACGGAACCCGTCGATGCCCTTTGCGGCCCAAAACAGCAAGATGTGCAGCATCTTGTGCCAGGTGTCGGGGATGGGCGAGAAATGGTGGCTGCCATTCCATGGGTCAACGCCATAGTTGAGCTTCACCGTCTCGTACCAGTCGTTCACGCCCGGCGAGGCATGCCAGCAGTCGTTGCCCGTGGCGCGGGCAGGCATCTCGCGGTAGGCCTCATCGCCGCGGCCCAGGTCCACCCCCTGCGGCGCAAAAGGCTGGCCAGTGATGTAATAGAAGTTGTTGTTCGGGTCGAAAAACATCCCCGGGTCATCGTCCTGGCCCAAGTCGCGCACGCCTTCCGGACAGCTGTCGCTGCCATACTCGCGTGCCACATGATTAGGCACAAAGTCGATAATTACCTTCAGCCCAGCCTGATGCGTACGGCTCACCAACGCCTCGAACTCAGCCATGCGGCGCGGCACATCCACAGCCAGTTCGGGCGAAATGTCGTAATAGTCGCGAATGGCATAAGGCGACCCCGCCTGTCCCTTCACCACATGCGGGTTGCAACGGGCTATACCCGAACGCGTGAAGTCGCTGCAAGTGGCCTGCTCCAGGATGCCCGTGTACCACACATGGGTGACCCCCAGGGCCTTGATGGCACGCAGCACATGCGCATCGATGTCGTTGAGTTTGCCCGAGCCGTTCTGCTCCAGCGTGCCTCCAGGCACACAATGG
>JAFYCU010000239.1 GCA_017545095.1 Muribaculaceae bacterium | reverse complement strand
TTGATAGACAGAGGCAAGCGTTCGGGCAACTGGTTCGGTCATCAATATGGTACGGTAGGTGAACTGCTTGCCGCTGCCCAAGGCGAACTGGCACCGCTCGCTAATGTCCCACGCTAGCAATTCCATGATTTTTGCGCCATCGGTTGTGGATGGTGCCATATTGTTCCCCCAAAGCAATGTTGAAGCCGCAGTGATGGTGTTGTCATTAATGTTGTAACCCTCACGCACATGGTAGGGTTGCCAACCTACCCGTTTATATGCTGACTCATCCTCGGCCATACACCATGACATCGGATAGCCGAAAGTGCCCATGCGGTCTTGCTTTACATAGTAACCGCACAAGTTCATCAGCGCAAGATTCATGAAACGGCCTATCGCCATGTTGGCCGCCTCGTTAATCTCACCTTGCCCACAGTCTATGTGCAGTTGTCGAGCCACAGGACCATTAAGCCAACAGAATGGTACCCATGCGTGGGTGCTGGCCAGTGTGCGGCGGAAGTCGGGACCGCCGAGTGCCCTTGTCAAGGCAATCAGGATGGGCATGTATTCGGGCTTGCAACCAGCCATCACACCGTTCACCGCCACATGCCATGCCGTGGTGTTGCGGTGCGCTATGGGCAGTGTGGCCACGGTCTCGTCCCAACGGTAGTCGGTGAAACGCAGCATCTCACTCACCTTCTCAAAGGTGGGCGGTACTATAGGCAATCCGTCGCTCCACTTCATTTCAGTAAAATAGGCGTTCACTTCATCAATCGTACCGAAGAAAACGTCATCACGCAGGTCGCCATGATTGGCGGCTAGCCCTTGATTGCGCTCCTCGGTCGAGATGGGTTTGGTGAGTGCGTCCACAATTTGTGGCCACAAAATCTCACGTGTGTTCTTGATGAGCGTTGCCTCGTCGTCGAGAGCGAAAGCACTGGGGTATTCCGCTACGCGGAGCACTGGCACGCCATTGTTGAGTGCCGTGTAGCGGGCCTGTGCCGTGAAGCTTGGAGCGGTGATGATGACCGACGGAATGCCGATATACTCGGCGGCTATGCACGAACCCGTTTCTTTGGGGGTGCACAATCCGCACCCGCCGTTGCCCGAGATGACGGCATCCACATGGAGGTCTCGCAGGCGTTGCTGGAACTCGTCCTTTGCGCGTCGGGTGATACCCGGTGCAGGGTGGGGACCTGCCGTGCCCACCTCGTCAAGCAGCAATACATTGGCATCGGGATAGTTCTTCTCGATAAGACGCTTGATTTCGGGATGTGTCACGCGGCTCATGAAACTGACTCCTACCACAGCAATCGTCTTGCCCGAAAGCGAGTTCATGCGTGGGGCTTGGTCGATGGGCTCCACTGTGCCCAGCCCAACTGGTGATACAACCGCAAATCCAGCATCGCCCTTTGTCGCAGCCGATCGGGTCTCGGCACCAATCTCGCAGGTCTCATCGCAGACTATGCGTTCTTGCCCAAAAACAACCCCGGCCAAGAGGAAAAAGCCATATATGAATGCTGTTAATCGTTTCATTATTAGTGCGTATGATGTTTAAATTTCAATGTCACAAATTTACTGATTATTGTTGAAATCGCAGAAATGTGGGCCCATTTTTGTTGCCTGTTGCCGAAAACAGTTTTAGCGAAAACAGGTTTCGCCTCTATTTTAACAAGACTTTTTTGCCCGAGTTGATGTAGATTCCAGGTGCCGAGGGCTTGGAGTTATATGAGCGGCCAGTGATGTCATACCATAGGTTGCTATCAACTGCTGGCTTGTCGCTCTCGATACTGTGGACGGCAGTTGACCCCTTGATGTATTCAATGCCGGCTGCGGCATCAATCTTGCCATATCCCCACTTGATGGGATCAATGGCGGTGAACTCGTCGTGGCGTGAAGTAGCGGCAAGCACTTCCTTGATGTCATCTAATGTGAGGGTGGGGGCGGCTTGCAGCCACAGGGCGATGATGCCGCTCACCGCTGGGCACGACATCGAGGTGCCACTCATCGAACCATAGGGATACTCCAGCCATTGCATCGTTTCGGCAATCTCCTGGTCACATGTATAGTGGTTTATCGACGACACGACATGAGTGCCTGGAGCGGTGACAGTGGGTTGGGCCACACCGTTCAACGACACGCCGTAACTTGAAGAGAAACTGATCTCGTTAAGTGGGAACAGGTCGCTCTCATCAGCGACAACACCATTGTAAAGTCGTGCGTTGGTATTTGCCACATAATTGCCTACGCTGATAACATTGGGAGTGGATGTCCAATCGCCACACGAAATCTCGCTGTCGCCGGGGGTGTAGCCTTCCAAACCTTCCATGCCAACCATGTCAAATCCATCGGTCGTTTCCCACAAGTCCATCTCGATGGATGATGTTGACGACAGCGAAATGAAGAATGGCATTCGTTTATTGAGATATCCATTCGCGGCAGCGATAAGATCAATCTTGCCGTCAACAACTGTTCCGTATATTGCCACGAAGCCCCCCTGCATATAATCTCTGAGTATCTCCTCGTCATCGCTCAATATTTCAATATAGCCATCCTGAGACGGAGTGATGGTGCATGGCTCTGTTTGCCACAATATCTCTCCACTGCTGTGATTTATCATGCCAATCTGGACACTAAATGCATCGTTCTCGCTCAACGTGTTGCGTGAAAAACCACGCACTATCGAGGCGACAATTCTCGAGATGCTGCCGTCTTCGGTAATAATAGGAGTTGCTCGGGCAAGTAATGTCTTCATGCTGTTGTCTTCTTCATCAAATGCCTTGTAAATGTGAACTGCTTTATATCCTTCATTGCCAACACTGAGCACGGGGATGGCATGATTAGACAATTCATCAATCAGTTCAGGCATTGTGCCGGTGCCATTATGGGGGCCATTATGTGTGTTCATGCTTGCACTAACCACGACTCGACCTTCTATTTGCTGGGAATACTGCGCAGCAAATTGAAAGGCAATCTCGTTCACATCCTCTTCGCTCTCAATCGACACCAACACAATATCGGCGTCGGGAGCCATACCACCAAACCCTATCGGAGAGCGACTGCCGGCTGCAATGCCAGCAGTGTGGGTGCCATGATCGCGAAATTCGTCATCGGTGGTGAGGGTGGCAATGAGTTCGGGAGTGTCGAACACCGAGCCGGGATACTCAATCGTTCCGGCCTCATCATCCTCGACGATGAACTTGTGGCCACTGTCATTAGAGGGAAGATAGACGCAACGCAGGCGAGAGTTCCCGTTGGCATCCTTAAATGCTGGATGCTGGAAGTCAAATCCTCCATCCACAATGCAGATGGTGATGCCCTCGCCAGTATAAGCATCTTGTGTGCCAGGTATAGTGCCGTCAATCAGGCTCACGCCAGTCTCCACACGTGTGACATCGGTCTTCAACTCTCCTTTGCTTGTGGCATCCACCCTTTTCACACCCTCTATGGCAACGAGACCGTCAACTTTGTCGATAGGAATGCCTATCACTGCCTGATGACCAAGCTTTGACAATACAGTACCGCCAGCTTCACGAATTTGCGCAAACGTGCTCACAGCATCTCTGGAATCAACCTCCACCACAAGCCTGATGAATGGGTTGGCCTCAAGTGCTTTTACTCTCTTGCCGTTTAAGTCATACTTTGCTGCCTGTTTTTGCAGTAACGACAGTTGCGCGTCAGGGGTGAGTTTGTTGTGTGCACTCGACATGAGTGCGCACGAGCAAGCAATCATCGCAAATAATGCAATCTGTAATAACCTGTTTTTTATCATTATTGCCTGTTGGATGATTTAAACATTTAAGAGATTTAAGATGAATAAGCAGCACATATCATTGATTTTTAGTAATTTAGTGGTTGTAAAAATAGTAATCACTAAAATCATTGCTATGCACAACTTTGTCACAAAGTTCCGTATAATTCTTGAGATAACCAAGCAAATTGCTGGAAATCTCGAAAAATGAACGTGAATTCGACGATTTTGTTATTTGATAATCAATCTGTTAGCAACCTTTGCCGCTTCGCGACACCTTACCTAACTTTGAGTGGAGTTGTTTATGAGGTGTTTCCTCAATTTGCTGCACATGGGAATGAAAATAATCACCGACACAATTC
>JAFYCU010000238.1 GCA_017545095.1 Muribaculaceae bacterium | reverse complement strand
TGAAGCTGGGCTACAAGAAGACCGCCATGGCCGGTGTGGGCCTGGGTCTGCTGGGTGTGCTGGTGCAGTTCATCTCGGGTCTGGAGAGTCTGGTGGGCTACAGCGACAACGTGGTTTATCTTGTTGGTGCGTTCATTTCGGGTGTTAGTGTGTGTCTGCTCAACACGGTGGTGAACCCGATGCTTAACCTGATTGGCGGCGGTGGCAACCGTGGCAACCAGCTGAACATGATTGGCGGCACGTTCAACTCGTTGGCCGCCACGCTCACGCCCATTCTGGTGGGAGCACTCATTGGCGAGGTGACCAAGGAAAGCGACTTTGCCGACGTGAACCTGGTGCTGTTCATCGCCATGGCCGTGTTTGCTGCAGCCTTCATCGTGCTGGCCTTGGTGCCCATTCACGACCCGGAGATGGGCCGCGTGACCGCCGAGACCAAGTTTGAGCACTCGCCCTGGCATTTCCGCCACTTTGTGCTGGGTGCCATTGGCATCTTCATCTATGTGGGTGTTGAGGTTGGCATTCCCGGCACGCTCAATTTCTACCTGAGCGACACCACCGAGAAGGGAGCCGGTCTGCTGGCCAACGCAGCTGCCATTGGCGGCATGGTGGCGGGCACCTATTGGTTCCTGATGCTCGTGGGGCGCATCGTGGGCGGCGCTATTGCCGGCAAGGTGAGTAGCCGCGCAATGACGATGACCGTAACTGCCGTGGGTGTGTTGCTCATCGTGTGCGCGATGTTGATCGACAAGAGCGTGACCACGTCGATGCCGGTGTTCACCGGCAAGGGCTTCGAGATGACCCAGGTGCCCGTGAGCGCGTTGCTTCTGGTGCTGTGCGGCTTGTGCACCTCGGTGATGTGGACGAGTATCTTCAACCTGGCCACCGAGGGGCTGGGCAAGTACACGGCGGCCGCCAGCGGCATCTTCATGATGATGGTGGTGGGCGGCGGTGTGCTGCCGCAAATCCAGAACGCCATTGCCGACAGCTCGGCAGGCTACATGTTCAGCTATATCGTGCCCATGATAGGATTGGTCTATCTGTTCTATTATGCCGTGGCTGGATGCAAGAACGTGAACACCGACATTCCGGTGGAATGACGGTGCGACTCACTCCATAGCTCAAATCCCCTACAATGCCTCAAATCATGGCATTGCGGGGGATTATTTCGTTGGCGTGCAGAACTTCAAAAAACGCGTTGGAATACGATGGCATCGGTGTAGTCGCGTCCATGGCGCACCCAGCTTTGCAGCGTGCCGGCGCGTTGCCAGCCGTGGTGGTCGAACAGTTCCAGACACACCATGTTGTCGGTGGTGATGATTACGTAGAGCTGTCGCAGGCCCAAGTGGTCGCGGGCATAGTCGCTCACCAGGTCGAGCATTGCCGAGGCATAGCCGCGGCCGCGGTGCTCTGGCCCCACGAGCAGACCCAGCTCGGCGCGGTTGTTGGCCGGGTCGAAGTTGAACAGGTCGACGGTGCCCACGGCCTCGCCGCTGTCGCTGTCCACGGCCATCAGCCGCAGCTCACGGCTCTGAAAGATGTCGCCAGTGTAGTCCTCCAAGTATTTCCACAGCATCTGCCGCGAGTAGGGCGTGAGCGTGCCCGAGGCGGTCCACACGCGGGGGTCGTTCTCCCAGCGATATAGAATGTCGAGATCGGTAGGCTCGAGGGCTCGCAGCGCGGCCACGGCATTGTGGAGGGCAATAGCACTCATGACTGCTGCATTTTGGGTGAGATGATGATGCCGTTGCGCGATGAGTAGATGTGGAACTCCAGGCCGTTGCGGCTGTTGCGTGCGATGGTGTCGATGATTTGCGCGTAGGTGAACGAGGAGTCGTCGAGCAGCACATGGCACGGCCCCGACTGTGGGATGCGTGTCTTGTAGTGGTTGTGGCCGGTGGTGAGCGACACGGCCACGGCGTTGTCGCCCAGAATCACCCAGGGCTTGCCGTCGTCGCCCAGAGTGCGCGGCTTACGCAATGCCCGCAGCGGCTTCTGCACCAAGCGCTTGGCCATAGCCATGCCGGCACGCACGCCCACACCCAGCTTGATGATGGGGTAGAACACCCAGCTCATGCGGGGGAAGTGCTTGCGGTAGAAGAT
>JAFYCU010000237.1 GCA_017545095.1 Muribaculaceae bacterium | reverse complement strand
TGCGGCGGCATCGTCGGCAAGGTCCAGCTCGGTCTTGCCATCAACAAAGCCGTCAAGACCAAAAGAGGGATTCCAGCAGTACTTCGTGTAGCCTTCAAGGCAATGGCCATTTGCGTCTCTGTACTCTTTCCACCACTTGTAAGTGTCATAAATATACACCACCTTTGGCGTGGTCTCGCCCCAGGCGAAGTAGTCGCCGTAGTCTTCGGGCTTGTCGGCGCCGATGTTGCGGGTGGCCCACAGCGTGCCGCTGGGCAGGCCCAGGTCAACCCAGTCGCCATCATCCTCTTTTTTCTTGAATGAGAAATCGGCGCCTTTCTTGTAGATATTGATGCCGAAAACCGTCACATAGGGGCAGGCGCGGTAGGTCTTGTCCTTGTCTAACTTGCTGGCTTCCACATAGGTCTCGATGTATTGCGTGCGGTGGGTAGGTGTGAAGTCGGAGTCGTAGTAGCCTTTCTGGCTGACAAACGTCCAGCTGTCGCGGCGGTTCTCGCCGGGCAGACCGTAGGCGAAGCCGTAGTCCTCCTCGGGCAGCAACTGGATGTTGGGCTTGGTCATGTCGGCGGAAAAACGCACCTGCTTGGTGTCGGGCGGGATGGGGTTGCCGGGGTTGACCTTGAAGTTCTCGAACCTGGGCGTGATGCCGATGGGTTCGAGCAGCTGCGTCTCCAGCAGCGTCACGTCCTTCTCCCACTTCAGGTTCTTGCGGCCGAGCTTGAACCGGGCCGACAGGCCGATGTCCACGCCGCCCGAGATGATGATCTGGTCATCGAAGTCGAGCTCGATGTCTTTCTCCAGCTTCAGCGCGAGGTTGCCCTCGGCCTTCACCCACGGACTGATGGGCACACCCACGTTGAAGATGTCGTTGGCACCGTAGAGGCTCACATCGAGCGTGGGCTTGAGGGTGGTCGTAATCGAGCCGTTCACACCCACCTTGGGGGCGAACAGTTCCTTCATGCGCTCGCCTAACTGGCCGTCGCCCACGGCACTGCAATCGAAAGCGGTGGTGAAGCTGTGATTACTGCCTGTGTTGGGGTCGGGGGTGCGCGTATATACATAGCTGAACTCTCCCGAGGCCTTGGCGGCCACGAACTTGCTCTTGATGTACACCTCGCCGTTGAGGTCAACGTTCAGGAACACATCGATGCGCGGCGTGAACACGATGGGCACATAGCCGGCCATGACCGTTATCGGCTTCAGGTGGATGCTGAACAGCTTCACGCCGTCGTCGCCCAGCAGCTTCAGGTTCCCCTCTTTCGATAGCTTGCCCATGATGTCGGCGGTGATGTCGGCGCCGCCCCGCAGCCCTATGCGCTCAATGCGGCTGTTATGACGGCTGCAGATGAAATTGAAATCGACCGAGGGGGTAAGCTGGGCGATGATTTTCACGGGATAGCGCTTATCTTCCTTACCCTCGAGCACGTCGGCCTCGTCGGCGTCGCTCACGTCGGTGATGAGTTCGAAGCCGCTCAAGCTGATTTTCACGCCCAGCTTGAGCGTGGTGGAGAATTGCACGCGTCGTGGCCGCTGGCCGGGGGCTTGCACCATGACGTAGCTGCCCTCCTGCTGCATGGGCACGGGCAGGTCGTAGTCGCCGTCGGGCAGGGCCTCCTCGAGCGAGGCGTCGGTGGTGGTGACCACATACTGCCCGCCAGTGCCCTGCACGCTCACCACCTGGCGCAGGAAGCCCACGGGGGCATTAGTGGCCACGCCGCAGACGATGACCTCGCCGGGCTGCGGGGCATGGGCGGCATCGCAGGCCAGCGTCACTGTGCCGTCGGTGACCTGAACCACGCGGCCCTCGACAGCTGTGCCGTCGCCATAAACGTGGACGACCGGCTGCACCACGTCCTTGCCGAGCATCACGTTGATGATGATGTTCAGGTCGTCGACATCCACGGCTCCGTCGCCATCCACGTCGGCTTGGGTCTCGAGGCTCGGGTCTTGGTTCTTGTGCAGCATGACGTTGATCACGGTGTTCACGTCGTCGATGTCAACCACGCCGCTGCCGTCGGCGTCGCCGCGCACCGCCGCCTGCGCGAAACCGCCCAGCGGCAGCGACAGCAGCAGCGACACAAGCAGTAGAGATAGTTTTCGTCTCATATTCGTTTGGGTTTTGATGATTGGTGATGTGAAAGTCAAGTTAAAAATAGACATAAGGACATAAGCCCTTGACAGCGGCACCCCTGGCTCACTTTGGTGATGACCAATAAACAACAAAAGCGTGAGAGCCTCTTATTTGCTGCCCGTCCCGCTGGTTGAGGCCGTTCCAATTGCCCATAGCTGTAAGACGGGCAACGGAAGACCTCACGCTGGTATGCAGAACCACCCCACTCCACCTCGCGGCGAAATGAGCGTGGTGCATAACACACCTGGTGAGCGTCATTCGTTGCCTTGCCTTTGACAGCTATCGAAATTTGGAACGTTTCAACCAGCCAAAGAACAAAGCGTGAATAAACGCTTTATAAAACCACAAAAATTCGCAGCCGTTGGTCGCCAATGGATTCACAACTGCGCGACAAAGTTACAACAAACCGAGCACAATGCCAAACAAAAGACGAAGTTTTTTGCTTTTGGCATGGCCGAGGTGCACACATGGGAGTCAAAGCAGCGGTTGCGATGTCGACGTGTTCCGCTTTTCGGGGCGAATCAGGGTGGCACAGGGCGGAACACAGCAAGCACAAATACGTTCAGTTTGTTCAGTTTGTTCAGTCTGTTCAAGTCCTGAACATCTGAACAAACTGAACACGGCCACGCCAGTCATTACTTGTGAACACAGAACCGTGTTTCGCCCTATTCCGACCCGAAAAACGGAACACGCACTTGACTCGGCCATCAGCCGCACCGGTTGTGGCTCTACAGGACTCGGCTTTTGGAGCCGCCATTTATGGAGCCATTCACAACGGCTCTACTTGACATCAATGGTAAGCCCCACAAGGAGAGAATCGGGGATGCCTTTTCTCTGTCATTCGGCCATTGGAGCCGCCATGTATGACTGCACTATTGTGATTGCGTAAAACATTCAGGGTCATCCGATATTCGGAGTGATAGATTTGGAGCTTTTGGCAAAACGTTATCTCGCTGATGGATCTTGCGAGATGGCTTTCCAGTGTGGGTGATGGGCGATGCATGTTGGGCTTACACATGTGCTGGCCGGATGGCCGAG
>JAFYCU010000236.1 GCA_017545095.1 Muribaculaceae bacterium | reverse complement strand
CGTGGATGGTGTTGGCGGCTCTTCTTCGGGTCGTTCATCGGCGGGAATGCGCATGTTTTCCCTGCCTATTTGAGAAACCACCTGAGACTGAGCCGGGAACAGGCAGGTGAGCACCAAAAGGAGTGAAAAAGCAATTGTTTTCATAGTCGCATCAGTTCGCTTTTGTGTGGAGAGGGTGGAGAGGTGTAAAAAACAGCTACGAGCCTTTGTCGATGCACAATGCACAATTTAGTAATGCGGCCTTGCATCTTGCTTCTTTTCGCTAAAGAGGCGCAATGCGGCAGGGTTTCGCAAGGCGGTGCCTTGCGACCTGCGGACTGATTGTGCTCTCGGTTCTTGCATCTTGCATCTTGCTTCTTGCATCTTTTAAATCACTTTGGCACCACAACTCGGTCGCCGATGAGCTTTGACAGCTGGCTGCGGATTTGGTAAAGCTGTTGCAGCTGTTGCATGAACTGGTCGCACTGTTGCTGGTCGGTGGTTTGAGCGATGGTTATGCACAGTTGGTAGATTTGCTGCTTGAGCAGACTGTCTTTCCATGTGCAGATGGCCTTAGGCACCAGAGAGATGAGTCGTTCGCGCTCGGTGGTGATATGGGCGAGCTGAGTGTGGATTTTGCTCAATTGGTATTTGTCGCTCACCAGGTCGCAAGCGGTGTTGCGCACTTCATCGTCGAGGTGTGAGCACAGGATTTTTTCCAGATAGCACTGTCGGTAGAGGTCGAGGCGTTCGTGTGCCTGCTGGGTGAGCGCAGCGGTGATTTCCTCTTCTTTCTTTTGCAGCTCGTTGCTGGTGAGCCCGGTGGGGTCGATGGTTTTAAGCCGTTCGCGATAGGCTTGCTGCATCCATTGCTGGGTCTCTTGGTCGTATTGAGCCAAATCGTTACGGAACGTGTCGATGAGGCTCAGAGCGATGTCGTAGATTTTCTTGTAGGCTGGCACGGTGAACTGGATGTTGTCGATGTCGAGTTCGGTGCGGATGTATTCAATCACGGTGGAAGGCAGCTGCGAGCCATCGTCGGCGATGGTGTCGCACAGGTAGCACATGGCATATTTGGCGATGTAGCGCACCAAATCGTGCTCCTGCATGGCCACGTGATGGGTGGCATCCTGCTTCACGGTGTGCAGCTGGGTGACGGGTTGCTGCGATTGCAGGGGCTGCTGGTCTTGTGGTTGGTCGGCGACGGGTGTTTCGGTTGGCTGTTGGCCAGATTGTTGCCGACGTCGGTGCTGCTCGTCCAGATTTTTGCGCACATGTCGGTAGATGTCGCGCAGGAGCACACTCTCTTGAATGCCGAACAGCGCGGCGCACTCTTTGGCATAGACCGACCGTGTGATTTCCTGTGGAATGACGGCAATCGACTTCACCACGTCCTCGATGGCCTGTGCTCGCCTGATGGGGTCGTTGCCGGCACCGCGCAGCAGGATTTCGCTCTTGAAGCGGATGAAGTCCTGCTCGTTCTGCTCGATGTATTGCTGCACCTCGCTCGACGAATGGCTTTGCGCGAAACTATCGGGGTCCTCGCCGTCGGGCAAGAGAAGCACCTTGATGTTGAGTCCTTCGCGCAGCAGCATGTCGATGCCTCGCAGGGCGGCGTGGATGCCGGCTTCGTCGCCGTCGAACATTTCGGTAACGGTGTCGGTGAACCGATGCAGCAGGTGGATGTGCCCCTCGGTGAGGGCTGTGCCCGATGAGGCGATCACGTTCTGGAATCCGGCTTGATGCATCGAAATCACATCGGCATAGCCTTCGACGATGAAGCATTTCTTTTCCGACACAATGGCGCGTTTGGCCTGGTAGAGGCCATACATGGTGCTGGAACTCTTGGTGTAGATGATTGATTCGGGCGAGTTGAAATATTTGGCCTTGTCGTCTTTCTTGAGCGTTCGCCCGCCAAAGGCGATGACCTTGCCGGCCACGTTAAAGATGGGGAACATCACGCGCCCGCGATAGAAATCGAATGGGCGCCCCTGCTGGTTCATCTTGCACAGGCCGAGTTTGAGCAGCAGGTCGTGACTGTAGCCCTGCTGCGTGGCCGTGCGATAGAGGGTGTTGGAATTATCGGGAGAGTAGCCGAGTCTGAAGAGGCGTATGGTGGCATCGCTGAAGCCGCGTTGACGGAAGTAGGAGAGTCCTATTTCCTGCCCTTGGGTGGTGTTCCACAGCTGGTCTTCGAAGAACTGGCACGCCCACTCGTTGAGCACGAGCATCGACTCACGCTCGGTCTGTGCGCTGCGTTCCTCGTCGGTGAGCTCGCGCTCCTTGATTTCGATGTGGTATTTGTTGGCCAGGTATTTCAGCGCTTCCACATAGGTCATTTGCTCGTGCTTCATGATGAAGTTGACGGCGCTTCCTCCCTCGCCGCAGCTGAAGCATTTGCAAATACCCTTGGCCCGCGACACGTAGAACGACGGTGTGCGGTCGTTGTGGAATGGGCACAGGCCCACCCAGTTGGCTCCACGCTGCCGCAGGCTCACGAAGTCGCTCACCACGTCAACGATGTCGGCAGTGTCTAGGATTTGGTTTACGGTGGTCTGGTCAATCATGGTTTGCTGTTGTGTGTTATCGTAGTGTAATGTGGGTGAGCACCATGGTGGTGTTGCCTTTTTCGTCGATGAGTGCTGCCCGTTGGTCGTCGAGCCGCCGGCAGGTCACGGTCTGCTCGAGTGCTACGAGCACAGCCGTTTCAATATCGATGTTCTCGCTATTGTTGCCCGAGGAGTGCAGGTCTTCGAATTGTATAGCAAAGCGCTTGGTGGGGTCGATGGTGATGATGCCGTTGATGATGTTGCATCCGGTGTTGCCATGAATGGTGAGCATGTTGGCATCGATGACAAGCCGCACGTTTTGCGCTGTGATGTCGTTGCCGCCAGCCTCGCTCACGAGCCACACACCGTCGAGGAAGTCGAGGTTCTGCCTGCGCAGGGTCATCAGCGGCTGGTCTTTGGTGTTGGTGAGTGTGAGCCACTCCACATCGCCCTGCCGGCTGAGCTGGAACCGTTGCACCTCGGCGAGCGTCTTCATCACGGTGCGCTCGTTGGTGCCGCTGTGGCACGTGTTGCTGGTAGTGATCATGTCGTGGAACGAGATGTCGGTGCCGCGCTGGCTGAAGCTGCCGTTCAGGCTGTTGCACCCGTTGTTGCCATACACCTTGTGGCTCTTGAAGTCGAGGTAGATATAGGCACGCTCGCGCGTCAGCGCTGGTTTGCGGCGAATGGTCTCGATGTTCCATTCGCCATAGAGCTGACGGGCCGGGTCGGTGACGGTGACTGGCTGCGGCGTGGGCTCGGAAGCAACTGCCTGCTCAACGTTCACCGTCTTTTTCTCATATTTTTTCTTCTTCTTGCGTGCTTCGGCATCGGCGGGAGCAAGCACCATCGCTGCCACGAGCATAGCACAGATGAACTGTTTTGCGGTCATAGGGTGGGATGCGTTTTGATTTAAGGGTTCAAATTTCGGCATTTTCCAGCAACTGTGCAAATCATGCAAGTTCTTTTAAGAATTTTTGAAAAAGTGAAATTGCTCTTTCGCTCACAAAGGGGTGGTGTGTCGGGGCGCGGTTATATCATTGTGAGCGTTGTATCATAATCCATTAAATATGTTAAATATAAATAAAAAACATTCAAGAAATCTAAATTGTGGGGTGCTTATTTTGAAGAACCGCGTGTTTTCTGTAACTTTGTGCAATTTATAGGAGCCGAAAGGCCTATGGCGATTATTCGTGGCTTGGGCACGGGGTGAATCGTGTGTGTGGCCACATGTGGCGAATGCTTAGCCAGCCATTTGGGAATCAGGTGTTAAGAGCACCGTCCCATGACAAGGCACAGATAATGGTTGAGCGCATGACCATCGTTGCCGCAGGGCCGAATGCTTATGGCTCCCCTATATACCCTCTAATCGTCGCCGCCAGCGGGCGGGACTGATAACTTGCACATAAATAAAACAACATAAATGATAAGTAAATGGAATTACTTACCACTGACACCCGAAGAACAAAAGATAGAGCGACAGTTGGCCGAACTATATCCCAACTGTCCCTCCATCGCACGGCTTTTGGTACTGCGTGGCATGAAGACGCCCGACGATGTGCAGGCATTCTTCAGTCCCTCGCTCAGCCAAATGCCCGATCCATTCCTGATGAAGGATATGGACCGGGCGGTGGCCCGGCTCAATCAGGCGTTAGGGGCAAAAGAGAAAATCATGGTCTATGGCGACTATGATGTAGATGGAACGACAGCGGTGGCGCTTGTCTACCGCTATTTGCAGAACTTCTACTCCAACATGGTGTTCTACATTCCCACCCGCGATGATGAGGGTTACGGGATTTCGAGGCAGAGCATCGACTATGCCGAGAGTGTTGGGGTGACACTCATCATCGTGCTCGACTGCGGCATCAAGGCCGTGGACGAGATTGCATATGCCAAGCAAAAGGGCATCGAGTTCATCGTGTGCGATCACCATGTGCCCGATGATGTGCTGCCCGATGCTGCGGCGATTCTCAATCCCAAGCAAGTCGACGACCGATACCCCTTCAAGGGGTTGTCGGGCTGTGGTGTGGGCTACAAGTTCATGCAGGCCTTTGCTCGCAGCAATGGATTCACCAATCTCTACGACCTGGAGTGCATGCTCGACCTGGTGGCTGTGAGCATAGCTGCCGACATCGTGCCACTCACGGGCGAGAACCGCGTGATGACCTTTTTTGGCCTGCGGCGGCTCAACAACAATCCCAATGTGGGACTGAAAAGCATCATCAAGCTGTGTGGACTGTCGGGCAAGGATTTGGGCATCAGCGACATCATTTTCAAAATCGGTCCGCGCATCAATGCCTCGGGCCGCATGGAGTCGGGGCAGGAGTCGGTGGAGCTGCTGGTGACGCGCAACCCCGCCGAGGCAGCCGAGATAAGCCAAAGAATCGACCAGTATAACAAAGATCGCAAGGAGCTTGACCGTCAAATCACCATCGAGGCCAACCAGATTATTGAGCACCACGCGCAGTCGCTCGAGGGCCGAAAACCCATCGTG
>JAFYCU010000235.1 GCA_017545095.1 Muribaculaceae bacterium | reverse complement strand
GCTTGGCGGCTGCTGCCGGAGCGGCAACGGTGGTCTCGGAGGCGGCGGCCACACGCTTGATCACCGGCGAGGCATGTTTGACCTCGGGAAGCTCCACGCTGTAGGTCTCGCCGTTTACCTGCACATGGGCGATGTTGCCCTCGATGTCACCAATGCCAACGGTGTAGTCGTTGCCATTGATCTTATACTTATATTCTTTCATTCGTTTTTGATTTAATGTGATTGATACTCAATAAAAGTTCACTCGTGTCCGGGCATGTGTCCCATCGTGCTGAGCTTGGAGTTCCACGAGCTGTGGCTCTCGTGCTCATGGTTGATGGTGATCACGCCGCTCTCCTGGTCGTGTGCGTTAAGGTGCTGGAAGAGTGCCATACCTATGGCGGCAATCACCTCGTTGCCAGCCGGTGCAGCAGTTGGAGCAGCCACGGGAGCCGGGGTGGCGACAGTCTCTTCCTCGCCCTTGCGGCGGTCGAAGAACTTGCCGAAGAGCTTGAACATGATGTAGAGGATGAGCAGGGCACTGAACACCACGCTCATGGCCATCAGCGCCACGATGAACCCATGCGGGTCGCGTTCGTGGAAGGCCTCGATGTTGTCGTTCTGGTCGGCGAGGTTGAACTTGCCAGGGGTGATTTCCTGCCCCTCGGTAACACCGTCGCGCACGCTCCATTGTTCGGCGTTGAACGTTGCTGCATCGCTCTGTCCGTCGACCTTGAGGGCCAGCGACTGGTTGGCCATCATGGTGGCCGGGATGGTTACCACATCCACCAAGTCGCCGTTCACATCGTAGAGATACAGCGAGTGTTCTTTGCCGGGTTCGAGTGTGAACGACAGGTGCAGGGCACCTGCGGCGGTGTTGCCGTCGGCGCAAAACACCACATGGGTGCGGGGTGCAACGCGTGTGTCGCGGTCGCCGCGAGGAATCTCGTAGCATATGCCGGGATTCTTCTTCGCATAGTCGTTCAGGAAGTCCTTGGGCTTGATGCCGCTGGTGGGGATGTCGATGGGCTGGTTGCTGATAAACATCTGCTCCATGCCCACGGTGCCGTAGCTGCGGTTGAACACCTCCACCCAGGGCACGTGACGCCCATACTGGTCGATGTAGCTGCTGTCGTTGACAACCATCACCTCGTTGAAGCGTAGTTCCTTGCGGCTTTGCGCCAGCATGGTCATCACCGATACAGCTGCCAGCAGAATGAGAAATATTCTTCGTTTCATTGTCTTAATTATTATTGCATAATGTGTATGCCTCGCGTATTATCTCGCAGTGCAACGTTTATTGTGCATTGCGGTAATTGTGCAATGTGCATTATGCATTGTGCATTATCAAAGAGGAATGTTGCCGTGCTTCTTGGCCGGGTTTACATACTTCTTGGTGCGCAACTGCTCCAGAGCGCGGATGATGCGGAAGCGGGTGTTGCGCGGCTCAATCACGTCGTCGATGTAGCCGTACTTGGCAGCGTTGTAGGGCGTGCAGAAGAGCTTGTTATACTCGTCTTCCTTCTCCTTGATAAACACCTTGTAGTTGTCCATGATTTCTTTGGCCTTCTTCTCGTCGCCGGCCTCCTTGGCAGCGGCTGCGTCGGTCTTGGCGGTCTTGCCGTCCTTGGCATAGAGGATGCTTGCGGCACCGGCAGCTCCCATCACGGCAATCTCGGCACTGGGCCATGCGTAGTTCATGTCGCCGCGCAACTGCTTGCAGCTCATCACGATGTGGCTGCCGCCGTAGCTCTTGCGCAGCGTGACGGTGACTTTGGGCACCGTGGCCTCGCCGTAGGCATAAAGCAGCTTGGCACCGTGCATGATCACGGCGTTGTACTCTTGTCCTGTACCAGGCAGGAAGCCGGGCACGTCGACCAAGGTCACCAGGGGAATGTTGAAGGCATCGCAGAAGCGCACGAAGCGTGCACCCTTGCGCGATGCGTTGCAATCGAGCACACCGGCCATGTGCTGGGGCTGGTTGGCAATCACACCCACGCTCTGGCCACCAAAGCGGGCAAAGCCCACGATGATGTTCTTGGCAAAGTCGCGGTGCACTTCGAGGAACTCGCCGTTATCGACCACGGCACCAATCACCTGATACATGTCGTAGGGGTCGTTGGCACTTTCGGGAATAATCTCGTTCAAAGCATCCTCCATACGATCCACTGGGTCGGTGCACTCCACGCGGGGAGCCTCCTCCATGTTGTTGCTGGGCATGTAGCTCAGCAGCTGCTTGATGATGAGCATAGCATCCTCCTCGGTCTCGGCGGCAAACTGTGCCACACCGCTCTTGGTGGCGTGCACGGTGGCTCCGCCCAGCTGCTCCTGGGTCACATTCTCGCCGGTCACAGTCTTCACCACGTTGGGACCTGTGAGGAACATAAACGAGATGCCCTTGGCCATGATGATGAAGTCGGTGAGGGCCGGGGAGTAGACGGCACCGCCGGCGCATGGGCCGAGGATGGCCGAAATCTGGGGCACCACACCGCTGGCATCGATGTTGCGCTGGAAAATCTCGCTGTAACCGGCAAGCGCATTGATGCCTTCCTGGATGCGTGCGCCGCCCGAATCGTTCAAGCCGATGCACGGAGCACCCATCTTCATGGCCAGGTCCATCACCTTGCAAATCTTCAAAGCCATGGTCTCGCTCAGCGAGCCGCCAAACACGGTGCTGTCTTGTGCAAACACATACACCAGACGACCTGCCACTGTGCCGTAGCCGGTGACAACGCCATCGCCCATGAACGACTTTTTCTCCTGGCCGAAGTTGGTGCAGCGGTGGCGCACAAACATGTCCAGCTCTTCGAAGCTGCCTTCGTCGAGCAGCATGGCAATGCGTTCGCGGGCGGTGTATTTACCTTTCTCGTGGTGCTTGGCGATGGCTTTCTCGCCGCCGCCCTGACGAGCCTCGGCACGAAGCGCGATAAGCTCCTGGATTCTTTCGAGTTGTTTACTCATTATTGTAGGGGATAAAATGGATAATGAATGATTGACCATTGGTTGCGCACGTTGCCTGCCGCCCAGTGTGATTGGTAAGCTGTCTGGCGCAATCTTCCATCATCAATCATCAATTCTCACTTGTTATTGCTTGTTGGGGTTCTCGCAGAGTTCAACCAGTGCGCCGCAAGTGGTTTTGGGGTGCAGGAAGGCGATGTTCAGACCCTCGGCGCCACGACGCGGCTCCTTGTCCACCACACGTCCGCCCTTTTCCTGAACCTCGGCCAGGGCGTTGGCCACGCCGTCCTCGACGGCAAAGGCGATGTGCTGGATGCCGCCACGGCCACCGTTTTTCTCGATGAACTTGGCGATGGCACTGTCGGGACTTGTGGCTTCGAGAAGCTCAATCTTGGTCTGGCCAACCTTGAAAAAGGCTGTCTTCACATGCTGGTCCTCAACCTCTTCGATGGCGAAACACTTGAAACCGAGTAAATTCTCATAGAACGGGATAGCCTCCTCCAAACTGGTGACGGCGATTCCCACGTGTTCGATGTGCGAAATCTGCATAATTTTTTGTTTTAGAAAGTTATTTTAATGAATGTTATAATACGCTCGTTTTCAATCTGCAAAATTACAAATAATCTTTCAATCGGTTTCAATTATTTGGTCAAAACTTTGTGAAAAACCGTTGCAGGCAATTCACATGAAGAATGTTCACCCCCGACGACATCGGCTGTCCGCTGGCGAGCCTGTGGCAGCGCGGCGTGCTTGACGGCGGGCGCACGTTCACCACCGCCCGCTGCGTCATCGCACGCGTGATGCTCTACCCAAAGCGCAACAAGCGAGCGCGAGTAACAAATGGGTAACAAAATGCGCATGAACTGGGGGCGCGCCAAGTTTCGCCGCCCGCGGTTTTGCCGTTTGAGAAATATTTGCTAATTTCGCTGCCGAATATGGAACGCATTAAACTGACAAAGCGCGAGAAGAACGTGTTGCGGCTGCTGCGCGATGGCAATTCCGAGGCATTGAGCGAGTTCGACGCGCCCAGCGTAGAAAACCTCGCCCGCCTTGGCTTGGTGCGGCGTGCAAGTGTGGAGGGCGCAGACTTCGGCGATGCCCGGCTGACCAACATGGGCAAAGAGTACTTCAACGACAATCCACGACTGCGCAACCCCATCAACTGGGATAGAGTGATTCAAGCCGCCATCGCAGTCGGGACTTTGATAGCCGCCATCGCCGCTCTTTTCGCCTGCGCTAAACTGATTTGAATATGGAAACGATTTTTGACTTCAACCCGACACAAGAGGAACTGCGAGAAATAACGCTCATTCCAAAGGAGGAATACTTGAGGATTTCCAATAATGACACTCGAGCGAGAGGGCTTGCGATGTTGTTTTATCTTCGCAAAGATAAGCGCATGATGAACAAGTACTTCAAGCGCATACAAGACGTGAACATGCGAAACTCGTTCAAGCGAACTATAAGTCACCCATAAGTTTGTTAAAGACATCAGGCGAATCGCTTAATGCAGAGACATATATGCTTGCATTCTTGACACCTCTACTCTTGAGGTACTTTTCCACTCCAACATAGATGTCATCATAATCGCTTGTAAGGATTCTGCCTTTGAAGTGTGAGAATGCATCCTCTTCCTTGATTCCGTAATGCGATAGCAACTTGGTGAAGTTGCTCACCTCGACACTATACCCGAAGCCGCCTTGTTTGATTTCTTCAAGGTGGCTTGCTTTCACTCCGAACTTTGACAGCAACTCAGGGTATGACCTCCGCGCGCAGAACTGGTTGATTGTCTCCATCGCCATTTTTTTTGATGGTTTTTCCGAGTTTTCCCTGTATCTCCACCCGATAGCCTTTGCGTGCTTCAGTTCGTGCCACACACTCTCAAAGGCATACTCTTGCTCCATGGTTAGTTCGCGTCCTTTTTGTATAGCCGCCATTGCACCTTGCAACTTGCGCATTGGATTGAATTTTATGGGTTTCCCATCAAGCCCTATCACATCATGAGTCACGTTTGAGATATAGATGGTGTCTTTGCGGTATCCACCGTCTTTCTCCGTGTCTGTCCACATAAATGAATCCTCTGGATTGACCCGGCCGATTTTGAAACCGCCAAAATCGCCTCTTGTGAGATGCGGGTTGGCGGCTATCAATTCATTAAGCCGATTAAGCACCTCTTGCTCGCTCACCTCTGGTTTGTTTAGCTTATCTGCAATTGAGTTCACCACGGATGCTATAGGAGATGTCCTCAAGTTGTTGCTTGAGTATCTCACCGCTTCTTGTTGCATGACCCCCACGTTGTCGCTGATGAAGTACGGCAGCGACTTGGCGCGGTCGATGCGGTCTTGGTTGACCTCCACCCACCGCGTGAAGTTGTCTGGCAGTTCGGTCACCGCGTTCTCGCTCTCGTCGGGGTCGCCCGGCTCTTTCCTGCGCAGGATGGCCTCATCGTCGGCCTCCATTTCGGCCTCGGTCTTGAGGATGGTGGTGGCGATGCAGCGGCAGTGGGGATGCCACCCGGTGAACTTGAAGTCCTTGGGGTACTTCCCCTTGAGTTCGTTGCAGATATCGTAGAGCGGTTTCGGCTTGCCGTCCCTGCCCCGGCAGGTGTGGTTGTTGCTCAAATGAATCTCGATGCCGACAATGAAGTCCAGCTGCTGCCACCGCACATGGTCTGCCGTGCGGTAAGCGATGTTGGTCTCCGTGGCGGCAAGGCGGCGGGCGTTCTTGTAGCTGGAGCGGTACACGCCCCGCCCCGGGTGGAATGCCGCTGCCGCCTTGCTCAACTGCAGGTTACCGTGTTCGTCGCGCACGCGCCGGAACAGCTTGTCGGGGTGCTGCAGGTACTGCTTCAGCCGCCGCGCTTGGTGCACAGCAGCGAGGTTATTTCGAAAAGTGAGGCTTGCTGATAATTTCAGCGTCGAGGCTTGTTAATAATTTTTTGCCGATGATGACCGAAAAATGAAATTATTTTTGTAATTTTGCGAAATCAAAACTGAAGTGTTTCGGAGGATTAGGGTTTATTATGTCCTAAAATACTGAAACTAAATCGGTTGTGTTACCATGTAAACGAGCACCATGAGAACACTGCGGCACTATGGTGTTGCCCTTGTGTTATGTGCTCGTGATGCCGTTTTGATGCGGCCAATGTGTTTTTAGATAAATTAAAAACTACAAGAGTTCAATAATATGGATTTATCAGTATTCGGTATCGAGAGTACGACCATGACGGTGACAGCTGCGCTCACGGCGGTGACGCTGGTGGCTGGCGCACTGATCATCGCTTTCTTGGTTGGCCCGCGCAGCTACACCATCAAAAAGGGTGAGCCTTATGAGTGCGGCATCCCCACGCGAGGCGACTCAATGGCTCAGTTCCATGTGGGTTACTACCTGTTTGCCATCCTGTTCCTGATGTTCGATGTGGAAACGGTGTTCCTCTTCCCCTGGGCCACCATCTGCCGCAGCGAGCTGGGCAGCGGAGCACTGCTCGCCGTGGGTACCTTTCTGGTGATTCTCGTTTTAGGTCTGGCCTACGCCTGGAAGAAAGGAGCGTTGAGATGGAAGTGAAAAAGCCGAAAATCAAAAGCATGAAGTATGAGGACTTCAAAGACAATGAATATATTGAAGACCTCCTGTCGCAGCTGAACGCTTCGGGCATGAACGTTGTGGTTGGCAAAGCCGACCAACTGCTCAACTGGAGCCGCAGCAACTCGTTGTGGCCGTTCTGTTTCGGCACCAGCTGCTGTGCCATCGAGTTCATGTGCCTGGGAGCTGCCCGATACGACATGGCCCGCTTTGGAGCCGAGGTGGCGCGCAACTCGCCACGACAGGCCGACTATATCATGTGTCAGGGCACAATCACCTATCGCATGGCTCCCGTGCTCAAGCGGCTCTATGAGCAGATGGCCGAGCCCAAGTATGTGATCGCCTGCGGTGCCTGCACCGTGAGCGGTGGACCGTTCAAAAACAGCTACTGCGTGGTGAAGGGTGTCGACGAGATTATACCTGTTGATGTATATCTGCCCGGTTGCCCGCCACGGCCCGAAGCCATGTTCTATGCCTTGATGCAGCTGCAACGCAAAATCAAGGTGAGCCGATTCCTGGGTGGTGCCAATCGCAAGGAGAAATTGCGGTATGCTCCCGAGGCTTTAGACGAAACTAAATGACGTGTGAACTGCGACTTGGTCGCCCACTTCACTTAAATAGCTATCAAGAAACATTAAGATCTACACATTATACTATATGGCAGACTTGAAAGAACAGATTGGCAAACTGTGCCCTCAGGCCCAGTTCGATGCCGAGGGCGAGTTTCTGCTTGTCACCGTCGATGATGCACAATGGCATCAGCTGGCTGTGGCTCTGAAGGGTGAACTTCACTTCGACCAGCTCATGGCTCTGGTGGGCATGGACTGGGGCGAGACGCTGGGTGTGGTGTATTACCTCACCAACACCGCTACGGGCGACATTATCCACGTGAAGGTGACCGCCACGGGAGGACGCGAGAATGCGCGTGTGCACTCGGTGAGCGATGTGTGGGCCGTGGCCAATTACCAGGAACGCGAGGCTTATGACTTCTTCGGTATCGTGTTTGTCAACCACCCCGACATGCGCCGTTTTTTCCTGCGCAACGACTGGGTGGGACATCCCTTGCGCAAGGATTATGACGACAGCCCTGAGAAAAACCCCATCCGTCTCGAAGAAGAGGAGGCTGAAGACTACACCTGTTCATGGGTGGAGGATGCCAATGGCAAGGTGGTCAAGAAAAACGGCCTGGTTTTCGAGGATGACGAGTATGTCATCAATTTCGGTCCGCAGCACCCGTCTACGCACGGTGTGATGCGCTATCGCGTGTCGCTCGACGGCGAAATCGTGAAGAAGGTGGACGTGGTGAGTGGCTACATCCATCGCGGCATCGAAAAAATGTGCGAAAGCCTCACCTGGCCGCAGACACTGCTCTACACCGAGCGCATGGACTATATGGCCGCGCACATCAACCGTCACTGCCTGTGCCTGTGCATCGAGAAAGCCATGGGTCTTGAGGTGCCGCGCCGTGCCGAACTCATCCGCTTGATGATGGACGAGCTCATGCGTTTGTCGTCGCACCTGCTGAGCTATGGCTGCCTGACCATGGACCAGGGGGCCACCACGGCATTCTTCTACGGTTTCCGCGACCGTGAGCTGATCTACGACATCTTCGACCGCACCTGCGGCGCGCGCATGTCGATGAGCTACAGCACCATTGGCGGTGTGGTGGCCGATGTGCACCCCGACTTTGTCAACGATGTACGCCACACCTGCGATGTGATTGAGAAGAACATGAAAGAATATCATCAGCTGTTCACCGGTAATGTGATTGCCCGCAACCGCATGATTGGCGTGGGCACCCTGTCGACCGAACAGGCCATTGACTACTGCATCACCGGCCCCAGCGGGCGAGCCAGCGGCGTGCACTGCGACGTGCGCAAGACGCATCCCTATTCGCTCTACGAGGAGTTTGACTTCGACGAGGTGACACGCACCGAGGGCGACAGCATGGCACGCTACATGGTGCGTATGGACGAGATGCTCCAGAGCATCAAGATTCTGCGCCAGGCTTGCGACAAACTTGAGCAGGAGGGCTTGCAGGGCGAATACATCGCCAAGGTGCCCAAGATGATCAAGCTGCCTGCCGGTCATTGGTATCAGCAGGTGGAGGCCAGCCGTGGCGCTTTTGGCGTGTACATCGAGAGCGACGGCGACCCCAAGCCGTTCCAAAAGCCTTACCGCATGCATTTCCAGACACCGTGTTTCAACCTCATCGGCGTGGTGGATCTCACTTGTCGCGACAACATGATTGCCGATTTGATCACCATCACTGCATCAATCGACTTTGTGATTCCCGATATCGACCGATGAAAAGCAAGAGCCGCGAAGCAAGAACCAAGAAAGCTTTCACACTTATGATTAATTAAAAGTTGGAATCTCGCATCTCGCATCTTGCATATCAATTATCAATTATCAATTATCAATTAAAACGATATGTTTGATTTATCATCTGTAACCGAGTGGCTCGACAAGTGGCTCAATGGCGTGATGCCGTCGTGGTTGGCCACCACCACCGAGTGTGTGCTTGTGGCTTTGTTTTTGCTGATTGCCTACTCGGTGCTGGCAATGATCTACATCATGTATGAGCGTTGGGTGTGCGGCTGGATTCAATGCCGTCGCGGACCCATCCGTGTGGGACCTGGTGGCTCGCTGCAGATTTTCGCCGATGTGTTTAAAATTCTCACCAAGGAAATCATCTCCCTGTGGCATACCGATAAGTTTCTGTTTTTCCTGGCTCCGTTTCTGGTGGTGCTGGCTTCGGTGCTCACCTTTGCCTGCCTGCCGTGGGGCAAGGGTTTCCAGATCATTGATTTCAACATAGGTGTGTTTTTCATCATAGCTGTCTCATCGATTGGTGTGCTGGGCATTCTGCTGGCCGGATGGTCGAGCAACAGCAAGTACACGCTCATCGGAGCCATGCGTTCGGGTGCGCAGATGATCAGCTATGAGTTGTCGGTGGGGTTGAGCGTTCTCACCATGGTGTGTCTGGCCGGAACTATGAGTGTAACAGGAATGGTCGAGGCTCAGGCCGACGGCTGGTTCTTGTTCAAGGGCCACCTGCCGGCGGTGATTGCTTTCATCATCTATATTATCGCGGCCAATGCCGAGAACAACCGTGGCCCGTTCGACCTGCCTGAGGCCGAGCATGAGCTCACCGCCGGATACCACACCGAGTATTCGGGCATTCACTACGGCTTGTTCTATCTGGCCGAGTATCTCAACCTGTTTGTGGTTAGTGGCATTGCCTCGCTGCTTTTCCTGGGCGGCTGGATGCCGCTGCACATCCCCGGATGGGAGGGCTTTAATGCCGTGATGGATTTCATCCCCAGCACCCTGTGGTTCCTGGGCAAGGCGTTCTTCATGACGTTCATCTTCATGTGGATTCGCTGGTCGTTCCCGCGTGTGCGCATCGACCAGATGCTGGCTCTCGAGTGGCGTTACTTGATGCCCATCGGCTTGGTTAATCTGGTGCTGATGGCTGTGGTGGTGACCCAAGGATGGCATTTCTGATAATTCAATGAACACCAGTAGAATATAAATAAAAACCTCAATAAAAACTTTATCGAGATTATGGCAAACAACTTTGGCAAGATTACGCAAGTGATTGGCCCTGTTGTCGACATTGCGTTCGAGGGCGAGGGTGTGAGTCGTCCGCCCATCTACACCGCCCTGCGCGTGATGCGTCCCGATGGTAGCCCGCTCATCTTCGAGGTGGAGCAGCACATCGGCGAGAACACGGTGCGTTGCGTGGCTATGGACAGCACCGATGGCTTGAAACGCGGCGCTAAGGTCGAGAATCTGGGCCGTCCCATCTCGGTGCCCACGGGCGAACAAGTGAAAGGCCGCCTGCTCAATGTGATTGGCCAGTCCATCGACCACCTGAAGCCGCTGAAGGAATGTGAACGCCGAGCGATTCACCAGCCCGCTCCGGCTTTCGCCGACCTGTCGATCACACAGGAAATTCTCTATACAGGTATCAAGGTCATCGACCTGATTGAGCCGTTCTGCAAGGGCGGTAAGATTGGTCTGTTCGGTGGCGCCGGTGTGGGTAAGACCGTGCTCATCATGGAGCTGATCCACAATATTGCCCACGGCCACAATGGATTCTCGGTGTTTACTGGAGTGGGGGAGCGCACCCGCGAGGGTAACGACCTGTTGCGAGAAATGATCGAGAGCGGTGTGGTGAAATATGGCGAGAAATTCGCCCAAGGCATGGAAAAGGGCGAATGGAATCTGAACGATGTTGATATGGATGCCGTGGCGCAGTCGCAGGCCACCTTGGTGTTCGGTCAGATGAACGAGCCCCCCGGTGCACGTCTGCGTGTGGCGTTGTCGGGCCTGACGGTGGCCGAGCAGTTCCGCGACCAAGATGGCGGTGGAAAGGACATCCTGCTCTTCATGGACAACATTTTCCGTTTCACACAGGCTGGTAGCGAGGTCTCGGCTCTGTTGGGACGTATGCCATCGGCTGTGGGTTATCAGCCCACGCTGGCCAGTGAGATGGGTAAGCTGCAGGAGCGCATCACCTCAACCAAAAGCGGCTCCATCACCTCGGTGCAGGCCGTGTATGTACCTGCCGACGACTTGACCGACCCGGCTCCGGCAACCACGTTCAACTTCCTGGACGCCACCTGCGTGCTCAGCCGCAAGATTGCCGAGTTGGGTATCTATCCCGCCGTCGACCCGCTGGCTTCCACGTCGCGCATCATGGACCCGCACATCATTGGTCAAGAGCACTACGATGTGGCCCAGCGCGTGATTCACCTGCTGCAAAAGTACAACGAGTTGCAGGACATCATTGCCATTCTGGGTGTTGACGAGCTTAGCGACGACGACAAACTCGTGGTGTCGCGTGCCCGTCGTGCTCAGCGCTTCCTCTCGCAGCCGTTCTTCGTGGCCGAGCAGTTCACCGGTCTGCCCGGTGTGATGGTGCCGCTGGCCGAGACCATCCGCGGCTTCAAGATGATTCTCGACGGCGAGGTGGACCATCTGCCCGAACAAGCCTTCCTGAGTGTGGGCACCATCGACGAAGCCATCGCCAAGGGCGAGAAACTTCTGGCCGAAGCCGCCGAAGCATAACGTCTTATATCGGAATGCTGATAACAGATAACTTGTAACCAATAAACAAGATACAAACGCTAGTATACTCGTTTATTCGACCACTCGTTTATTCGTCGATATTCGTTTGCTCGTCTACTTGTTTACTGATAACTGATAACTGAAAACTGTTAACTCATGACACTCAAGATCATTTCGGCCGAGCAGGTTGAGTTCGAGGGTACGGTCACGCAGGTCACGCTGCCTGGCGTGCTGGGCCAGTTTCAGGTGCTCAACAACCATGCCGCTCTGATTGCCGCACTCAAAGATGGCATGGTGGCCTATGTGACCGACGCCGGCGACCACCAGGAACGGCACATCGACGGCGGTGTGGCCGACATCAAGGACAATGTGGTGAGTGTGTGCATCTATTGATTGATATGAAGAAAGCTATAACCGCAATCATTGCAGTCGTGATTCTGGCGCTGATGGGGCTGGGCTATCACAGCGCGGCACAAGGCCAGAAACATGAGCTGAATCCCAAAGAGACCATCTTTGAGCATCTTGGCGATGCCTATGGCTGGGATGTGCCCTTCAATCATCATGCGCGCATTCCGCTGCCCGTCATTGTCAAGGGACAGGACGGCTGGCACTGTTTCATGAGCAGCCGCATCACCGGCGGGGAGACTTTTGAGGGATACCGCATCAGCACCAGTGAAGCCCATAACGGCAAAGTGGTGCAGATGTTGCCCGATGGCAGCGAGTACCGCCCGCTCGACTTTTCCATCACCAAGAATGTGGCCGGAATCTTCATTGCCGCAGTGGTGGTGATATTGCTCGTGATGACGATGAAACGCTGGTATGTGCGTAATGGTCTCAAGGCCCCACGGGGCGGAAAAGGCTTCTTGGAACTCATGGTTGAGTTTGTTTATGCCGAAACCATCCGTCCCATCCTTGGCAAGCATGCACCCAAGTATGCTCCCTACCTGCTCACCGTGTTCTTCTTTATCCTCACGATGAACATGTTGGGCCTGATTGTGATTTTTCCTGGCGGTGCCAATCTCACGGGCAACATTGCAGTGACAATGGTGCTTGCGGTGCTCACGTTCCTGATCACCACCTTTAGCGGCACACGCGAATATTGGAAGGAAACCTTCTGGCCCGAGGTGCCCATGGCACTCAAGTTCCCCGTGCCCATGATGCAGATTATCGAGGTGTTGGGCATGTTCACCAAGCCGCTGGCACTCATGATTCGTCTTTTCGCCAACATGATGAGCGGCCACATGGTGGTGCTCGTGCTGGTGCTGCTGATATTCATCTTCACCAACTTGTTCGGTGTGGCCGTGGGTGCCGGCACAGCCATCTTCTCGGTGGCCTTCGCGCTGTTCATGCTCCTGCTCGACACGCTGGTGAGCTTTATCCAGGCCTATGTGTTCACCATTCTATCCACCATCTTCATCTCGATGGCCCTTGTGGAACCGCATCAGGCCGAATAATCAACCGACAATAAAACAAAAACAATAACAATTAAAAACTTAAGACTATGTTAGGAATGATTTTAGCAGACGCTATGGCAAATCTGGGAGCAGCAATTGGTGCAGGCATCGCAGCTGTGGCCGCAGGTATTGGTATCGGTAAGATTGGTGGCTCGGCCATGGAGGCCATCGCCCGTCAGCCAGAATCGACCGGCGACATCCGTAGCAACATGATTGTGATCGCCGCTCTGATCGAGGGCGTGGCTTTCCTTGCCCTGATTGTATGTGTGCTTGCCATCATTATGTGATTCACTCCACTCAATAACCGATGGAACTTTTCACGCCTGAATTTGGCCTGGTCTTCTGGATGTTCATCGCATTCGGTTGCCTCTACTTCATCCTTGCCAAATATGCGTGGCCCTTCATCATCAAGAGCATGGAGGAACGCGCCGACCTGATTGACAAGGGTGTGGCCTATGCCCAAGAAGCGAAGTCGCGTCTCGACAATGCCCGGGCCGAGGCCGACAAGGTGATTGCTGAGGCACGCCAGCAGCAGGCCGAAATACTCCGCGAAGCCGCCAAGATGCGCAACCAAATGGTTGAGAATGCCAAGGGCGAGGCTGCCGCCGAGGCCAAGAAGGTTTCGGATGCCGCTCTCGTTTCCATTGAGCAGGCGCGCAAGGAGAGTGAGAAACAGCTGCGCCAAGAGGTGAGCGAGATAGCGTTGCAAATCGCCGAAAAAGTGCTGCGCAAAAACGTGAGCAACGACCAGGCACAGCGAGAGTTGGTGGACCAGTATCTGAGTGAGGTTCAGACCAAAAACTAATGCATTATGAACGACGGACTTATCCCCAGGCGCTATGCCAAGGCCCTCTACAAGCTTGCGCTTGAGAATGGCGACACCGAGCAAATCTATGAGTTGCTCAAGCCCATCAGCAAGGGATTGCGCGCGCTCGATGAAATGAAACGTGTGCTCATCAATCCCCACATTCCTGCCGAAGACAAGGGCCGGATGATGATGCAGCTCGTGGGGGCCAAGCCCGGCAGCTCGCTCGACAAGTTCATCTTGCTCGTCATTCGCAACAACAGGGCCGAGTTCCTACGGAAAATAGCACTCGCCTATGTGCTCCTTTATCGCGAGGAACACAATATTGCCAAGGTGGTCATCAAATCGGCAGTGGAGTTGCCCGACGAGAAAATCAACAAGATCATCGACGTTGTCAAGCAACGACTTGGTGATGATGCCACACTCGAGGTGGAGACCGAAATTGACCCCGAACTGATTGGTGGGTTCACGGTTAAAATCGGTGATTTACTGCTCGATGCCTCGGTGAAGAACGAACTGAATCAATTGCGTTTAAAACTTATTAGTTAATTTACTACAGATGATTAACCCAAGCGAAATATCTGACATACTGAAACAGCAACTCAGCGACATTGAGCGAAATGTGACGTTTGAGGAGGTTGGAACGGTGCTTGAGGTGGGCGACGGTGTGGCGCACGTGTTTGGCTTGACCAATGTCGAGGCCAACGAGCTCGTGGAGTTCGAAAACGGTGTGACCGGCGTGGCCATGAACCTCGAGGAGAGCGACGTAGGTGTGATTCTGCTCAACGAGGTGGATTCCATCACCCAGAACATGAAAGTGCGCCGCACGGGAGAGATTGCATCAATCCAGGTGGGCGAGGGATTGCTGGGACGCGTGGTCAATGTGCTCGCCGAGCCTATCGACGGTCGCGGAACCATCGACGGCAAGCGCATCCGTCTGCCCCTGGAGCGCAAAGCCCCTGGTGTGATCTTCCGCCAGCCGGTGAACCAGCCGCTGCAAACCGGGCTCAAGGCCATCGACTCGATGATTCCTATTGGCCGCGGACAGCGCGAGCTGATTATCGGTGACCGACAGATTGGCAAGACTGCCATTGCCGTCGATACCATCATCAACCAGAAGCATTGCTATGAAGCCGGGCACCCCGTCTATTGCATCTATGTGGCCATCGGGCAGAAGGCTTCGACCGTGGCCGCTCTGGTCAACAAGCTTAACGAAGAAGGCGCAATGCCCTATACCATTGTGGTGGCCGCCACCGCTGCCGACTCGGCTTCGATGCGTTACTATGCTCCCTTTGCCGGTGCCGCCATCGGTGAGTATTTCCGCGACACCGGCCGTGATGCGCTGGTGATTTACGACGACCTGTCGAAGCATGCTGTGGCTTATCGCGAAATCTCGCTCATCCTCAAGCGTCCCTCGGGACGCGAGGCATATCCTGGCGACATCTTCTATTTGCACAGCCGTCTGCTTGAACGAGCTGCTAAAATCAACGAGAACCAAGACGTGGCTTCGGTGATGAACGACCTGCCCGAAGCCCTGAAGCCCATCGTCAAGGGTGGCGGCTCGCTCACGGCTCTGCCCATCATCGAGACGCAGGCCGGCGACGTGAGTGCATACATCCCCACCAATGTGATCTCCATCACCGACGGACAGATTTATCTGGAGACCGCCTTGTTCAATGCCGGAATCCGTCCAGCCGTGAACGTGGGTATCTCGGTGAGTCGTGTGGGTGGCAATGCACAAATCAAGTGCATGAAGAAAGTGGCCGGTACGCTCAAAATCGCGCAGGCACAGTATCGTGAGCTGGAGGCTTTCACCAAGTTCGGTGGCGACATCGACCCGGTGACCGCACGCACCATCGACACCGGACGCAAAAACGAGCGACTGCTCGTGCAGGCGCAATACGAGCCTATGCCCGTCGAGGAACAGGTGGCCATCATCTACTGTGGCGTGAACGGACTACTGCAACGGGTGCCTATCGACTCGGTGCCGGAGTTTGAGAACCTCTTCATCGAGTATCTTCGTGCCAAGCACCAGAGCGATGTGCTTGATGTGCTGCGCTCAGGCAAAATCGATGACGACGTGATGGACAAGCTCAAAGCTGCCGCGCAGGAGATTGCTGGAAAATACCAGGCTTGACGTTAACAAATAGCAGTTATGTCAACATTACGTGAACTGAAAAGCCGAATCGGGTCGGTGGCCTCGACGCAGAAGACCACGAGCGCGATGAAGATGATTTCATCGGCCAAGATGCGCAAGGCCACGGGAAACCTGCAACGTTTGTCGCCCTATCGCAGCATGGTGCAGAGTGTGATCAGCCACCTGCTGACTACCGACCAAGAGTTCTCATCGCCGCTCATCGCTCAGCGCACGGTGGGGCGTGTGGCTCTGGTGGTGTTTGGCAGCGACGATGGCTTGTGTGGGGCTTTTAACATCAACATCTTTAAGCAGCTGCTTGCAAGCATTGATGACTGCCGCCGCGAGTGGGGCAATGAGGTGAAGGTTACCATCATCCCCATCGGCAAAAAGCTTACCAAGGCTTCGGCTAAAATTGTTGATAATCACATCACCGTTGAGCCGGTGTCAACGCTCGACACGCGCAGCGAAAGCCAGCGTCTTCACGACTTCACGAAGCTGCAGTGCGACCGTTTCCTTAGTGGCGAGTTCGACCGCGTGGATGTGTTGTATATGCATTTTGTGTCGACTGCCCGCCAGCGGTTCAGCCGCGAGCAGTTGTTGCCGGTGAGCTACGAGTCGCTGGCCGAGCAGGTGGATGCGCGCACTGCCGCGCAGCCGTGCTTGTTTGAACCTGATGCGAATGCGATTTTCGGCAGCGTGCTGCCGCTGCATCTCAGGGCGATGATGCAAGAGGTGTTCACCGAAAGTGCCGCCAGCGAGCAGGCTTCACGCGTCATGGCCATGCAGACGGCAAGCGACAATGCAAAGGAACTGCTCGATGAACTCAATCTGGAGTATAACAAGCTGCGTCAGGATGGCATCACCACCGAGCTGCTCGACATTTTGGGCGGACAAGTCCAGAGGTAATTTAATTGTGTTAATTTTATTGACGGAAATATGAACATTAAGGAGTATTTCGTTTCTCTTTTCAAGGGCATGCACAGCCTGGTCAAGGGTATGCAGGTCACCGGACGTGAGCTGGTGACCCCTAAGGTGACTGAGCAGTACCCCGAGAACAGGGACACCCTGCAAATCCCTGAACGCTTCAGGGCCACGTTGCAGTTCATCTATGATGAGAATGGACGCCATAAGTGCATTGGTTGCCGCAGTTGCGAACGCGCCTGCCCAAATGGCACCATCCACATCGACACCCGCATGGTGGACTTGCCTAACGGCAAGAAGAAAATGAAGCTTGACAAATATGTGTATGACTTGGGCAGCTGCACCTTCTGCAGCCTGTGTGTGCAGTCGTGTCCCACGGCAGCCATCGAGTTCAGCAACGATTTCGAGCAGGCGGTGTTCCGTCGCGAGTCGCTCGTCAAGCAATTGAACTATCTGCCCGAAAAGGACGACGAACCAGCTCCTGCCAAGCCTGCCGAAGCTCCTGCCAAGCCTACCGACGAGGCCACTCAGGCCAAGGATGTTCCCAGTCAAGACAAACAAGAAAATCAAGAATAATGGAATCAGGAGGAAACATCATCATGTATTTCGTGATTGCATTGGCAATCATCGTGTTTTCGGTACTGACGGTCACCACGCGCAAGATTTTGCGCTCGGCAACGTTTCTGCTGTTTGTGCTTTTTGCCACAGCCGCGCTCTATTTCCAAATGGATTATCCGTTCCTGGGTGCGGTGCAGATTGCCGTCTATGCTGGTGGCATAGTCGTGCTGTTTGTGTTCTCAATCCTGCTCACGCAGCGTCCTGGTGATGATGCCACCCCGCTGACTTCCACCCGCAAGTGGCTGGGGTTGATTGCCGCCGTGGCCGGAGTGGCTGTGACGGGATTTGCGCTCTTCAGCTATGCCGGTTTTTGTGGCAAGCTCGTGCCTGCAATGGCCGACATCGACATGAACACGTTGGGCAAATTCCTGCTCAGCACCGACAAGTGGGGCTACTTGCTCCCATTCGAAGCCGTGAGTGTGCTGCTGCTGGCTTGTATCATTGGTGGCGTGGTGATAGCACGTCGTCGTTAATCATGAGAAAGGAGGAACAACTATGAATCTTACCTTGTTAATGTATCTCATCCCCAGCTTGATAATGTTTGGCTGCGGCGTGTATGGGTTCTTGACCCGCAAAAACATGATTGCCATCATGATTTCGCTTGAGCTGATGCTCAATTCCATTGACATCAACTTTGTGCTGTTCAACCGATTCCTGTTTCCGGGGCAGATGGAGGGCATGTTTTTCACGCTCTTTGCCATAGCCATTGCAGCCGCTGAAACAGCTTTGGCGTTGGCTATCATCATCAATGTGTTCCGCATCGCCAAGGACGTGGACATCAACAAAATCACTAAACTGAAATTCTAACCATTATGCCACTGAATTATACGATCGCGGTTATTGCCATCCCGCTGCTGATGTTCCTGTTTTTGGGACTTGCCGGGGTGAAAATGGAGAAAAAGCTCACAGGCATTCTTGGATGCCTGGGTATGCTGGTGACCACCGTGCTGGCCTATGGGGTGGCACTGACCTATTTCTTTGGCACCGACCAGGGCCAGATGGCCGATGGCGTGCGCCAAGTGGTCACGGTGTTCAATCCCGACTGGTTGTCGTTCAGCAAGTCGCTGGTGGTGCGCATGGGCATCATGCTCGACCCCATTGCCGCCATGATGCTGATTGTGATTACCACGGTGTCGATGATGGTGCACCTGTATAGCTTGGGCTATATGTGCGACCATCACGGCCATGCCGAGAAAGGTTTCCAGCGTTATTATGCATTTTTGGCATTGTTCACCTTCTCGATGCTGGGATTGGTGGTCGCCACCAATCTTTTCCAGATCTTCATCTTCTTCGAGATGGTGGGTGTGTCGTCTTATCTGCTCATCGGTTTCTACTATGAGTCGCCGGCCGCCATTCACGCCAGTAAAAAGGCGTTCATCGTCACTCGATTGGCCGACCTCTTCTTCCTGGTGGGTATTCTCATTCTGAGTTATTACACGCAGACGTTCGACTTCTTTGGCAGTGAGGTGAACGGCATTGCTGGCCTGCTCGACAACCCACAAGCATCGTTGGCTCAAGCAGGAGCCACCACATTCATGGGTTGCTCGGCCATGGCTTGGGCGTTGACGTTTATCTTTATCGGTGGCGCAGGCAAGAGTG
>JAFYCU010000234.1 GCA_017545095.1 Muribaculaceae bacterium | reverse complement strand
GCGGCAAAGCGACGACAAGATGCTCTATCTGCGCCGCACCGAACTGGAGTGGAAGCGCGAATGGGCCAACCATTTCTCCATAGCCGTGGGCATGGAGCATTCGGTGCACGAGGCTTCGCGACTGCTGCCGATGCTGCAAAACGACGGCACCTCTTTGCCTCATTACACCCAGGCCGGCTTCCAAGCCACACTGCGCTTCGCTCCTGGCGAGAAATTCTACCAAACGCGCTCCTACCGCATTCCCATCAACATGGATGCACCCATCGTCACCCTCTCCCACACCTGGCACCCACAGCGGTGGATGAACACCCGGCGCGAGATGCACCGCACCGAGTTAGGCCTGCAAAAGCGATTCTGGTTCTCGGCATTCGGCTACACCGATGTGATTGTGAAAGGCACCAAGATTTGGAACACCGTGGATTTTCCCGACTTGCTGATTCCCAACGCCAACCTTTCGTATACCGTTCAGCCCGAGAGCTATGCCCTGATGGATGCCATGGAGTTTGTGTGCGACCAAGAGCTGTCGTGGGACATCACCTACTGGGCCAACGGCGCATTGCTGAACCGGGTGCCGCTGGTCAAATACCTGAAACTGCGCGAGGTGTTCACCTTTCGTGGCATGTGGGGAAGCCTGCGGCAAAGCAACAACCCGGCACTTAACAATGACGTGCTGCGTTTCCCCGACGGGGCTTTGTGCCAGCCTATGGGCTCGAAACCCTATATGGAAATCGGGGTGGGACTCGACAATATCTTCACCATCCTGCGCCTCGACTATGTGTGGCGACTCACCTACCGCGACACGCCCGGCGTGAACCGAAGCGGACTCAGGGTGGCACTCCACTTCAATTTCTGACATCGAGGCGTTTCGATTAGTTTTGATTGACCAAATGCTTTGTTTGGTTGAAATTAGTTGACGATGTGATTCCATTCGTCTAATTTTGCAGCAAAGAATTTATAGTTATGCAATAAATGTATCATTAATAAAACTCTTATGTTATGACCAAACGATTATTAACCATCTGCGCCACAGTGCTTTTGTCGCTACTTGCAAGTGCCGAGCCGTTCAGCTACCTGAAGCTGTCGGCCACCAATGGCGACACTACGGTGCCTACCCAAGGACTGTCGGTCACGTTCACCGACGGCAATCTGGTGGCAACAGCAAACGATGGGAATGCCACCATTGCGCTGAATGCTATGAACTACCTGGAGTTTACCAACACCCCCGCCGACACCCATCAGATATTGGGCGATGTGACGGGCGACGGTGTCGTCGACATCGACGATGTGTCGGCTATCATCAACGTGATTTTGAAAAAGAGCTTGGAGACCGACTACCCTGGTTCTTGCGACCTGAACGATGACGGCGTGGTTGACGTCAGCGACATTTCCATTGAAATCAATCTGGTTCTGGGCAACGGCAGTTCAGCGCCGCGCCGTGTCGAAGGCAGCGACGCGCAGACGATGTGGGTCGTGACCGGCCAAATCAAGTGGGGATTCAACACCACGCAGCTCGGACAAATGCCCATTGCCAATGCCACAACGCTCACTGTGCTCGACAAGGTGTTCAACATCGGCGACATCGATGAAATTTATGTGGATAACACGGCTCTGGCCGACGATAACATCATGGTCACCTACAACGACACCGCTGCCGAAGTGCTGATTGCCGGCAACATCGCCTCGCACCTCACCGGCGCAGTCACGGGTGCCCATGTGGCCCTGCTGCAAGATGCCTCGATGGCTACCGAAGCCATCTACACGCTGCAAGGTGTCACCCAGAACGGCTCGTTCTATATGGACGGCAGCTACAAGATGACCCTCAAGCTCAACGGACTCACGCTCACCAACCCCGACAGCGCCGCCATCAACATCCGCGACGGCAAGCGCATCGAGGTACAACTGGTGGAAGGCACCACCAACAGTCTGGTCGATGGTTCCAACGGCTCGCAGAAAGCCTGCTTCGCCGTCAAGGGACACACCGAGTTCAAAGGCGCGGGAACGCTCAACCTCACGGGCAACACGGCACACGCCTTCTGGGGCAAGGAGTATGTGGAAGTGAAGAAGACCGCCGGCACCATCAATGTGCTCAAGGCCGTGGGCGATGGTTTCAACGTGAACCAGTACTTCAAGCAGAACGGCGGAGCCATCACTATTAATAATGTGGGCGACGATGGCATTCAGGTGAGCTTCAAGACCGATGACGACGGCAATGTGGAGGACGACACCGACAACACCGGCGCGGCCACTATCACCGGCGGCACGCTCAACATCACCACCACGGGCAATGGCGTGAAAGGTATCAAAGCTGCCGACGATGTGAACATCAGTGGCGGCAACATCACCATCACCCAAACCGGCTCACTCGACACCAGCGGCAGCAGCCTGAGCTACAGCACCGCCGTGAAAGCCGACGGCGACATCAACATCACCGGCGGCACCATCACCGTCAACAACACCGCCGATGGCGGCAAGGGTCTGAGCGCCGACGGAAACCTCACCATCGATGAGAGTGCCGGTGCCACGGTCGTCAACATCAAGGCCAACGGCATAGGCGGCACTGCCGAAACCACGGGCACCGACCCCGAAGAACCGACAAAGAGCTACAAAGTATACGTTTCCATCCCCACCAGCGGTGGCGGTGGAGGACCTGGCGGCGGCAGTCGACCCTGGACCAATGTCTATCTTTACAAAAGCGATGGCACACTGGTGCAACAACTCACCCAGACGGTGACCCGTTCCAGTGGCTACAGCACGCTCACGTTCTACGTCTATGACTTCGGCAGTGCCGACGGTGGCACCTACTATTTCAAGAGCGACAACTACACCAGCGGAGGCGGCTGGGGTGGCGGCACCACCTACACCATCCAGTCCTCTACATTCACCGCTCCCACCAGTGGCGAGGATGTGTACTACTCCATCTCGAGCAGCTACACCACCAGCGGAACCACCCGTACCTACTCACTGACCAATGTCACAAGTCAATATGGCGGCACCAGCGACCAAGGTGAGGAGAACGGCACGAGCTACAACGCCGTTGGTTTGAAAGCGGATGGCGACCTGACCATCGGTGGTGGCACCATCACAGTAACCAATAGCGGCGCGATGAGCAAGAGCATCAAGAGCAAGGCCACCTGCACCATCAATGGCGGCAACATCACCCTCACCCCCAGCGGGGCAATGAAGGTGATTAACAGCGATGCCAGCTACAGCAGCGGCATCAAGGCCGAGAACTTTGTGATGAACGACGGAACGCTCAAGATCACCAGCAGCGGAACTGCCGGCAAAGGCATTTCCACCACGGGAATCACCGTGAACGGCGGTACCATCACCATCAACAACAGCGGAGCCGCACAAGCAGCTGGCTCAACGGGCGACTACTACACCGCCAAGGGCATGAAGACCGACGGCAACATGAATCTGCTGGGCGGCACCATCAGCATCACCATGACGGGCACCGGCGGCAAGGGCATCAAGGTGAACGGTGCCTACACGCAAGGGGTGACCGGAGGCAACGGCCCCACCCTCACGGTGACCACCACAGGCGCAGCAGCCGGCGGAAGCAGCGGTGGCGGCGGTTTCCCCGGCGGCGGGGGCGTGAGCGGCAGCGCAAAGGCCATCAAGGTGATGGGTGCCATTGTCATCAACTGCGGACAGACCGAGGTGAGCACAGCCACCAACGGCGCCGAGGGCATCGAGTCGAAGGTGAGCATCACCATCAACGGAGGCAACCACTACTTCAAGGCCTACGACGACGGCATGAACAGTGCCGGAGCCATCAAGTTCCTGGGTGGTGTGACCGTGGTCTATTCCAATGGCAACGATGCCGTGGACAGCAACTACGGCCGTTCGGGCGCTATCGAGATTGGCGATGGATGCGTGGTGGCCTACACCAGCAAGGGTGACCCGGAAGAAGGACTGGACTGCGACAACAACAGCTACATCACCATCACAGGCAATGGCTATGCCATCAGCGCAGGCGGCAGCCAAGGCGGTGGCGGCGGCTGGGGAGGCTCAAGCAGCTCCATCGGCAGCGCCGTGCAAGGCTACTACCTAAGCACCAGCACGCTGAGCTACAGCACGGGTCGATACTACACCATTGCCAATGCCAGCGGAACGGGACTGATCACCTATAGCTTCGAGGCAAGCCTGTCGAGCCGATTGTCGCTCTTCACAGCCAAGGGCATGACCAAGGGCCAAAGCTACACCATCAATTACAGCACCAGTGCCCCCACTGGAGCCACCACCGCATGGCACGGCGTGTATCTGGGCGGCACGCCCTCGGGCACACAAAACAGCTTCACCAGCTTCACAGCACAGTGAGGCCGAAAAAGACGCGCGAAAAGCATAAGACTGTGAGGTTTTCGGCTTAATCTTCGCACAAGACAATGACTTTTGAACGAGCGAGTCACCCATGTCAGGTGGCTCGCTCGTTTTGCCAGAACGTGAGCGACCGACACCAACGTGATTTTGCAAAAACGCATAGAAACCTCGTTTTTTTAGGCGACTTCGCCTTTCATTTCAAAAATAATGACTAAATTTGCATTTGGAAATAATACAATGTATAACCGTATATGTGACAAGTGTCTATCTTGAAAGCATTTATACTTGTAGCGATTCCACTTGAAGCAAATGGCAGTCGCCTTCACATGCAACTATTTCATCACTAATAATTATACTTTTATTCCTTCAACAGATAAAACAAAATGTCACAGCTAGAACCACTCATAGCCGACCTTGCGCTCATTTTGATTTGCGCTGGCCTCATGACGCTCCTCTTCAAGAGCCTTAAACAGCCCATTGTTCTGGGTTACATTGTAGCTGGTTTTCTTGCCTCGCCCAACATGCCCTACATGCCCAGCGTGACCGACATGCACGGCATCCACCTTTGGAGTGAGATAGGTGTTATCTTCCTGTTGTTCGCCCTTGGTCTGGAGTTCTCATTCAAGAAAATCCTGCGGATGGGTGCAGCGCCAATCATTGCCGCCGTAGCCATTATCCTGGGCATGATGTACATTGGCGCGCTCACAGGCCACCTGTTCGGTTGGAGTGATATGAACTGCCTCTATCTGGGCGGTATGCTGGCCATGTCATCAACCACCATTATATTCAAAGCTTTCGATGACATGAAGCTTCGAAAGGAGCGTTTCGCCGGCCTCGTGCTCAGCGTACTCATTATCGAGGACATCCTCGCCATCGTGCTGATGGTGATGCTCTCGACACTGGCTGTGAGCAAGGAGTTTGAGGGCACGCAGATGCTCTTGTCCATCCTGCAGCTTGGATTTTTCCTGATTCTCTGGTTTGTGGTGGGTATCTACCTCATCCCTCTCTTCTTGAGAAAGGCCAAAAAATTGATGAACGATGAGACCTTGCTCATCACCGCCTTGGCCCTTTGCTTTGGCATGGTGGTGTTTGCCTCTGCCGTGGGCTTTTCGGCGGCATTCGGTGCTTTTGTCATGGGCAGCATCCTGTCGGAGACTGTCGAGGCCAAAAAAATTGAACACTTGGTCTCTCCAGTTAAAAATCTCTTTGGTGCCATCTTCTTCGTGTCGGTTGGCATGATGGTTGACGTGTCACTCATCATCGAGTATATAGTGCCCATTCTCTGCATCATCGCTGCCATCATGTTGGGTCAGACCATACTGAGCACAGGTGCCTTCCTGATCTCCGGCCAGTCGCTGAAGACCGCCATGCAGTGTTCGTTCTCGCTCACACAGATTGGAGAGTTCGCTTTTATCCTTGCCACCCTGGGCACTTCGCTTCACGTCACCAGCGATTTTCTTTATCCCATCGTTGTGGCCGTGTCGGTATTCACAACATTCACCACGCCTTATATGATTCGCTTGGCCGAGCCAGCCTACAACGTGGTGGCACGCGTGTTGCCAGCCAAGTGGGTAGCTAAGCTGGAGAGCAATGCTGTCGAAGACGAGGATAACACAGAGACTAACGAGATCCACCAGCTATGGCGTTCAGAGCTCAAGCATTTTATCGCTATTATTCTTATCAACTTTGTGCTTTGTGTGGCGATTATCGCCATCATGTATTATTACGGCGCACCACTGATTTTGGATATGCTGCCTGACCCGTGGTCCGGCATCGTCATCGCCCTTGTCACCCTATCCGTCTGTGCACCTTTCATCTGGTCTCTGATGCGCCGGGGTGGCGATAGTGACAATGTGAACACACTCTGGTACCAAGGGGGTCGCATTACACGCGTAAAGATTGCGGCTTGTGGAATTTTGCGACTCGCCATCGGCGCCGCCATCATCGCCTATATCATCGGCAACACGCTCCCCAGAAGTGGCATGCTCGGCATTTTCGCAGTGATAGCCATAGCATTTTATATCTTCTTGTCGCCCAGTCTTGAGAAGCGAAGCGACCAGTTGACCAAGACGTTTACCCATAACCTGAATGAACGTGAACGTGAACAAGATCAATCATGATTAATTCGAGATAATTCACGTGAAAACCCTCACTCGACTTTTTAAGTAGACTCTGAAATCAAGTTTCGGATTTAGAATAAACTATTCATTTTTAAGATTCTAAAATAGATGAAAATCGCCCTTAAACAAACAAAATGGATTTACTCCGTTTTCTTGACGCTTGCAACGCTCGGTACAGCTATGCTGAGCAGCTGTGACGAAGATAACGGACTGCCGTACTACGACGACAAGTCGCTGGACGCGCCCTATCTCTTCACCGATGGGTACGAAGACAAGATACAGTACCCCTATGACCTTGCCGCGCCGCTTTCCGACTGGCTCTCGCTTGTGCGCGACGATGCGAAAGTGTGTAAGCTTAGCATTCCCGGCACCCATGACAGCATGACTGGGATGGGTTTCTACACCCCGATTGTCAAGTACTTCTCCAACATCATGGCAATCAGCCAAGTATCGACCTTTGACGAGCAGATGTCGTGTGGCATTCGTTTCTTCGACTTCCGCCCGGTGGTGGCTATCGACACCCTCGCCGAGAAAGCCGAAGACCGACAAATCCTGCGCCTCGCGCACGGCTTTACCGAGGTGAATGTGTCGTTCGAGGAATCTATCGACTGGATGCAGCAGTACCTCAAGGCGCACCCCACCGAGTTCTTCATCGTGAAAATACAAGCCGACAATGGCATGGAGAGCCAGCAAAACTGGGCCATCCTACTCGGCAAGGTGCTCTCGAAACCCAAGTACAACGGGCTGTTTGTCGAGAGTTGGCGTCCCGACATCACCGTGGGCGAGATGCGCGGCAAGATTTTGTGGCTAAGCCGTTACGACTTGCGTTCTGTCACCCCCGCATTCCACTATCCCGTTGCCTATTGCGACTGGCCCGACGAAGACCCCGACGTGGATGAGGAGGTGCACCCCGAGCAACAGCGCAGCTGCGCCATCTACAACATGGAGGACCCGAATATCAAGGCCACGCTCTATAAGCAGGACTACTACAAGACCACAACCGAAAAACGCTTAGCAACCAAGATTGCCACCGTGCTCGACATGATGAAGAGCGCACGCGAGGCTACCGCGAGCAACGAGAACATCTGGATTGTGAACCACTGCTCGGCCTATACCGAGGTTTCGGCACGAGGATATATCACTAACGCCTCGAACCTGCACCCCAAGGTGATTGAGAACCTGCTTTCCAACGAGGGCACGGTGGGCATTATGCCCATCGACATGTCGTGCCACGACTACGTGCACTGTATCATCAACGGCGGCACTCCCTACACCAGCGACTACCTGTACGGCTTCTATCCCCTCAGCCAGTCGCTCACCAACTTGCTGGTCAAGTCGAATAAGAAGTTTTTCAAATAATCAATATGCTTTCGAATCGTCATGAAACAGTATAGACATTTTATATCACAGTTCTGCCGTGTGGCAACGGTGGTTGCGGCAGTTGCGCTCTTGACACCGGCTACAAGCGCACAAGAGAACGAAAACCAGAAACTTCACAGCGAGAACGGCATGTTGAACCACCTCGCCGTGGGTCTCCAGACGGGCTTGGGCGGCACCGGAATCGATGTTGCAATGCCCTTGCACCGCATTGTCACTGTGCGTGCTGGTATCGTGGGCAACGCCCTGGGCGACATCAAGTTCAAGACTATCAACACCGCAAGCGAAATTACGCAGTCGCAACTCGTCGAGGATGATGCCATTAAGCGTGCAAAGATGGCCGACAAGGTGGAACTCGCCATCAAGCCACGCTTCTGGAACGCTTTCATCTTGGGTGAGGTTCACCCCTTCCCCACACCATTCTATTTTGCCGCCGGACTCTTTGCCGGCAACCGCACCTTCCTGCACTTCCGCAACACCAACGACGGAGCTTTGGAATCGCTCTACGATGCCAATCAAAAGGTGGAAGACTACAACTCCGTGTTCCACACCAACTATCCACCGGTGGGACTCAAGTTTGGCGACTACGTGTTCACCGCCGACGAGAACTACAACATCGATGTGAAGATGAAGACATGGGCCGTGAAGCCATATCTGGGTATCGGCTTCGGACAAAGCATGGCCCAGCACCACCGCTTAAGCTTTGCTGTCGATGCAGGTCTCTTGTTCTGGGGGTCACCGAAATTTGTGCTCAACAACGGCAAGAAAATCAAATCGACTTCAAAGGAATCGGGCATTACGCACTTTGTCTCTTGGTTCAGTGCTTATCCCATGATACAGATTCGCCTCGCCTACAAAATCTTTTGACGAGCCATACCTGACAAACGACTATCAAGCTACCTCATTCGCGAATGAGGTAGCTTGTTCGCCAACGTAATTCGACGAGATGCACATTAACAAAGTGGATTTGGACAAGTGGCCTCAACACATTAAACATTAAACATCAAACAATTATCAAATAATTATTGCTTATGTTTGCAATCGACAGCAAGAAGAAACTTCGTCAGGAGATTATCGCCTATTTCCTGCTCACGGTGGGCAGCATCCTGTTTGCCGTGGGCGACGTGATGTTTGTGAACCCCTATTTGATGGCCCCAGGCGGAACCTATGGTCTGAGCAACGTGTTCAACACGCTGTGGCCTTGGAAAATCTCGCTCTACGCCATTTGCATGGACGTCCCACTGCTCATCATCGGCACCTGGATCCTGGGGCCGAAGTTTGGTGTGAAGACCATCGTGTCGACAGCCTTGATTTTTGCAGCAACCTTTGTCTTGGAGAGTTGGTGGGGCTACAATCCTGTGATTCTTGATGGAGCTATTGCCCCAGTGGCCGATGCCAGCGGGTCGATGGTGCCCATTCCGCACAATGGCGGCTGGTTCCGCCCCGACTACTTCCTCAACACCGTGGTGGCGGGTCTAATTTATGGCGTGGCCATTGGCCTGATTTTCCGCTCCGGAGCCACCAGCGGCGGCAGCGACATCATCTCGATGATTCTTCACAAATACACCAAGATTTCGCTAGGCACACTGGTGATGATTGTGGATGGCTTCATCACACTGAGCACACTCATCGCCTTTGGCGACATTCGTCTGCCCATCTATTCGGTGCTCATCATCTTCATCGAGGGCAAGGTGATTAACTTGGTAGTGGACGGCATGAAGAGTTACCGCACCATGTTCATCATCACCGACAATCCCGAACCCATCCGCCAGTATATCATCAACGACCTCAAGCGCGGTGGCACTTGCATCACCGGCAGCGGCTTGTACAAGGGCAACGAGCGCAAGATGGTGTATGTGACACTTGACCGCAGCGACATGGTGAAACTGCGCTCGGCACTCTATCATATTGACCCCAACGCTTTTGTCAACATCATGGAGAGCAGTGAGATTCTAGGTACTGGCTTCCGAGCACTACCCAAGGAATGAGCGAAGCCAAAATGTCCCATGGATGACAGCCTCACCGTTAAAGGTCGTTAAATCCATTTTCCTTTTTAAACCATTCAACTTAGGCCGAGTCATATAAGCGTAATTGGTAGAACATTGCTTCAAACAAATTGCGATTTTAACTGACTTTTTCTTAATAAAACATTCAACGCCGTGTCAATAACTTGCTGACCAGCAACACACGACACACTATAGAGCCTGACCGATTGCTCGTGCAATATGGCAGGCTTTATTGTTTTTTTGTGGTAATGTATTTTCGTATCTCAAATAAATGAACTAACTTTGCAGTCAGAATAAAACTAAGATAACAATGAAAGCAAAACTGTACACCGAAGTTGGGCAACCCATCGAGCCTATCGACGAAGCCAAGCTGGCCATAGCCACCGAGCGTCCCGAACACGTCAACGCTCCCAAGCAGGAGTTGTATATTGTCAACTACAAAACGCTTGCCAAGCCCACTTTCATCGCGCTGCTCATTCTGGCTGTGTGGGCCGTTGCCACATGGCTGCTCTAAATCGATGAGCACCGCGATTGGTGGTCGGCCAAAATTTTCATGCGGAAAAGTCATGAAAAAATTTGGTCGTCTCGACAAAAGGCAGTAATTTTGCGGTCGGTTTTGGGAATGAATTGGCTCCTTAGCTCAATTGAATAGAGCGTTTGACTACGGATCAAAAGGTTACAGGTTTGAGTCCTGTAGGAGTCACAAGGAGGGAACTCATCAATGAGTTCCCTCCTTGTGACTCTACGGTCATGGGCAATGCCCGAATCGGTTGGCTTCTTGCGCCCTACCAAATGATGACTCTGTCTTCAGGCTCACGATACATCTTTTGTCCACGGGTAATATTAAAGGCATCGAAGAAAAAGTCGAGGTTGCGTATGGCCACATTCACGCGGTTCACGCCCAGCGAATGCGGATCCACTTTGGTGCGCCGCAGAATCTCCTCCTTGGTGATGTTGTTGGCCCACACATTGGCATAGGCCAGGAAGAATCGCTGGTCGGGAGTGAAACCATCTATCAACTCATTGCCTTTGCCCTGGTCGGTGTGCTTGAAGGCGGTGTAGCTCACGCGCAGCCCACCGTGGTCGGCAATGTTCTCACCCATAGTGAAGTTGCCATTTGCATGCACGCCGTCGGCCACGACCTCGGCACTGTACTGCGCACCCAGCTTGTCGGCCAAAGCCTTAAAGCTGTCGGCATCGTCCTGCGTCCACCAGTCCACCATGTTGCCCTCGTGGTCGAAGCTGCGTCCTTGGTCGTCGAAGCCGTGCGTCATCTCATGCCCGATAACCACGCCGATGGCACCATAGTTGCTGGCATCGTCGGCATTCGGGTCGAAATAGGGAGGCTGCAAGATGGCTGCGGGGAAGCAGATTTCGTTGGTCGATGGCTCATAATAGGCGTTCACCGTCTGCGGAGTCATCTGCCAGCGGGTTTTGTCCACAGGTTTAAACAGCTGGCTGTATTCATAGTCAGCCTCGTATTGGCGAGCGGCCTTGACGTTGGTCCAGTACGACTTTGCCGGATCGATGTCGATGCCGCTATAGTCGCGCCACTTGTCGGGATAGCCAATCTTGACGGTGCAGCTGTTGAGCTTCACCAGGGCGTTGACCTTGGTCTTAGGCGACATCCACTGCAAGTCGCGGATGTGTTCGCCCAGAGCCACCTTGAGGTTGTCGACAAGTCGCTGCATCTTCTTCTTCGACTCGGCGGGGAAATATTTCTCCACATAGAGCTGCCCCACGGCCTCGCCCAAGAGGGTGTTCGGCACGTTCAACGCACGTTTCCATCGAGGTTGCATCACCTGCTTGCCACTCAGCGCACGGCTGTAAACATCGAAGTTGGCCTGCACGAAGTCGTCGCTCAGATAGTTGGCGGCAGCATCCACGAGTTTGAAGGCAAAATAATTCTTCAGTTGCTCTTCCTTGAGCTTGCCCAGCAGCTCATTCACCTTGGCCATCGAAGCCGTCTGCATCACGCACACACGCTCCACACCTTGGATTTTGAGCGCGGCGAAGAAGGTGTCCCAGTCAATGCGCGAATAGTCGGCCTTGAGTTGAGCCACCGTGCGAATGTTATACTGCTTGGCGTAGTCGCGTGTTTCCTCGCGGGTCATGGCCGCACGTGCCAACTCGGTCTCGATGGCCATCACGTCCTTGGCAACCTTGGTAGCTGCACCTTTCTTGAAACCAGCCAGCTGCATCACGTCGATGATATACTTCTGGTAGGCCGTGCGCACTTTCACTGTGTTGGCATCGTTCTCGATGTAATAGTCACGGTCGCCCAAGCCTATGCCGCCCTGCGACAGGTAGAGCAAGTTGCTGTTGGAGTCCTTGAGGTCGGCCATGACAAAGCTGTTGAACAGGGGAGCGGCCAGCCCGACATGGAACCAGGCAATGAGCCGCGAGAAGTCGTCCTTCTTGGCTGCCGCAATCATCGCAAGATCCTCGGCCAACGGAGCGGCCTTTTCGGCATTGAGCCGTGTGCTGTCCATGCCCAAGGCATAGAGGTCGCCCACCTGCTGCTTGATAGAGCCTCGAGGATTGCCCTTGCCCAGCGTGGTAATGATTTGTTTCACCTGTTCGCGGCTGTTCTCGGCCAGCTGGTCAAAGGTGCCGAAACGTGCATACTGCGGGTCGAGCGGGTTGGCACGCATCCAGCCGCCACACGCATACTGATAAAAATTCTCACCTGGCGACACCGATGTGTCGAGGTTGGCGCGATCCACCCCCTTGAGGTTGCCCGCGCTCATCGTCAATGCTGCTGCCATTGACACAAGTAAAGCGATTTTTCTCATTTATAATTAATTTAATTTAAGTTGAAGTATCAATTGTCGTAACAAGACCGGGGTATGACAATTGGCATGCGGCCGCGCTTATATTCCGAGCCTCGGTGGCGCTTGAGCACGCGCTCCACGGTGTCGGTGCCGTAGGCAGCGCCGAGGTTGGCAATAGCCTGCTGCTCGGCGACAGAGTCGCCCTTAACGGCAATATAGGTGGCCAATATGTCGTCTACCTCCTCGTAGGTGTGTCCGGGAGCAATCTGTGCCATGTCGCCGCCTGTGGCCACGCCATTGCCGTCGGTGGGCATGATGTCGTAGGCCGCCTTCAGGGCACGATGGCACGGGTCATCGTTGGCGGGCCATACCTCG
>JAFYCU010000233.1 GCA_017545095.1 Muribaculaceae bacterium | reverse complement strand
CCGGCAAAGATGTTGGGGCATGGGAGACCCTTGAACGAGAGCTGTGCACCATCGGTTCCGCCACGAATGGGCTGCACCTTGGGGGTGACACCGGCAAGCTCCATGGCCCGCTTGGCCAGGTCGATGATGTGCATCACAGGCTCGATTTTCTCGCGCATGTTGTAGTATTGATCCTTGATTTCGCAAGTTGCGCAACCGGGGAACTCGCTGTTCACCTTGCGGCACAGGTGCTCGATTTCGCGCTTGCGGCTCTCGAAGCGTGCACGGTCGTGGTCGCGCAGGATGTAGCTCATGGTGGTTTGCTCCACATTCCCCTCCATGCCAATCAGGTGATAGAAGCCCTCGTAGCCCTCGGTGTGCTCGGGTGTCTCCCATCGCGGGAGCATGGCTGCAAACTGAATGGCCACGCGCATCGAGTTGAGCATCTTGCCCTTGGCCGACCCAGGGTGCACATTCAGTCCCTTGAAGGTGACCTTGGCACTGGCGGCGTTGAAGTTTTCATATTCCAGCTCGCCCACGGCACCACCGTCCATGGTGTAGGCCCAGACGGCACCGAATTTCTTCACGTCGAAGTGGTGTGCGCCCAGACCTATTTCCTCGTCGGGGTTGAAGCCCACGCGAATGTCACCGTGCTTCACCTCGGGATGCTGCTGCAGCCACTCCACGGCACTGAGAATCTCGGCAATACCGGCCTTGTCGTCGGCGCCGAGCAGCGTGGTGCCATCGGTGACGATGAGCTGCTGACCCACATAGTCGTTCAGCTCGGGGAACTGTGCCGGATCGAGCGTGATGCCCTGCTCGGCGTTGAGCGTGATGGCACCGCCCTGATAGTCGACGATGCGCGGCTTCACATCGTGGCCGCTCATGTCGGGAGCCGTGTCCATGTGGGCGATAAAGCCCAGTGTGGGCACCGGGTGGTCGCAGTTGCCGGGCAAGGTGGCATACAGGTAACCGTTGTCGTCGAGCGAGATGTCGCTCAGACCCATCTCATGGAGTTCCTTCTCCAGCTCACGGGCAAAGGTCATCTGCCCCGGGGTGGACGGGGTAAGGTTGGTGAGGTCGTCGCTCTGTGTGTCAAACTTCACATACTTCAAAAATCTGTCAACGAGTTTCATATTCTAAAATCGTTTTTAATAGTGAACATTCATTTTCAATCGGCAAAGGTACGAAATAATGCACAATGCACAATGAACGATGCACATTTTTTTAGTGATGAGTGACGAAGGGCGAGGGACAAACAAGTAAACAAGCGTTTTGTAGGGACGCGGCCTGCCACGTCCACGCTACGAGCGGCGGAATGCGGCAGGGTTTCGCAAGGCGTGCCTTGCGACCTGCGGACTGATTGTGCTCTTGCTTCTTGCATTGTGGTTCTTGAGGCTTGCTTCTTGGTTCTTGTTGCATCTTGCATCCAAATTCGAGTAGAACCAGAAATTGCGATAAAATATCGAGTGATGGTGCAACGTTTTCAATATCTGGTTGTCATTTATAACGCAATGGCGAATAAGCAACGGCAAACAGTCATCAGCTCCGAGGAATTGCTGTCTCGGGTGGTCGCAGGCGACCCTGCTGCAGTGGAGCAGCTGTATCGTGAGCATCACGAGCAGCTGCTGTTGCTGGCGTTGCACTATGTGCACGATGTGGATGCCGCGCGCGACGTGGAGCATGATGCCTGGGTGATGATTCTCACGTCGCTGGCCACGTTGCGAGAAACCTCGCGGCTGCCGGGCTGGATGCGCAGCATTGTGCGCAACACCGCGCTGAACTACCTGAAACATGAGCAGGTGGCCCGTCAGGTGCCGCTTGTGGAGGCAGGTGCGATGGACGAGGACTCCGATGGCGAATTGCCCGTGCCACCAATACCGGTGATGATGGACATGGTGCAACGCCTTCCGCTGGGCTACGAACAAGTGTTCCGCCTGCACACTTTCGACGGACTGACGCATGAGCAAATCGGCGATTTGCTGGGCATCGCCGCGAGCACGAGCCGTTCGCAGCTGTCGCGCGCCCGCGACCTGCTGCAGCAGATGCTCCACCGCTACTGGGCACTGATGGTGGCGGCACTGCTGGCTCCTATTGCCGCCTTGCTGATATTGAACCAGAAAAAAAACGACATGACAACCCCACCCTCCCCCACCACAACCACCCATCACGATGAGTGGAAGGCTGAAATGGAAACCAACATCGCCGTTACACAGCCCACACTAGCGAATCGTGCCCCAGCCTCACCCACAACGCCTTCGGCCGTCATGCCAGCCCCCATTGTGCCCGACGAGGGCTCGACAGCAAGGAGCGATTCGCTACCCAGTGCGCTGTTGACGGCCAGCGATGTGACGGCACGAATCTTGAACGTGCCACAAATCGCATGGCCGACTCGCACCATTGCGCCTGCGAACATTGCCGCTTGGCATGGAGAAGAGAAAACGCCGCGCCGCAAACCTTGGCAGATGAACCTGGCCTATGGCGGCAGCGGCGGGATGACCAGCAGCGTGACCGATAATTTCCTCGCGGTGGTGAACTTTGCCGGCGGCGAGACCGACCGAGGCATGCGCCTATACACCTGGGGCGACTACTACCGCTATGTTGACGAGAACGCCTCGCTGATGGACTCGGTGGATGCCAGCCGCATGACCGCCATCGCCGAGCGGCACGCCAGTGAGCTAGGCGATCCACCACCAGAGGGCGATCAAGACGTGCATCATGATTACAACGACCGCACTCCGCTGAGTGAGACCAAGCATCACGAGCGTCCGCGCACCATCCAGCTGTCGCTGGCCGTGCCGCTCTCGCAGCGGTGGAGCCTAAACAGCGGCTTGGGCTTCACGTGGATGAAATCGACCTTCGAGGCCGACAACGGCAATGGCAACGACATCACGCGCCGCACACAACGGCTCAACTACCTAAACGTGCCGATAGGTGCCACCTACACCATCTGGCAGCGCAACCGCCTATCGGTGTATGCCTCGGGCAGCCTGAGGCTCGACATCCCCGTGCGTGGCCGCGAGACCACCGAATGGGTCTATATCGGTCCCTTCGAACACGCACCGGGCGACTCGCTCGTGTTCCCCTCCACCCACGCCACCATCAAAGCACCATGGCAATGGTCGGTGGGAGCCGGCGTGGGCGTGCAGTACCAGCTGCTGCCGCACGTCAAGGCCTATTTCGAGCCCGGCTTCCGCTACTACATCCCCACCGGCAGCCCTGTGGAGACCTACCGCACCGTGCACCCCTTCGATGTAGCATTCCCATTCGGCATACGCATCACACCGTAGGAATAAAGTCTCCCCAAACCCCTCCTCAAGGAGGGGCTTACCAAGATGCAAGATGCATCGGTGGCGTATGCTGTGGCTGCGCCGCCGTCCCCTTCTCACTTGTTATTTTTTACTTTCCCCTTGTCATTTTTTACTCGTCACTCGTCACTTATTACTTGTCACTTTTTCCCTTATCCCCCTCCTCTTTATGCTTTTCAATTCGCTTGAGTTTCTGCTGTTCCTGCCCGTGGTGTTTGCCGTCTACTGGCTGCTGTGCAACCGGCTGCACTGGCAAAATGTGCTGGTGGTTGCAGCCAGCTATGTGTTCTACGGCTGGTGGGACTGGCGTTGCTTGGGGCTTATTGCGCTCACCTCGGCTTGCAGCTATGGCAGTGCGGCGGCGATGTCACAATGCCGCTCAGGCCGCGTGCGCTGCACGGTGTGTGCCGCCAACGTGACACTCAACCTGGGCATACTGGGTGCTTTCAAATACTTCAACTTCTTCGCTGCTGAATTGTCTCAACTGCTGGGCATGATAGGTGTCGCGCCCGACTGGGGCACGCTCACCGTGGTGCTGCCCGTGGGCATCAGTTTCTACACCTTTCAGGCACTGAGCTACACCATCGACGTGTATCGCCGCGAGGTGCCGCCCACCCGCGACGCGGTTGCGTTTTTCGCCTACATCAGTTTCTTTCCCCAACTGGTGGCCGGCCCCATCGAGCGAGCCAGCGACCTGCTGCCGCAGTTCCTGCGCAAGCGGCAGTTCCACTATGCTCAGGCGGTGGACGGTGTGCGGCAGATGCTGTGGGGGTTCTTCAAAAAGATGGTCGTGGCCGACAACTGCGCGGCGGTAGTGAACCAAGTGTGGGACAACCACCATCACACCGGCGGCGCCATGCTCGTGGTGGCGGCAGTGATGTTTGCCTTTCAGATTTATGGCGACTTCTCGGGCTACAGCGACATCGCCATTGGCTGTGCCCGAATGTTTGGCATCCGGCTCACGCGCAATTTCCACCATCCCTATTTCGCTGCCAGCGTGCAAGATTTTTGGCGGCGTTGGCACATCTCGCTCATGCGCTGGTTCACCCACTACGTCTATTTCCCGCTGGGCGGCAGTCGCCGCTCACGATGGATTACCGTGCGAAACATCCTGATAGTGTTTGCCCTGAGCGGCCTATGGCATGGTGCTAATTGGACGTTTGTGGTCTGGGGGTTGTATCACGGCGTGTTGCTGGCGGTGTGGCGCATGGGCAAGGTGCGGCTGCCACAAGTGCTGGGCATGGTGCTCACCTTTGGTTTTGTTACACTGGGCTGGGTGCTGTTCCGCGCCCCCTCCATCGGCGAAGCGGCAAGTTACCTGACCAACATGGTGGCGAACCCCTGGGGAGGCATCTCGGCAAGCGCCTTCTTGCCCATGGCGGCCATTGCCGTGCTGCTCATCGCCGAATGGCTCACCCGCGACCGCGAGCATCCGTTGCAGTTCGCCTCGGCCTCATGGCCCGCCCACCACGCCAGCGTGCGCTGGGGGTGCTATGCCATGCTTGCCACCGCCATCAGCCTGCTGGCCGGCACACAGTCGCAGTTCATCTATTTCCAGTTCTGAGTCATGAAGCGTTTCCTTGTTCGCAGCGTTGTGGCCATTGTGGCTTTCGTGACCGTGGTCGTGTTTCTGGCCGTGGCCATCCCCCCCGACGGCAATAGCTATTTGCAGGCCTATAACCACAAGCTGGCGCTGCTCGACAGCGTGGCACCGCCGCGCATCATTCTGGCGGGTGGCAGCAACCTGGCCTTCGGCATCGACTCGCACCGCATCCAGGATTCGCTGCACTGCCACGTGGTGAACATGGGTCTGCATGGTGGCATCGGCATCCGGCTCGTGCTGGGCGACGTGTTGGCGCGCCTGCACCGGGGCGACGTGGTGGTTGTGGCGATGGAATATGGCAACTACTTCAGCGGCGGCAACGGCGAGCCCGAGACATTGCCGGCCCTCATGGCTGCCACAGGCTGGCACCACATGAGCCGGTTGAACGGCCAGCAATGGCAAAACGTGGTGCTGGGGATGCCCCGATTGGCAGCCGCCAACGTGAAGCGAATGCTGCGTGCAGCCATGGGTGGCAGCTTAGACTCGCCGTCGTGCAACGACAGCTATCGCTATGTGGCCAGTGGTTTCAACGACCTAGGCGATGAGGTGAGCCACTGGACCTTGCCGCCGGGCGATGTGGAGCTGTCGCAGCCCTTCACACCGCGCATCATCAATGCCGATTTCATGCACTGGCTCGATGGCACACTCCACGCCTGCCAGCAACGCGGAGCCACCGTGGTGATGTTGCCCCCCATCTGCCCACGGCAGCACTTTGGCTGCACCTACGACCCCGCCATTGCCCATGCGCTCGACAGCATCGGATACCCTTACGCCGCCCCACCCGCCTGGCTCACCGTGCCCGACAAGTGCAATTACAACGGCGGCTACCACGTGAACCGCACGGGCGTAGACATCGCCACCGCCCGCATTATCGCCATGCTCGGCAAGCTTCTTTCAATGCATAATGCGTTTTTTAGTGATGAGTGACGAGGAACAAACACGTAAACAAGCGTTTTGTTGGGACGCGGCCTGCCACGTCCACGCTACGAGCGGCGCAATGCGGCAGGGTTTCGCAAGGCGATGCCTTGCGACCTGCGGACTGATTGTGCTCTTGCTTCTTGCATTCTGGTTCTTGAGGCATCTCGGTTCTTGGTTCTTGATTCTTGATTCTTGGTTCTTGGTTCTTGATTCGGCCATCAGCCGCACCAGGGTGCGGCTCTACAGGACTCGGTTACAGGCAGTAAAAAAGCCCCTCCATCAGGAGGCCATGAGTCTTGCTTCTTTAGAACAACAGCATGTTCACGCAGCCCATGATGGCGCCGAGGAGTGCTCCGAGCCAAACGATGGCCCTTAGTTCGCGGCGCATAACGCTCATGATGAGCTGTTCCACCTGCTCCACGTCCATCTCGGCCAGACGGTTCTGAATCATGCGGCTCACGTCTAAAGCCTCGAGTGCACGGGGCAGCTGCGTGGTCACCAGTTGGTGGTAGAGATTCAACAGGGTATCCTTGATGTGCGCTATCTGTGCGTCCTTGCCGCTCACGAGGTCGCTCATGGGCCGGGCGAGCAGTTTGTCGAGCTCGCCGGTGATGATGTCGCCCACGATGTCTTCGGAATGCTGCTTGAGCATCTCGTTGATGTTTTTGGCCAGTGCTTTCTCCACGGGGTGGGCCAGCGCATCGATGAAGTCGCTCACAGTGTTCTGGCCGCTTTTGCCAAACAGGCGTCCGATGCCGCGCTTGATGGCATCACCTATGCCACCGCCATGCCCTATGCCCCCCTCGGCAAGCACATCACCCACCTGATGGCCAAAACCCGACATCTTCTTCATCACATGCTCCACGGCGATGTGGGCGATTTGGTTGCCTATGGCTTCGTCGGCGAGTTTGTGGTGGATGATGCGGGTGAGTTCCGCGCTGGTGCTGGCCGACAATGCCTCTATCTCCTCTCGCCCGGCAAAGTGCGACAAGTATTCGCCCAAGGGTTCATTGTTGTGCCGCAGGCCGTCGAAATAATTGTCGATGGCCTGTGCGATGCGGGCTTTCATCTCGTGGCTGAGCAGCGTGCGCTCCAGCACCTCGTGGTTCATCAGGTTGTGGCTGATGGTATCGCCCACCGAGGCGGCGATACGGTCGCGTTCCTTGGGGATGAGGCCCGGCGTGAACGGAATGCGGCGGCCAAACAGATATTTCGCCTGATGCGGACGGAACAGCATGTGGATGGCCAAATCGTTGGTGATGTAGCCAATCACACCGCCCACCAGCGGCGCAAGGATGTAGTTGAAAGGAGCAGGGAACACGATGGCGGATCAGGGGGATTGCAATAGGGAATCTAAGGAATCTAGGGAATCGGTTCTTGGAGCTTGATTCTTGGAGCTTTGAGCTTGGTTCTTGGAGCTTGGTTCTTGGAGCTTGGCTCTTGGTTCTCGGTTCTTGGTTCTCGGTTCTTGGCTCTCGTTGCTTGCTTCAGCTTTTCTCCAGATAGGTGTAGCCGTAGAGGCCGCTACGGTAGTTGCGCACGAACTCGTTGCCCTCGTCGGCGGTGATTTTCCCGGCGCGCACACTGTCGGTCACCCACGTCTCCACGTTTCGCACCAGCTGCTTGGGTGAGAACTGAACGTATTCCAGCACCTCGGCCACGCTTTCGCCGTCGATCACCTGATTGATTTCGTAATGGTCCTTATACACGTCGATGTGCACCGCGTTGGTGTCGCCGAACAGGTTGTGCATGTCGCCCAGGATTTCCTGATAGGCGCCCACAAGGAACACGCCCAGATAGTAAGGCTCGCCGGGTTTAAGTTTGTGCACTGGGAGCGAGTGTGTGATGCCCTGTGGCGAGATGAAGTTGGCGATTTTGCCATCGCTGTCGCAGGTGATGTCCTGCACGCTGGCCAGCCGGTCGGGTTGCTCGCCCAGACGCTGCAACGGCACCACGGGAAACACTTGGTCGATGGCCCAGGAGTCGGGCAGCGACTGGAAGAGCGAGAAATTGCAGAAGTATTTCTCGGGCAGCATCTTGGCCACGGCACGCAATTCCTCGGGAGCGTGCTTCATGCCCTCGGCAATGGCGTTCACGTCACGTGCCACGCTCCAGAACAGCTTCTCCACCAGGGCACGCGTGCGCAGGTCGATCAGCCCCAGACTGAAGCGGTCCAGTGCCTCGTCGCGAATCTGCAGCGCATCGTGCCAGTCCTCGAGCAAACGAGCCTTGTTGATTTTGTCCCAGATTTCATACAAGTCGCGCACCAGTTCATCGTCATCATCGGTAACGGTGTCCACGTTCTCGTCCCACTGCGGGAGTCCAGCGGTGCCGAGCACGTTCATCACCAGCACCGAGTGGTGGGCCGTGAGCGAACGACCGCTCTCGTTGATGATGTTGGGATGCGGTATTTCGTTCTTGTTGCTGGCATCGACAAAGGTATAGACGGCATCGTTGACATATTCCTGGATGCTGTAGTTCATCGAATAGCCGCTGGCACTGTTGCGCGTGCCGTCGTAGTCCACGCCTAGTCCGCCGCCGATGTCAACAAACTCAGGTTGGTAACCCATCTTGCACAGCTGCACATAGAACTGCGCGGCCTCGCGCAGGGCATTCTTGATGCGGCGAATCTTGGTCACCTGGCTGCCGATGTGGAAATGGGTGAGCTTCAGGCAGTCGGTGAGGCCTTTCTCCTTGAGGAAGTCGAGCGCGGTGAACAGTTCGCTGGTGTTGAGGCCAAACTTGCTGCGGTCGCCTCCGCTCTCCTCCCACTTGCCACTGCCGCTGCTCGAGAGCTTGATGCGCACCCCTATGTTGGGACGGATGCCCAGACGCTGCGCCACCTCGCTGATGAGGGTAAGCTCGTTAAGCTTTTCCACCACCAAGTAGATGCGACGTCCCATCTTCTGGGCCAGCAGAGCCATCTCGATGTAGCTCTCGTCTTTGTAGCCGTTGCAGATAATCATCGACTTGTCGCTGATGCCCGCCATGTTGATGGCCAGCACGGCATGAAGCTCGGGCTTGCTGCCCGCCTCCAGACCGATGTTGAACTTTTTGCCATGGCCCACGATTTCCTCCACCACCTGCCGCATCTGGTTCACCTTGATGGGGTAGATAACGAAGTTCTCGCCAGAGTATTCATATTCCTTGGCGGCCTTTTTGAAGCAGCTGGCGATTTTCTCGATACGGTTGTCGAGGATGTCGGGAAAACGGAGCAGTGTGGGTGCTGTGACATTTCGCGTGCGCAGCTCCTCCATCACCGCCACCAAGTCGACCGACACGCAGCTCTGCTTGGGTGTCACGGTCATGTGTCCTTGCTCGTTGATGGAGAAATATTTCAGTCCCCAACCCTTGATGTTGTAAAGTTCGGCGCTGTCGTCGATGCGCCATTTGTTCATTCCAGTCACGGCCATATGCAGTTTAAAAGCTTATTATAAACATTTGGTAAAAGAACACATAAGGACATAAGATTCTATCATCAACGACCTTGCGCTTATTCTGTCCTTCTGAGCTTTAGTTTTATGATGCAATAATCGCACGCAGTTAGCTATAAACGATTACTTGGATGTTTTACATTCTTTTTCAACCTGCAAAGTTACAGTTTTTTTCAATAGCTCGTCAGTTATGAGGAATATTTTTTCGCGGATAGGGGGGTGAGCGGGAGTTTTCGACAAAGGGCTACACGAGGCGAGTTGGACTCGGCCATCAAGCGCACCGCAGGCCGCCGTTGTTTGCCGCCTGTAGAGCCGCTGCACGCAGCGGCTTGTAACTTCGTTAGCAACAGCCACTTGTGGTTCGGGCTGGGACTCGGCCATCAGCCGCTCGTGATGCGGCTCTACATGTCGGCTTTGACTCGGACATCAGCCGCATCGCGATGCGGCTCTACATGTCGGTTTTGATTCGGATATCAGCCGCATCGTGATGTGGCTCTACATGTCGGCTTTGATTCGGACATCAGCCGCATCGTGATGCGGCTCTACATGTAGGCTTTGATTCGGCCATCAGCCGCATCGTGATGCGGCTCTACAGGTCGGGTTTGACTCGGCCATCAGCCGCATCGTGATGCGGCTCTACAAGTTTCGGTAAGACCCTCCTTCAGGTAGACTCCACGGGTTTACAGGGTTAGTAGCCGAGGGGCTCGCCTACGAGGATCACGAGGTGACGGCCGGCGGGACTGTTGCGCAGCAGGTGGATGTGGTTGCAGATGCACTGCGGGGCGTGGCAGTTGTGGCACACGCCGTCGGTCTGGCAGGGTGTGGCGATGCCGAAGCGCGAGGCATTGACCGGGGCAGCAGTGCTGCGCGCCCGTGCCACAGCGGCCTCGACAGTCTGAGCCACCTTGTTCAGGCCGATGACGAAGATGACGCGTTTCGGTCCCCAGGTGATGGCGGCCACGCGGTTGCCGTTGCCGTCGATGTTCACAATCACGCCGTCCTCGCTGATGGCGTTGGCACTGGAGAGATACACATCGGCGGTAAACGCCTGTTGATAGATTCGGGTGGCTTCGTCGCGGTCGGCAGCACGGTCGCGGTCGAGCACGTGGATTGTGTCGCGGTCGTGGAGTGCCTGGGTGAGTCCCATGTCGCGGATGGTCATCGAACCGCCCCAAGTCACGGTACTGCCGTCGGCGATGAGCTGCTGCACACAGCGCACGGCCTCGGCCGATGTGGCGCAGTAGTGCGCCTCGATGTTGCGGCGACGCAAGGCCGCAATCAGATGCTCGCCCAAACGGGCGTTGCGGAGTTCGGTAGGTGTTGGCATAGGGTTTTACAGTTTATAGTTGTGTGGAGCGAGACTGCGTCTCGCCTTACATCAACAAAGATGAGACAAAATCCATTACCTCCTCCACCCATGGTGGGTGATGCGAGTTTTGGACTGCAAAGTTAATATTTTTCTGTGAATCAAAAGGGTTTTCTACGATAGGTTTACAACATCAGTCGCTGCCATCCGAGATGAATGGCAGCGACTGATGTTGATTGATAGTTGAGCGGGGTTTTATTCCACGACCACCTTGCGTGCTGTGCCGTCGCTCATGCGAATGATCACGACGCCACGGTAGTCGGTGCCGACGCGCTGTCCAGCGGCATTGAAGCGGGCCACCTCCACAGCGGGAGCCATGGCGCGCACATCGGCCAAGCCGGTGACGATGTTGCCATCGTAGGCACCCACTGGAGTCTCCAGACCGCTGATGGGAAAGACCATGTAGCCCGTCGGAGCCTGTGCGGGATCGCGTCGGCGCGACTGCAGCGACGAGGCCGTGGCGTTCTCCTGCTTCACCAGCGCCACAAAGTTGTAGATGGCGTTGTGCTGCAGGGTGGGCTTGGTGCCGCTGTACTCACTCATGTTGATGTAGAAGCTACCATCAAGGTTGAACGTGTTGCTCGCACCCACGCTGGGCACCACCACGAAGCGACTGGCGTCGCCATCCCACATCGCCCAGTTCACCTGCACCACCTCCATGGGCTTGGGAGCCACAAAGAAGTAGTAGTTGCCATCGCTGCCCAGTTGCACAGTCTCGGCGAAGTTACAGGTCACGTAGTTGTTGGGCTGGCTCATGTAGGGCGCAGTCACGGCAGTACCGGCGGTGGGCTTGCTGGTAGTAGAAATCAGCAGGTTCGGGTTGGCCTTGTCGGTAAGGCGGCCTAGCACATGAGTGAGCTTCTTGTTGCTATAGCTGGCAAGGTCGTTGCTCGTCCACTCGCCGCTGCCATCGAGCGTCAGGGCCACCCAGTTGCTCTGGTCCCAAGCCTCGCGCAACATCAGGTCGGTCTTCTGCATCACATAGTCGATTTGCCCATCCTCAGGAACGCTGGGGTTGGCAAATCCGTTGTTGTCCTTGCAGAAGAGCTTCTTGCCATCGGCCGAGAGGCGCACAAACTCAACATTGTTGTCCTCGAGGATGTAGTATTGCCCCTCGTTGCCATCGGTTGCCAGCTCAGCGAGTGTCACCGTGGGAATCGGTGTGCGGAAGGCGACCTCATAGGTGAAACCACGATAACCGCCCACTGCCACGAAATAAATTTTGTTGGCATCAAGCGTGGCCGAGGTCATCGTCTGAGCTCCTGAGGTATAGCTGGTCTGAATGTCGGTGCGTGTTTCACTTTGAGTTAGAGTACCATCGGCATTCTCTGTGAGTTCATAAATCTGGATGAATGCAGGATAAGAACTCGTTGCGCCATTATTATAGCAGTAAGCCTTCACCTGAGTGCAGTTGGTCACCTGGTAAATACCATAGAAGATGTCGGTGTTAGAGGTAGAATTACTCTCGTTTCCACCCATCATGTGGGCATAGTCTCCATCATCATCAGCCAAGTCAGCTCGTTTGAAATATTCATAACCTTGGAACACGTCGGTAGCAGCCCATTGATGACCATACCAACCACCACTTGCCCCCGAAGATACGGCGCACCAGTTCTGGTCATTGTAGTTCCAAGCATAGTAAGGCAAGGCAGCGGGCAGCGTGAGCCAAGCCACTTGGTCGGCAAGATAGTCAACATCATTGTACTTGTATGGATGTTCAAAGATGCCCGTGTACCACTCACCAGTACCGACAGTCTGATACTTGGCGATGTCGAGGTAGCGGCTATAAGCCGAACCCTTCTCACCCACGGCACCATAGAATATGGTATGAGCCGAAGCCGTTCCGCTGGTGAAATTGACCTGGGCGCGGTAAGAGCCATCGGTGGCGGGAGCATTAAAGGTCACCGTCACGGTGGCACCTGCCATAACATCGGCTGCACTGATGGTGGTCGGTGACACACTGTAGCAGCCATTGGGGTCGACGAGTGTCACGGTCACATCCTCGGTCAGGCGGCTGCCCGTCACTGTGATGGTCTCGGTAATGGTCTGACCAGGCTCAGCGATGATGTCCTTGCCTGTAGGCGAAGCCGTGAGCGCGGGCAAGAGCACCGGGGTTTGGAAACCGATTTCCAAAATGTCGGGATAGGAGCCACCGCCAGTCAACTGAACCTTATAAATCTTGGAAGCATCAAGAGTGGCCGAAGTTATAACCGCAGTGCCACTTGCGCCGCCCTGCTGTGAGTCGGTTGCTGTAGCAGAAGCTGTGAGCGTGCCATTAGCATTCTCGGTGCACTCATAAATTGACAAGGTTGCCTTGGAACTGGTTCCATCCTTGACCATGGCTTTAACCTGAGTACAGTTGGTGACATAAAACACTTGGTTGCCGCTTCCGTAGACAGAATAGGCTTGTGCACTACCAAAGTATGCTTCTTGTCCTGGGAATATATCAGATGCAGACCATGAATTGTTATATTGTTGGAGCGATGAGCTCGCGAGCCAATTCTGGTTTGCATCGGCCTTCATCGCACCGTAGTTCGACAGGGTGAGCCAAGCGCAGTCATCGGCAGCATACTCGGTGTACTTATAGATGGATTGCATTCCGCTCACTGTAGCTCCCGCATCATCGATGGTGGCATACTTTGCAATGTTCAGATAGTTGTCGCTGGCTGTTCCGCCATCCACACACTGGCCATTGAGGTTGACCGTTGCCGTGAGGTCACCGCTCGTGAGCGTCACCGTGCCTGTGAATGTGCCCTCGGTGGCGGGAGCGTTGAACGTCACCGTCACATCGGTGCCATTGGCATTCTGCGCATTGGCAATGCTGATGCTGGTCGGAGCCACTGCAAACACGCCATTCTGGTCGGTGAGGGTCACCGTCACATCGTTCGACAGCTTTTTGCCCTTGACATTGAAAGTAGCGGTAGCCGTCTCGCCCGGAGCAGCACGCATCGACAATTCGGTGGGAGTGGCACTAAGCTTCGGCCTATTCAGCGGTGTCTGGAAACCAATCTCGGTAAAGTTACCACGAGTAACACTTGCAACAATCTTATAAATTTTTCCAGTCTCAAGAGCAACTTCAAGTTCAAAATCTGAGCTTGCTGCAGTGTAGCTTTGATTTCCTCCTGAAATAGTTGAAGTTCCCTCCTGTAATGCATCTCCATTTTGGGTGCACTCATACACCTTAAGAGTTGTGGGATAAGTAGCTGATGATCTTCTGCCGTGCGTTCCTCTAATTTTAACTGCTGCAGCATTGGTGATATAGAATGAAAGAGCATATTCTGTGCTAGTACGAGAATTGCCATCATTGCCAAAACGCCTCACGGTCTTACCATTATAATAAGCATTACTGCCTTTATATATACCATTAGCAGCCCAAGCAGTGGAAACCCCTCCTATGGTATTATATGAATCATTATTAGTATCCCTATTGTACTTAATCCACTTTTGCGGACCGTTATTCGACGGATAGCGGTGGCCTGTCCAAGCACCGAATACCGGCATAGTCAACCAGGCACAATCATCATCGGGATATTCATTGTATTCATAGAATGTCGTTACATAATTCTTTGCATCATTAGCCCAGCCGGCATCGTCGATGGTGGCATACTTGGCGATGTCGAGGTAGGCATCACTGGCGGTGCCGCCGGTCGAGACTTCGGCACTGAGCTGGATGGTGATGTTTTGCAATCCGCTGGTACTCACCGTGATGCTGCCAGTATAAGTAGTCTCCTCGGTAGCACTGAAGCTGACGATAATCGTCTTGCCAGCCTCAACTTGAGCCTTGGTAGCGGTATTGTCGCTAAGCGAGAACACGCCGTTGGCGTCGTTCAGTGTGAGCGTCACATCGCCCAGCAAGTATTCACCATTGAGGGTGAAGGTCTGCGTGGCCTGCTCATCGGGCTCAACGGTGCCAAAGTTGATGCTCTGGGGCGAAACGGTGAGGGCGGGCTGATGCTCTACGGCATGTGCGTTGAGCGTAACGGTCTTGGCTGCGGCACCAGTGCTGTTAAGCGTGATAGTGGCACTATATTCGCCGACAGTGGTGGGAGCAAAGGTAACGGTAATCTCACGTCCGGTGCCGTTCATGGCCACAGCTGCTGTGACACTTTGTTGGCTAAGTGAGAAGACACCATTAGGGTCGTTGAGTGTTAACGTAACACGGTCGCTCAAGTCAGAGCCTGTAACAGTAAACTTCTTAGTCGAGGTCTCGTTCACATAGGTGGCATCGAACGCGAGTGCGTTGCTGCTAACGTTGATGGTGGGTGTAATTACATGACCTGTTCCCGAGAGATTCACAATCACGTTCTGGGCTCCGTCGCTGGCGAGGGTCACAGTGCCGGTGTAGTTGCCATCGGCGTTCGGAGTGAACGTTACGGTGATAATCTTGCCATTGGCAGCCTCGGCAGCGGTGATGGTGTTGCTGCTCAGGGCAAAGGCTCCATTGCCGCCGCTCAGCGTGGCGGTGATGTTTCCGTTGAGGTGT